>DUKM01000070.1:10097-13700 GCA_013329255.1 Candidatus Poseidoniaceae archaeon | reverse complement strand
CGCGACCGAGTCTACTTGCCACTGGACGAACTTGAATCCAATGGCATCACTGAACCAGAACTTGGTGAACAAGTGGTTCTCAACAAACAATGGGAACCTTACTGCAGGGACTACGCCCGCAGAGCCCGTACATACCTCGAAGAAGCGCGTCAACTCTTGCCGCTGTTGCCTCGTCGCACACGGTATTCCCCGGCTGCAATGATTGCCTTTTATGACAAAATCCTTCGCCAAATCGAGAAGCAACAAGGTGACGTGTTCACCCAACGTGTCAAGCTCAACAAGGTGCAGAAGATTTCACTCGCTGCTGCGGTTTACATGCGCCATCGACTGCTCCCCGCCTTCCTCGACCCGCTTTGGGGCGGCCTTGCACGAATTGGATTGCTTCCTGCAGTCTGATCGAACCGTTAGCACCAATTCGGCAACAACCGATTCGGATTTTTCTACTTGAAGCAAACGCAGTTGCGAACAGTCTAGCGATTTTGCTCCGTTGAATGGGGTAAGCCAAAATCGGAGTTGTACAGCCGAGTGGTGCTCAAACTGTTCGGGTGAACGCTTGAATACCAGTGATATAGCGTCCAATGATCAAGTTGTGAATATCGTGAGTACCTTCGTAGGTTTTCACTGATTCCAAATTTGCCATGTGACGCATGACTGGGTATTCGTCTAGGATGCCGTTGGCGCCGTGGATATCACGGGCGACACGGGCAATCTCGAGAGCGATGTCAACGTTGTTCATCTTGGCGAGCGAAATTTGTTCGGGAAACCAGGTGCCTTCGTCTTTCTTTCGACCGAGGTGATAGGCAAGCAGTTGCCCCTTGGTGATTTCTCTCAGCATCCATGCAAGTTTGTTTTGAACCAGTTGGTAGGACGCAATCGGGTGATCGAATTGAATGCGGGAAAGAGCGTAGGTCTTTGCGCTGTGGAAGCACGACATTGCCGCTCCGAGTGCACCCCAAGAGATACCAAACCGTGCGTTATTGAGGCACGAGAATGGGCCTCGCAGACCTTTGACATCTGGTAGCATTCGGTCCTTTGGAATCTTGCAGTCTTGGAACACAAGTTCGCTTGTGACCGAGGCCTTGAGGGAATGCTTGCCCTTCATTTCGGGGGCGGAGAATCCTTCATCATCTTTCTCAACAATGAATCCACGAATGACGCCGTCCAGTTTGGCCCAGACAACAGCGACATCAGCGATGGTTCCGTTTGTGATCCACATTTTCGCTCCGTTGAGGAGGTAATGGTCGCCCATGTCTTCAGCCTTGGTAATCATGTCACCAGGATTTGATCCGTAGTCAGGTTCGGTTAATCCGAAGCAACCAATCCATTCACCGGAGGTCATTTTTGGGAGGTAGTAATTTTTCTGTTCTTCTGAGCCAAAGTCCCAGATTGGGTACATGGCAAGGGAGCCTTGAACGGATGCAAACGAGCGTAGTCCTGAGTCGCCTCGCTCTAATTCTTGACAGATGAGGCCGTAGGCCACATAGGAAAGCCCCGGGCAGCCGTAGCCTTTGAGTGGAGCGCCAAGTACGCCCATTTCACCGAGTGCAACGCGCCATTCATCGAGGAAAATCCCTTTTTCACATGCGTCTTCAATCTTGGGAAGAACTTCTTCATCCACCCATTCACGAACCATGTCGCGGATCATAATTTCTTCTTCGGTCAAGAGACTTTCAATATCGTAAAAGTCGACGCCTTCGTATGGTTCCATAGGACCCTCTCAAAACTTGGTGAACAGAGGCGCTTCAAGAACCTAACCCTCGCTGAGGGTCTTTGAAGCGAATCAAGACCTGGAACGTTTTCGCCACGCCATGTACCATCCCTGCAGCGTTTTGCTGTTCATGTAAATCAGCCCGAGGATGGTTCCCGGAACCGCTACGACGACCGCAGCCAACACGGCAACCGTCATGATGCTGTTATCGACTTCAACGGGAGGTTCAGGCATGAAGGAGACAATGTTACCAAAAGAGGTGATGATGAACCCTTCACGCTGATCATTTTCCCAAACAAAGGCAATCGATCGGCTGGACACCGCAGGATCCCATGCCGCTGCGTCCTCTGCTACGATTTGTACGTAGGCTTCCGATATGAGCGGCTGTTGGCGGACGGTTGCAAATGGAGCCATGTGGATCAATGTGCTTCCATCATACCCTCTTGAAACGGTTGTGAAATCCCCCGAAAGCGTACCAAATTGCATCAAGTTCTCCGTCGTGGATTGACTTGGGTCTACGATGTCAAGTCGTATGGCTTGGGTTTTGAGGCCGCTTGCAAAACCAACGCATTCATTGAGGGTGGGGTCAGCACAATCAACACCGATCCATGTTTGGGGGCTGGTGCCTGAGAGGTAGGTGACTTCATGGGTTTGAGAGATGACTGCAAGGCCATTGCTGAGCGTTGCGACAATGCAGATGTTTTCTTGCCGATGACAAGCAATATCGGTTATTTCAGAAGTTCGTGTTCCTTCAAGTTGGATGAAACCCGTTCCTTCCGAAAATTGCCAGATGCTTCCATCAACCGCACCAAAGTAGGCATAATCTCCTGCTGGCCGCCATTCGACCGAAGTAAGATCAAGCCCGAAGATAGCGCCCGTTCCATTCACGGGCCCGATGCTGTAATCTTCTGAATCATAACGCATGGCCATGCCAAAATCACCCGCCATCAAAGCGGTGTTGCCACGTGGGTGCCAAGCGAGGTCTTGGAAGGCTTGATTACGACCAGAATTCAATTCCACATCCCCGCTGCGGTCACCTGCGTCATCGGCAGAAAGCAGACGAGCATAGCCGTCTTCACCCGCGATGAGAACCCAGAGGCCGTCGGGAGAAAGCGCTCCGGCGTGCAGACCCAAATCGTTGTCTTCCAGTGTGTCTTCGAGTTTGAGTTGAATCAAAGATTCCGATTCCGCAGGAACGCTTTGGAGAAGCATCAACATCAAAACACCAAGAACAAGCATTGACCTTCGCATGGCCAAGCCACCCCCCAACAGAACAAAACCCCTCCGACTGTGAAAATCAACGCTTCAACCCTCAACTGGCTCACCTCTGCACGGTGAGCCTTATGTTCAAGAGCGGTTTGGACGGAGCATGGAGCGATTCGCAGTTAAGCGCGGTTTAGAAAAGAAAATGGGCGGCAACGCTGGACTAGCAAAGTTGGCAGCGCAGTATTTCGATGACTTACAAGTCGATGCTGAAGGTTTGTTCACCGGTCAATACGGCATTCTGACCCGCATCAGCGGAGAATTCGGCAGCGATGGAAAACTCGCTTTGGAAGTTGAACAACTCAAAGGGTCAGACCTCTCAGCCTTCCTTGCCAGCGATGGTGGAAGAGAAAAGGCCATGGAATCTCGCAAAAGGTACTCCACCTTCTTGGATGAAGCCACAGGATACTCTCCAAAACAGCGCGGGGACAAGGCCAAAGAGGAAGGAAAGAAGTTTTCAAAGGCAAGGTCCGCCATCAAGATGGCTCACAAGTCCATGGAGATGAGCAAAAGCATCACTCAAGAGACAGCCGACCAAGCTCACGCAATGATCGCAGAACTTCAATCAATGATCGATGCAGGAACGCCTCCTTCCGAAGGCAAAGTCAAGAAACTCAACGACTTACTTTGAT
>DUKM01000070.1:8116-9722 GCA_013329255.1 Candidatus Poseidoniaceae archaeon | reverse complement strand
AGGATTTCTGAACTGGATGATGCATCACAACAACGCTTGTCGTTGATGGTTGGTAGCGTCGATGAAACCGTCGGTATATCCCACCTGGTGGATTGCCTTGCTGATGAAACAAGCCTCGGTGGCGATGGTACGATTCGTTGCTATGTCGGGTTCGAACCCTCAGGGAAGGCCCACATTGGATGGAAGGTCCTCTCGCTGCAATTACGGAGAATGCTAGAAGCGGATGCGAACGTCTTGATTTTCCTTGCCGATTGGCACGCTTGGGTCAACGACAAGTTCAACGGCGTCATGGCGGACATTCAAACCACGGCTACATACATGGAAGAGACATTCAGAGCCTTGCTTGGCCACCCTGAGGAAGGTGATGGGCCTGGCCAACTCAGATTCCTATGGGCTTCTGAATTGATGGACAGTGGTGATTACTGGGCTCGAGTGCTTCGGTGTTCCAAGGGTGCAACCCTCGCTATGGTTCGCAAAACATTCACTATTATGGGGCGCGATGAAGCGTCCTCTGACCACGACCTCTCCAAGTTCTACTACCCTGCAATGCAAGCAAGCGATATTTTTGAACTCAAGATTGATGTTGCGCTGGGTGGAATGGACCAAAGAAAGGCCCACATGTTTATGCGCGACGTTGCGGCAAAGTGGGGATGGGAAAAGGCGACTTGCCTCCACACGCCAATCATCTCATCGCTCAAGGCAACTGGAACTCGAATGGAAAGTTTCGATCATAAAATGAGCAAGTCGGATCCGTCTGGCGCAATCTTGCTCCACGATGCAGAAAATATCCTTCGTAATAAAATGAAAAAGCACGCCTACCTGGACCCCGCAGATCAACACTCCCCAGTTTACGAACTGGCTGAACATGTGGTGCTTCCCGAATGGGGCGAAATTGTCGTAACACCAAACCCAAAGTTTGGTGAACCATCCACATGGACAGATTTAGCGGCCTTCAAAGCCGCAGTGAGCGACGGCACCCTGCACCCATTGGATGCAAAACTTGGCGTTGCTGCTGGCATAAGCCGGGGGCTTGAAGGCGTTGCTGCCCATTTTGAAGCCAAACCTGAAACCCTTGACGCAGTGACTCGCTTGGCTAAGTGATTCAATCTTCGTGAAGCGAGAAACCTTCCTCGATGCTGTGCACATCAAGGCGAAGAATTCGTCGAGTGTCACGGATGTAATCACGGGATGGCAGATGGTCAATCCCAACCGTAGCGTTGACGGTCAGGCATTGTCCAGGTTGGAATTGGTTGACGTATTCCTCAGAAAGAATGGCCATGATGGTCGGCACATCTTCGGGCAGGTCATCGCTTTGAAGGCTCGTTGGATCAAAGAGTTCCATGTATTGGACATCTTCGTAATAGTTTCGCTCAAGGTCCATGCTGAAGTTTCGAGGGTCTGGGAGGTCTTCACGCTTTCCGCCTGCATCTAGGATGGCGATGGCGTTCTTCAAGCACATCGGGCATGTCTCCAATTTCTTGCGAGCTCGCGCCAACTGTTCATGCTCAACCCATTCATGCTTGCATTCTCGGCAGGCGTATGCGGCGCGCTTTAGCCAGCCCATGGCTCGGCTTGTGCTGTGGACAACCGCATCAAAGCGCAAAAA
>DUKM01000070.1:7227-7697 GCA_013329255.1 Candidatus Poseidoniaceae archaeon | reverse complement strand
TCTTCAAGAACGATGGTTCCCGAAGCGAGGCATGTCGACATGTTGCTCATGAAAGCAAGGCCAAGACCCTCGTGCTTTTCCAATTGCTCCCATTGAATTTCAAAACCCCAAACACTGTCGTCAATCGAAGCCAATGCGGCAAAGTCGGCCTTACAGTTTGCTTCAAAAAAGGTCCGCCAAGCGGCAAGCAGTCGTTGTTCTTCTTGGGTTGGTTCAGTGGGGACTCTTGGCGACATGGAAGTTCTTGTCACATCCGACGGCTTTCAATTGTTTCGATTGAAAAGTAGAACTTTCAAGCAAGATTGAGTAGTTGAAGTTGGGCTAAGGTTCATCAATCCCTTTCGTTTCGAACCAACTGTCCCCTCACAGAGGAGGAGCGTGTACCCCATGGCAAACATCGTCGTTCTCGTTAAACAAGTCCCAGACACCAACGCTAAAATCGTCGTTTCAGGCGACAGAGTTGACCTTTC
>DUKM01000070.1:5945-6860 GCA_013329255.1 Candidatus Poseidoniaceae archaeon | reverse complement strand
CAACACCGCGAGGCAACTGGAGGCGAAGTTACGGCACTCACGCTTGGCGGAGCTGGAGCAGACAAGGTCCTCAAGGACGCAAAGGCCATCGGTGTCGATCACATTGTTCGAATTGATAGTGAGGCTGAACTTGACTCGAATGCGCTTCAAACCGCAATCACCTCGGTACTGAGCGAACTCGGTGCTGAAGTGATTTATTGTGGCAAGTCCGCAGCAGACAGTGGCGCTGGGTCAACTGGTCCTGGGATTGCTGAGCGTTTGGGCTGGGCTTCAGTCTCAAACGTTACATCCGTGGCCTTCGATGGTGGCATCACCGTCGTGGCACCAAGCGAGGGTGGCAACGCTCGTATTTCCGTTTCCATGCCTGCAGTTATTTCTTGTGACAAAGGCAACATCAAGGTACGAAAGCCAAACGTCAAAGGCATCATGCAAGCCAAGAAAGCCAAGGTTGATGTCAAATCAATTTCAGTTCAAGCCTCCAGCGTGGCCGTTGTTTCCCACAGCATGCCACCTGCGAAGCCTGCAGGTAAATCCTACGAAGGTGGCGCTGCCGCTGCTGAAGTCGCCCGTCTTCTTCGGGATGAAGCCAACGTAATCTGAGGTGAACAACATGACTGAAACCATTGTAATTGCTGAAATCGCAAAAGGAACCATCCACGCAACAACTTCTGAACTCGTCACCGCTGCTCTAGCGCTTGGTGGCTCACCCATCATCATCGTCCCCTGCACCGACGCAAGCGTTGCTGATGCCGCTGCTACCATTTCGGGCGCAAGCAAGGTAATCGCTGCTAAATCTGAAGCATTCGCACATTACGATGCTGCTGGTTGGGCTTCAGCCATTGATGCAATCGCACCCGCTGGAACGATCATTACTGCTGCAACCCCTCAATCAAAGGACCTCGCCGCTCGACTTGC
>DUKM01000070.1:2392-5615 GCA_013329255.1 Candidatus Poseidoniaceae archaeon | reverse complement strand
TTGTCCGTCGTCCAAGATGTCGTTGCTATCGATGGAAATCAATTGACTTCCCCCGTTTACTCCGGGAAGGCCATGCAAACCGTGGCTCTCTCTGGACCAGCTGTTGTGAGCGTTCGAGCAAATGTGTTCGATGCAGCCGATGCCGGTGGCTCAAACGAAGTTTCTGTGGTTGATACCACTGGAAACATGGCTACGGCTGTTCAAGAATTCATGGCACGTGCATCGAAGCGTCTTGATGTGGCAGAGGCTAACGTCATCATTTCAGGAGGAAGAGGCATGGGTTCCCCAGACAACTTCGTTCATCTTGAAGCCATTGCAGACACCATCGGCGCCGCTGTTGGAGCCTCCCGTGCTGCCGTTGATACATGGGAAGCAATCCCTCACTCAATGCAAGTGGGTCAGACTGGAAAGACCGTTAATCCTAACCTCTACATTGCAGTTGGAATTTCTGGAGCCATTCAGCACCTTGCAGGTATGCGCTCTTCGAAGTACATCGTTGCCATCAACAAAGATGCTGACGCACCAATCTTCCAACACGCTGATTACGGCATTGTTGCGACTTGGGAAGAAGCACTTCCAGTGCTCCAATCCACGCTTTCAGGCATGATGGCCTGATCAAGCGTACTTTCCTCGCCCATAGAGACCGCCGGGGCCAGCCCCTTCACCAACGAAGGGGTTTGTTGCCCGCTCATGGCCAATCGTAGTGAGTGGTCCATGACCAGGGTAAACGATTGTGTCTCCATCAAGTGGCCATAACTGGTTGTGAATGGAGGCGGCTAACACATCAAAATCCCCGCCAGTGTCTGGAAGATCCGTGCGACCAACAGAACCAGCAAACAAAGTATCACCCACAAACAGATGATCTGCTCCATCGGTCACAATCAACTTGAGGCAACAGCCTCCGAGGGTATGGCCGGGTGTGTGAAGAATGGACAACGACAAGGCTCCAAAATCCATTGTCTGGCCCGAGATGAGGGGTTCGTCTGCAATGGCTGGTGTCGGTGCATCAAAGCCCCAACGTTGCGCTGAAGACTGAGCCAGAGACTGGAGGTAAGTGTCATCGGGGTGCAGGTACCATTTCACCGGATAGTGCCCTAGAAGATCAGGAATATGACCGCTGTGATCGAAATGAGCGTGAGTGTTGACGAGAGCAACGACTTTTCTTGGTCCGAGGCCTTCGTCATCGGCTGTGGCTTGATCGTGTGGTCCATTCGACCAGTCAGGCCCACGCCCTTCGAAATGGTCAATCCACGAAATGAGTCGCTGAGGCTCGCTCCCTCCATCGATGATTATCGTGTCGCCAGTGGTTCGGTCGGTAACCACCGAGCAGCGCATCTGAAGAGCACCCACAAAGAAGCATTCAACCCACGGGTCGAGGACGGCCATGCCTTGGCCACAACGCACCCCTTGATGAGCCTAAGCCCGCTTGAGGCTCAATTGTATGGAATCACTGGACCATTGCCCGTCGCTGTCACAAATTCTCAGTTCAAACCGATGGACGCCTGCCGAGAGTCGAACCTTTACCTGTGGTTGGGTGGCTATTTCCTTCCCAGTGGAATCAACCCAAGACCACATGACGATACGATTCTGTGCATCTTCTGAATGCAGACCGTCAAGAACAACCACTGCAGTCCCATCTTCATCGCAGGTGATTTCACGATCCTCACCCGCTCGAGGGACGGGGGGAACCGGTGCCAGTACCTCTTCATTCAACGCATCGAACAGGTCTTCATCAGGCATCATGGCCATGTTTGACATCTCATCGTCAAGCGCTTCAAGCAAAAGTTCTGTATTCATGTTCAACGTTCCAAGGGTGGAATGCTCTTCGGCTGAATCTTCAACAACTCCACCCAATGCTTCTTGGAGCAAATCCAGCCCGTGCTCAACGGGCTTGTTCAAGAGATCTCGTTCTTCCTCAGTCAGAAGATTTTGAACTGAGTCGTCCTCTCTATAGATTTCTTCAGCAGAGAGTTGTTCTTCGTTGGCTCCCTCCTGGAACCAAGCGTTCAATTCTGAAGCTTCAGTTTCAATCAGCGAACCGTTCATGGAGAAAGAACCGATTGGTTCTGGGTCGGTCCAATCGTTTTGATCCTCTCCCGCAAAGTAACAAACGCTGCCATCGGTGGATGACGCCAGCAAGGTCGGCATGCCTTGATGCTCCATCTTCCAAGATGTTCCACTGGCCGTCAGGCCGAAGAGGTAGAACCATGAGGAAACCACAACTTGTTCCTTCCGCACCATCAAAGATTGCACTGCGTAATTTGTCCGTATAATTTCGGTGTGTTCGCCTGCCGAATAAGAGGTTACAAGCCCGTCTTCAAATCCACAAATAAGGCCGTCTGAACTTGCTGCAGTGTGCGTTAACCTTGTTTTCAAGTCGCTTCTGTGGAGCAAACCTTGGCCCTTGAGGCACCATGTTTCCATCTCCAACGCTTCCTCATCGCCATCAACGAGGGCGTAACCTTCTCGTCCGAGGACCAAATGACCTGCGCCATCGAAACCAAGCGCCGTGATGGCTTCACCGACATCGCCTCGCGCTTTGCGGGTCCAAGCCACTGTGGAACCTGAGAGGGCTTGAACGGTGCCATCCTCATGTGCGAGAACAAGATGTTCACCGACAAATACAGCCTTCAAAATATGTTCAAATGTTGAGGATAGGTTGGTGATGCCTCCATCATAGCCAATTCTATGCAAGCGGCCAAGTGCATCGATCACGGCCATGTCATGAGGCCCTTTGTGAAGGGAGTAACCACCACCAAGAATTTCCGCATGCCATGCGACAGTCCCGTCTAAATTCAAACAGGAAAGCCCCTCAACATCATCAAGGGCAAAGAAACGGCGTCCACGATTGCATAAACCTACAATTGAGCCTGGGGGTTGCCAAGGAGTTTGTTGTTCAGCCGGTTTGGCCCCTTCAATGGAGACGAGCATAAGCTGACCTCCCTGTTCAGCCCACGCTAGACTTGAACCGTCGCCTGATAAGCACAACTGCGTTACCTTCCGCTCTGGTTGAAACGCTATTTGCGCCAAGCGGGTGTTGAGCATGGCCATGTTCACAGGCTAATGCCAATTAACCCCATCCCTTTTTTGAGCGGTAAAATCATTCCTCTAAAATTCACACCTTGGTGAACAGAATGATTCAGGAATCCCAAGAGAACACAAGGCCTCAGGAACCGTCGTTATGCATGTCAATCACTTCATCGTCTTCTGATGATTCGTGTTT
>DUKM01000070.1:0-2002 GCA_013329255.1 Candidatus Poseidoniaceae archaeon | reverse complement strand
CTGAAGCAACTTGTGTCAAATCGCTTTGGAGGGGCATCTCCAATTTTAGTCGCTTCCACAAGGTCGTCGAGTGATTGATAGAACAGTCGATCGCTTCCAATGATGTCGTTGATTTCATCGATTGTTTTTCCATTTGCAATGAACTCTGTGACCGCAGGCATATCAATTCCGTAGACGTTTGGATGGCGCACTGGAGGAGCGGCTGATGCGAAATACACCTTTGCAGCACCGACATCACGGGCCATTTCGATAATTTGGGCGCTCGTGGTTCCACGGACGATTGAATCATCGACAAGAAGGATGTTTTTTCCAGAGAACTCATGTTCAATCGCATTCAATTTACGACGCACTGATTTTTCCCTCAAGGCTTGGCCTGGCATGATGAAAGTTCGGCCAACGTAGCGGTTCTTGACAAAGCCTTCCCGGTAATTGACTTGTAGCGTTTCTGCCATCTGAAGAGCCGCGATCCGGCCAGAATCTGGGACTGGGATGACCGCATCGATATCGTGATCGGGCCATGATTCCAATATTCGTTCAGCGAGGCGCTTGCCTTGACTGAGTCGAGCATTATACACCGAAATCCCATCGATCACAGAGTCTGGACGAGCAAAATAAACGTACTCAAAGACGCACGGGGCAGCCTCGACTGGTTCAGCGCACTGCCGGGCAAAGAGGTGACCTGAGTTGGAAATGAACACCGCTTCGCCAGGTGCAACATCTCTAACCACATCGAAGCCTAACGCAGTAATAGCAACTGATTCACTTGCGACCATCCATTCTGTTACGTCTCCAACCTCGCGCTTTCCGAACACCATCGGCCGAATGCCGTGAGGATCCCGGAAGGCCAACAAACCGTACCCAGAGAGCATAGAAACGCATGCATAGGACCCTATGACGGCTTCATGGACGCCTTTTACTGCTCCGAAAACGGTTTCAATGTCCAGATGTGGTTGCCCATCGATGGACATATTTGTTGAACGTTGGTCGAGTTCGACAGCCAACATGTTGAGCAGAAGTTCTGAATCGCTGCTCGTGTTCATGTGACGGTGATGGCGATCGGTGAGGAGGGTTTTGAGTTCCGCTGCATTGGTCAGATTACCATTGTGAGCAAGGCTCAACCCGTAGGGCGAATTGACGTAGAACGGTTGAGCTTCTGCGCGAGAGGAGGAACCTGCTGTTGGGTAGCGAACGTGGCCGATGCCGATGTGGCCTTGCAGCCGGCGCATGTGGCGCGTGTAGAAGATGTCAGAAACAAGTCCGTTTGATTTTCGAAGTCGGAATTGACCGTCAACTTCAGTCATGATTCCAGCGGCGTCTTGGCCACGATGTTGAAGCACAGTAAGGCCGTCATAGATCAACTGGTTCACATGAACGTCTTTCCGTCCAACAATTCCAATGATGCCGCACATGCTGTTGCCTCAACCCGACTAAATCAAGGCGCTTTGTAGCCATTCCGCTTCTCGAAGAGTGTAAAATCACTCAAGCCTTCGGGCGATGGGACTTCTTTGCCCAGCTGTGTTTGCGCATTGTTGATGTTTCACCGTAGCCACAGGACGCACAAACGGACTTTTGCTTGTGGTATGCGCTGCGTCCGCAGCGTCGGCAACGAATGTGGGTTGTCTTCTGACGCTTACCCATGGATGGAGTACCCTTTGACATAGAAACACCTGCTGAACTCGCCCACTCACCTCCTCCTTATGAAATCAACGGAGGTGGTTTTCGCTTTGCCGAGCAAGAATTACTCTTCTTCAAAGACTGTTCTGCGTGCTTTCTGAGCAGTAATCGTGGAGAATGTGGTACCAAGCGCCAACCCAAGAGCCAACAAAATGGCACCAGTAGAGACGAGCAGATGAACAATGTTGTAGAAAATTTGAGCCTGCACCGAGCCGTTGTTCTCCATCAACAAATCCCCTTGGTTGAGCAAGACGATTGTGGTGAACAGACCGATTGAAGCTGCAGCCAGCATGCCAAAGAGAGGGGCCAGTGGGCGTTTGCGAGAATC
>DUKM01000091.1:3323-4134 GCA_013329255.1 Candidatus Poseidoniaceae archaeon | reverse complement strand
ATTTGTGGCCGCCCGGGTTCAGGAAAAACCACTCTTGCGCAAGCCATTGCGGAATACCTCGATACCGACGTTGGTGCGATGGTTAAGACAATGGAAGCGCCCCGTGATTTACAATTGGCTGACCGAATCACCCAATACGCTCCATTGGAAGGCGACTTGGAAAAGACTGCCGAGATTATCTTCCTCGTACGACCTGATTTCGTCATCTTCGATGAAGTTCGCCGAGCCAGAGATTTCGAAATTTTTGCCGATGTTCGACTCGCAGGTGTTGGGCTTTTGGGCGTTACGCACGCCAACTCGGCGCTCGAAGCCATTCAGCGTTTGATTGGAAAGGTCGAACTTGGGCTCGTGAGCCAAGTTCTCGACACCATCATTCACGTCGAAGCCGGACAAATTGAACAGGTCATGGAACTTCGAATGACCGTTAAACCACCGACTGGCATGCAAGAGGAACTCGCCCGCCCTGTGATCGAAGTGGTTGAATTTCCAAGCGGGAAGATCACCCACGAAATGTTTGCCTTTGGCTCAGAAATTGCGGTTGTACCAGTGGAAGGGCGTCAAGCAACAGCACTTTCACCGATGAAGACGCTTGCTAGAGACCAACTCATCCACATCATCCAACAATGGGTGGGTGTTGAGTGTAAGGTTCAGTTCAAAGGGGAATCAAGCGCGACAATTTACGCTCCACAAAACATGATTTCAACCCTGATTGGCAAGGGTGGGGAGAACGTTCGTCAACTCCAAGAAGAACTCGGTGGACTCCACCTCAACATCGAATCCTTCGATGAGATGCCCGATTCGCTGGCAAACG
>DUKM01000091.1:2348-2934 GCA_013329255.1 Candidatus Poseidoniaceae archaeon | reverse complement strand
CGGGGTCAAAACCCCCGGAAACCCAAGGGGAAGAAAAACCGGCGGTGATTTTCACCCCAGTACCCCTTCTTGTAAGACAATCAAACCGCGGCCCGTAGAAAAATATAGGGCCGTTTGTTAAGTATGATGAGTTGGGAAAATGGTCCATGACCACGGAAAAAAGTACGGCATCTCACGATGGCCGAGCGCTCGTGAAGTTTCTGTTGGAAAACCGAATGATAATGAGTTGGGTCTCCATTCTCATGATTATCTATGCTGTTTGGGCAACAATCGAAGTTCTTACCAACGCAAGCGGCGCCACCTGGTGGCCTCCTGCAACCGGCATACCGGCCTCAGAACTCTACAACAACCCTGACAGCGTTCAAAACATCAACAACGGCTGGATCATCGGCCTCGGTGCTGTTTTCGGAACCGTCGGCTCAATGATTCAATACTTCTACAGGGCCGCTCCATACGTTGATGCATCGATGCAGGCCACAGCGGCACTCATCATCTCTGCAGTGAAGGAAGACGAAATCCAAGAATCTGCTGAAAAACTTGCCAAAGAAATTGTAGCGCAGGAGAAGGAAGAGGCAGAGCACGAAGC
>DUKM01000091.1:0-1971 GCA_013329255.1 Candidatus Poseidoniaceae archaeon | reverse complement strand
GGAAGCCGTAGAAGGCGATGAAGAAAACGACGAAAGCGCTGAACCGTCGGAAGAAGAAGGACAGCGACAAAAATTCTGAGGTGAAAATATGTGGGAACATCGATCTGTATCAAACAAAACTTACGCTGAAACCAAACAAATGCGACCAAGCGAGTCCTATGTGAAATTGATGGACATCGTCGAAGAAGCAGTCTCGAAGGCTCAAGTCGACGAATTCGATCACGAAGCCTTCCTGAAGTACATTCCACGCCGCGGTCCTTGGGAAGAATTGCCCGGCACAGACAGTTCGAAAACCGACCCCAGGGTGCGGTACATCGGCCCAGCACGTGCTCGTTTGCTCAACACAAACCTCATTCTCGGATCTTCATGGATTGAAGCAGAGCGATTCAAGTTCGAGCGACGTATCTCTAACGTTTCGGAATTCCTCAAGCAAAAGACAATCATCAATGCGAACATGTGGACTCCAAAACAACTCTCGACGACACAAACATTGTTTTTCTGCTCCACTGGAGACGAAGAGCGCATGGGAGGATCTTTCCTCACTGGGGACGGGCCTGGCGTCGACCATCCATTCCTTGGTGCAGCAGAGGGCGAAGAGCCTGAATGGGAACCAATCCTCTGGGGCCTCGGCCACCGTGGCGTAGTTCCTGACTCCGACCCACTCGACACGTGCTTTTACCCATCGTTGATGCACCGAGGTGTTTCATTCAACAACCGACTTGGATGGACCCGATACTCGCCAGCCGGGTTCGGAAAAGACGCTAGCGGCTACATTATGACAAGGCCAGGGACATGGATTTGGCCTGCAGTCAACGGAAACCGAGAGTCACCAACCGCATTCAACCTGCTTGTGAACCTCCCGGACCGCCGCCTCTCGTTCGGAGAAGAAGGCATTACCGATGTCTTCATGACCACAGGGAAGACTTCGCTTTACAGCCTCATGGGCATGATGAGTTCCTCCACGGTCCGACAGATGTTCGGAGCCGGCTCAGAAATGGTCCCACTCGAATTCCACTGCATTGAACCTGGATTGGATGAATGGATTGCAAGCGCCAGCGACGAAGACAAGTACGCTCGTTTGTTCGAGGTGTGCGCATCCCTTGGCTACATGCTCACCGATCCTTGGATTGGTGGTCTCGGTGGCGGAGCAAAGCGCCGACGCCTGCTCCTTTACCCACGTGACCAAGGCAATTTGTTGACCTGTGTCAACGCAAGCCAAGTCGCCGATCACGCCCTCAAGTCAAATTACGAGGCAACCGTGTTCACCAAACTCGACCAAGCTGATTTCATGAACCGGGTCACTCGCCGATTCAAGGCTTACGCTGACCTTGTGGCCGCAAGCGATGTTGCCCAAGGCTCACGTTGGATCAGTCAAGCCGACTTCCACGATGGCCAAAAGAAACAAGTTGGGCCAAACGTCCACTCCATTCTTTCGGTTCGTGGCTATGACGTGATGAGCATGGATGAGTACATCCAAACCTTCAACGACATCTCAGCAGCTCCAGACCGATTGATGCGCCGATGCGTGCAATCAATCGCAACGAACGCTCTCAAGACGGTGTATCCGCTTGCAGATCTAGGTGAAACAGGGGATGCAGCACCGTACTCGCACATTTTCGGTGCGCGAGACGACAACCCGCTCGTCTATTACACCGACATCCGCTTCTTGGTACCAACCTCAATCGACAAACTCCGCAACATCACTGGATCCTCCGGTGCAGATCGCGGACGGATGCGAGAAGCCTACACCGCTCTCACCAATGCAGACCCAATGACCAGCCTCTCGATCCAAGACATTTGCTTACCGTTCTTGGCCGACATGGGTGAAGACTCTTGGCAAACAGGAACCGGTCTAAACGAAAACGAAATCATCGTTGAAGTGACCATGGCAGTCAACCCTGCCCGAGTTTGGAAGGCCATCCTTGAACCAACAATCAAGGAAGTCTTCGACTTGCCAAAGGGCAAGAAAGG
>DUKM01000071.1:24344-30672 GCA_013329255.1 Candidatus Poseidoniaceae archaeon | reverse complement strand
CCAGCGATGACGGTCATCTTTGGAGAGTTTTTGTTCGCTGCAATGACATAACCATCGACTGCTTCGATGATTGTTTTCACCTCTGAATATGGCGCACTCACGCTTGCCATGAGGCCTTTATCATCAATTTCTACAGCGCCCATTTCAGTTCCACGGGCGGCAGCAGCCCGAAGTGCTCCGTCCATATCCAAAATCCCTGCTGCCATCAATGCGGCGTACTCACCAAGTGAATGACCAGCCACCATATCGGGGTGGAGGCCGTGATCGTTGAGCGCTCGCTCGATGGCCAGATCGGCGGTCAACATGGCAGGCTGAGTGTATTCGGTCTGCTTCAGCTTGTGTTCGGCTTCTGCCTGTTCTTCTTTTGAGAGGTTTGAGCGAAGCACGAAACTTGACAGGGTTTCACCCTCAAGGACCTCAGTCATGGTCTCATCAGCCTTGGCCCAAACATGTTGAACAGCGGTGTAGCGTTGATGCAAATCGTGGGTCATGCCGACGTATTGACTGCCTTGCCCTGGGTACATGTGGGCAACCTTGGCTTTAGCGTGAAGCGGAGCGTCTTTGGTGATCAAAACGCCTTGTGCTTGTAGGAAACCCCACTTGTCTTCATCGTCCATAGCCTTGAGGGCCAATTCAACTCGCTTGTTGAACTCGGCCCATGTGGTGGCAATAACGGCCATGCGCATTGAAGCGCTTGAATCAAAGGAACCTGATGCAGCATAGAGGGCATGGGACAGACGGATGCCCTTCGGGTCTTCGTCGAAGGTGGGTCCTTGGAATACGTTTGTGGTCAGGGCCTGCCTTAGGCCTACGAGGGAATCGCCAGATAGCAGCAGCATGCCTCCTTCAACCGCCTTGAGTTGTTCATGAGTCATGCTTGGTGCCGCAGAACCATCGAGAATGGACGCAGCGGAAGCAGTTGTTGAAGAAGGAGTGTCAATCGCTGCATAGGCTTGCCATCGAAGATCCCATTCACGCGCTAACGGAGCGTGATATTCAGGTTCATAGCCCTCAAGAGCAATGTGGAAGTTCGTACCACCGAAGCCGAAGGCGGAAATGCCTGCTCGTCGCGGGTGGTGTTCCGGTTGAGGCCAGTCGCGGGCTTCGGTTGGAACGAAGAATGGAACCTCATTCCATTCAACGGTCGGATTTGGCGTTTCAAACCCTGCAGATGGTGGAATAGTGCGGTGGTGAAGCGCCATAACGGTCTTCATGATTCCTGCAATACCAGCCGCTGCTTTGAGGTGGCCAATTTGAGATTTTATGGAGCCAACAGCAACATGGTCTCCACTCGGGAATCCGTCCCAAAGCAAAGATAAGGTTGACAATTCAGTCGCATCTCCAACCTTTGTCGAGGTGCCATGAGCTTCCACGAGTTCCACTGTGCGTGCTGGATACCCTGCTTGATTGTACGCTCGGGCGATGGCCTGAACTTGGCCCCGTTGGCTTGGAGCAGTGATGCCTTTGCCGCGCCCATCGGAGGAGCCCCCTATGCCTCGGATGACTGCGTGAACCTCGTCGCCATCTGCCAAAGCATCGCTCAGGCGTTTCAACAACAGCACGCCAGCACCCTCGCCCATCACAAAGCCGTTTGCTCGGGCATCGAATGGTGTTGAATGAGTTGGTGATAAAGCGCCAATGGCACTAAATTTAGAAAAGGTGGCTGGATCCATTGTACGGTCTGTAGCCCCGGCAAGCATGAGATCCACCTGACGGGTTTGCAGCAATCGGCAAGCATCCAAAACAGCCGCCATAGAAGACGCACAGGCTGCGTCCATTGCGTGGTTGGGGCCTTGCAAGTCGAGCAGGTTTGCGACTCGACCTGAGACGACGTTGGCCAACTCTCCAGGCATTGTGTCCTCATCAATTCGTGGCGTACCCTCAACCAACTCTTCGGTGAAGGCTTCGATGTTCTCTTGTGCAAGCCCATGCTTCTTTGCCAGTTCTTTGGTGTGGTTGGACCACACGCGAATGTTGGAAAGGTTGCGGTTTTCACCGCCAAGTGCATTTGCGAAAACGACACCACAACGAGTGCGATCGATGTCTTTTGTTTCGCCATCATAGCCAGCTTGTTCGATGGCGTCTGCTGCTACAGAAACCGCCCAAAGTTGGCATGGATCAATTTGCGGGAGGGTCCCCGGTGGCTGCCGCCAGCGCCGCCAGTCGAATTCGAAACCTTCGACGACAGCTCCTATTTTGGAATAGGTAAACCCTTCTTTGCTGTCGCCAGGTCCGCCTTCTCGATAGAAATGGTTGATTGGACCTGGCCATCGACCTTCTTGTATTTCTCGAATACTGACTTTAGAATCGATAATGTTCTGCCAGAAGGCTTCGATGCTTGGTGCATCAGGCATCAATGCTGCCAAACCGATGACTGCAATCGGTTCGAACGGTCCTTGATCAAGACCATTGCAAGGCTTGCCATCTGCAGTTGTGATCGTCATGAGCCCGCCTCACTGGTCCATGATGCTCTGAGGCACCATGGTGATCGAATAACCGCCATCGACGTATATGCACTGGCCTGTAACGCCGCTCGCCAGAGGGCTTGCGAGCCAAAGCGTTGCTCCGGCTACATCGTTTTGATTGACGTTGCGGCGCAATGGCGCATTGGCTTCGACATGGTCGAGGATTTTGTCAAAACCCGGAATGCCACCTGCTGCAATGGTGCGTATTGGACCTGATGAAATGGCGTTGATGCGATGGCCTTCGGGACCGAGGTGGCACGCAAGTTCCCTCGTCCAGCATTCCAGTGCCGCTTTCGCCATCGACATGATGCCGTAATTTGGAACATAGCGGGTCGAAGCGGCGTAGGTCAGCGTGATGGTTGACGAACCAGGGTTGAGGTAAGGCAGAGCATGCTTCAAACAACGTTGCAGTGAATTTGCTGAAATGGTCATGGCCGTGTTGATATCGGCATCTTCAACGAATAGAATGGGTCGATCAAAGCAACTTCGAGGTGCAAAGCCGATGGCGTGAATGAGAATGTCCGCCTTGAGTCCTGGATGTTCTGCTGCAAAGGCGTCGAAAAATTCCTTCGTCGTTGCGTCCTCGGCTACATCAAGTGGGTAGAACCCGCCAATTTGGGGTAACTTGTCTTTGAGTTGGAAAATTCGGCTCATGAATCGCTTCTGGTAACCGAGGTAAAGCGTCACACCAGCGGCCGCCAACTGTTGGCAAATAGCCCAAGCAATGGAATCCTCGCTCGCCACACCAAACACGAAGGCGGTCTTTCCTTGCAATTGTAGCATAACAGTACCTCCCTAATGGGTAAGTGTTGACCAGCACACCTAACCTATGACTGTTGCCTATGTCTCGGCCGATGAAACCGCATATCTGCGACCCATTTTGTTCCGCCGAAGGGCCTTACAAATCATCAAACATATCGTCGAATTCGTCGGCATTTGAATCGCCGTCGAGGTCTGAAAAGAAATCGTCTAAATCGTCATCCAAAGCGGCCGATTCGACTGGAGCGTCTTCTGGAAGATCGATGGCCACAGGCATTTGGATCGCTGAAGCGGCTGCTGTGCCTTGAGAGGAACGCTTGGTGGCTTTTGCCAAAACTACGATCAAAAGCAGAACGAGGATGACTCCTCCTGCGATGGCAGCGTATTGAAGTGCCTGATCCTTGTCAATTTCATCAAGGTTACCGCCGAGCGAATTCGATTGACCTGGCGCAACAACGTTGAGTTGGACGGTGATTTCACTCGACGCTGCGCTGCTGTCAACGCTGCTCTCGGCTTTGAAAAGCACGGGCAAGCGAATGTCTTCAGCGAGATCTGATGGCGAACGCACTGTCAAGGATCTGAGGCTGGAAGTGCCTTGATAGGCCACTTCTTCGCTCAAGAATGTACCCGCAGGGAACGAGAACCCAGCGGCAACCAAGTCTGCTTCATTGGCGATACGAATCACAATGTTATCGTCATCGTTGCCTTTGTTGGTGAATTGGAAGGTAAAGTCGACTTCTTCTGAAGTGGAAAGATCCCGAGTGGTTTTGTCCGACATGATCAATTCCACCATTCCGTAGGAAGCAATCGAGAAATCACCAAGGTAGGATTGGTTGGCAACCCATGGGCCGTCGGGAAGTTGCCCGACTGGTAGGCCGTTCCAAGAGGTCACTTTGGCTTCGATTTCAAATTCATGAGTGAGGGAGGCCGGGAGTCTGGTTTGGCCCGAGAAAACGATGTTGAAACTCTCTTCATCGCCAGCAGCAAGGGTAAATTCATCTTCACTGAGCGTCATCTCAACGTTGACGCCATCCCACTCCATTTTTTCGACCTGGACGACTTCGCTTGCTGATGTGGGGTTTGTGACCGTGCACACAAGAACGGCATCCTCGTAGAAGTTTGGATGAACGTTCATCACCGGGTCAGAGCCACAATCCAACTCAACCGCAGGCAGCGGTGAGTCTTGTGCTGCGACGCCGGTCGAGAGCGCAGGCAAGACGAACAAGGTCAACACAAGCAATGCGGTGAATGCCCTACCAAATCGTGCCATGAGCCACCGGTGACGGCGCTAACTCATCAATGTGGTGGCTGATGGTTCCCTTCAACAGGGGCTCTTTGGGTGTGTTCTTCAGGGTGAAGGACCATACAGGTAATCGGGGAGTTCCTGATGCGCTTTCCACAGAAATTCTTCATCAAGGCCTGCTTCAAGCAGTTGGTTGGTTCGTTTTGGAACAGTTTTAGGCCCCAGCACCGCTCCTGGGCGGCGAACATCATCCATGTAATCGGTTTCGAGAAGAAAGCCGTGGGTGGAGGATTCTGCTGTGGAGAGCACCTCTTCAATCGCTCCTTTTCCGATGAGAACACTTGGCGTGATTCCTTGAGTGATGCTACCAGTAAGGGTCGGAGGTGCGTAATGACGCACCAATCTTCGCTTATCCAAACCAACACGATCGGCCATCGCAGCAAGATCAGCATAAGTGGTTTCGAGTTCCCCCTCGACATGGAGTTGCAAAGTGATGCCTTCTTTTCGCGCCATGCTCATCGTTTCTTCAAGCAAGGTGTTGGACAGGTCCCAAACGCGATCACTGACCGGCCAATGAGGTCGGCCAACTTCACCGACAGCATGGGCCTTCCCTTCATGGACCAATTCAAGCGCAGCGTCAATGCTGTCCCGATAATTGTTCATGGCTCGTTCTGCTCCATCTTCTCCGTCTTCTTCGAGCCAAGCTGCGAACTGATGGGCGAAGGCGGCTGGATGGGGCCCGAGCACAACCCGCACACCGAGTGCGTGTGATTCGCGCACTTCAGCAGCCATTTTTACGGTGTCTTTGTAGGTTTCAAGGTGTCCAACTCGCGTGGATGGAGGGGCTGAAAAATCAGGGCAATGAACCAGAATTAGATCGGTCCCTCCTGCCCGTTTGAACTCTCCAGCGGCGTGCAAAAACAGGCCTTTGCGATTGAGGTGAAAGTGATTGTCGACGATTGGGCCAGTCCATTTTGATGCATCGCTCATGGATAACCCTCACGCTTGTGTAAATGGGAGATGGTTTTCAACGCATGGGCCCAAATGGTGCCTCAAATGCGTTCAATCAGGAGTTTGCGTTCTTTGAAGCGACCTTTCCAGAACACGGCAGCCATCGCCACCATGTTTCGATGGCGTGCGTCTTTCACCACGCAGCGCCCGTTTGGCCACATGTGAATGGTCAAGTTGTGACGTGTGTCTTCAACGATTGAGCACCCTAGCCGTTCGTCGTAATAGGCGCTTCCTGCTCCAAAGTCCCCGACGAGGCTCTCAACAAGCAAAGCCTGCCCAAATTCAAAGGAGGCGATAACAGGTCCAAGTTCAGTTTCGAGTCCTGTATCATCAAGTCCGAGGCGGAGCATGAGTTCTCTTGCAGCAGCTCTTGCCGCTTCGACTCGGTGCGTTCCATGGACAACGATTCGGCCTTGTTCATCGATCACAAGCGTCGCCCGTGGGCTATCAAGCACCTTGATCACGACACCACCAGTTTGCTGCCCACCGAGTTGAGTCACAACCGAGGCTTGGTCAACAGGGGTCGGAGGAACGAACCGAACGAGTTGGTTTTCAATTCGCACTTCAATGGCACCTGATGACATGTTCACTCCTCCTCTGTATCAGCCGTGTCGGTTGGGTTTGAAGTAATCTCCTCTGGTTCTGGAAGGGATTCGAGGGCCGCTAAGATCGCATTTCGATGGGATAAAAACAAGGGCAAAAGCAGCACAGCATCCTCTCCGTGCTCCTTCCGTAGGTTTGCCAAAGCCCCTCGGAGGCGTTCTGCGTATCGAATGTCACGCGCCTTGACGACCGCTTCGCCAACCAACCATTCGTTGAGGTCCCACCAAGTGGCGGCCAGAACTGACGC
>DUKM01000071.1:21873-23968 GCA_013329255.1 Candidatus Poseidoniaceae archaeon | reverse complement strand
TTGACCCTTTTCCGCCACTTGCCCCCTAAGGAGATGAGCCCGAGGAGTTTTTTCCAGTGGGAGGCCGCTTTTGCTTCAAGGGTGAGGTGCTCATACCACTGGTCATCATCGGCGGTGGGTTCAATGAAGTACACAGGTCGTTCATGCCGGAGAGCATTTCGGTGCAAGCGGCGGGGTTCAGGATCGGGATAGCGCCCAGAGGTCACATCCTCCAACAATGTTACTTCATCAAGGTAAATGGCGAAGGACCCACCTGAAATCAACCCGTGTGTGAGGTTAATCCCTGCGGATTCTGCTTCATCAATTTCTTCTTGCACCCACATGTCTACAACATCCGGAGATTCCAGGATTGCAAGACCGTGCCATGCCTCTCGAGGGCGCATAAGCCGAGGATAAACCACCGTTGGTAGCACTCCATGGAGCAGAATACTCCCTCCATTTGGGTCTGACCAGGTGTGGTCGGGCCAGTCCAATCGCTCAGGCAAACGAGTCACACTCATTGGTTTTTGACCCAATCTTCCAGCGCGTCAATGCTCCACCCTTGGTCGAAATAGCCTTGGATTTCTTCTTGATTCCACTGAGGGAATCGCGTCATTGCATCTGCCATCTGAGGTGTGACGTTGGCTGCAGGACCTGGTGCGGACTGTCCGGGAAGTTCGATGTAAGCCTTCTTTGGGGCTCCGCCGAAGTCATCATCGTCGTCTTCGAACATATCACCGTCATCTTCTCGACGGACCAAGACCACAACAACAACGCCGAGGATCACAACAATTCCCAACAGAACAACGAGCAACAAAATCACAGTTGAACCATCGTCAGATTCGCTTTGCACCTTGACGTTGAATTGATTTCCTTCTGCGGAACCATTGTACAACACTTCGCTTGTTGTTTCATCTGAGATGAGGTAATACATCCCAGTTGTTGCTTGGGTGAATTCTTCCAAATCAACGGAGACCCATTTCTTCGAGAGGATGTCAATATCGCCGGTTTCAACTGTACCTTCCAGTACAGGGATGCCACCTGCAGTGACTGAACGGACCACCAGGACGGTGCTTCCAGCCATGGTACCGGTGTTCGCCACTTCAATTTCGAGTTCCATTCGTTCGCCGACTTCAGGTGATTTCGGCGTCAATAAGATGTTCTCAACGGCAAAACTTGGTTCTTCGTGGATGAAGCGGTAGTTCGATTTGTGTTCTTGAGAACTTGAGAAGATGGCTGCGATACCACCCTCGTCAGTTGGACCGCCACCGAAGATGATTCCTGCGCCTGCAGAATCCTTAGCGTCAATCCACATCATAAGTTCAACGTTGTTGATTTGATCCTTATCAGGTTCCAATTGACCGTCTTCAATGGGCCACAAATCGATGCATGTGCCGGAAGCTGCGTATGAGCCACCAAGCGGTGAAAGCGTAAGTTCAGAGGTCATTGGCTCATCACCAAAGGATGCTGCATAAACCGGCCAAACGATGTTATTGCTGGCATCGGAATAAAAACTCCAAGCCACATTCACGTCGCCTTGGAATAAGGCCTCGCGTTCCTTGAGCACAACTTCCACATCGACACAGTGGTAGGTGGAGGTTGGCATGTCGCCGGAGATGACCTCTCCAGTTGCGCCGCGCTTTGCAGTCCATGAATCGGTGTTTACTTCTGGCGGGTTGCCGTCGACCTTGATGTTGAAGACGGTGCATCCGTAGGAACTGGATCCAGCGCAAACCGCAGGCGTGCTGTCAACAGCCCCGTCCGGTAGACCCACTTGTTCACTGCCACAAGAAGTAGCGTCGTCAATGGCTGTTGTTGCATCATCAAACGGACACAAACGGAACGAGTATTGGTAGTCATTCGCAACTGGTGCGGCTGTGAGGTTGATTTCAAACGCACCGCCAGAGAAGGTGTGGTAGGTGATTTCACCAGGGAACGGAACGTATCCTTTGGCTCCATTTGCAGCAGCGTCAGCGCGTGTGATTTCCAACGTCAATGGAATCTCAGGCGTGATGAACACGTTGTTGTTGATCCCATCAAGGTAAGCGTATTGACCGCTGAACGAGATGGTATCACCGGGGTAGACGAAGCCCTTTCGAACGTCGGCTGTTTGAGG
>DUKM01000071.1:17126-21444 GCA_013329255.1 Candidatus Poseidoniaceae archaeon | reverse complement strand
GGTGCCGGGAGCATTCGGTAGCGTGGGTTGTCGAGGTCTTGCATGTACAACACCGGGTTGTTGAGTGCTGTGGTTGCGCCAAGGACGCCCCAGTCGATACGGATTGGAAGGTCGAGCATGAAATCCGCTTCGAATGGGTCAATCAATGCCCCACCGTCCATGCGAAGCATGCGAGGGCCTTCGGAGATATCGCTCTCTTCAAGGATGGTGATCCATGGGGAATCTGTCCATGCCGTTTCGTTGCGTGGGTAGTAGTAGACATTCATGTCGTCTCTATCGTCGGTAAGATCGATGTGGAAGTAATTCACGTCACGCCATCCATTGTCGTCGTTTGCTTCAACAATCAAAGAATATTGGTTTCCGGCGTACATGGTTTGATTCCACTTTCCGTCGTATTGTGGTTGATTTGAGTTGAGGAAACGCCCATCTCTTGAATCATCGACAAAGAAGTTACGGATCACTGGTGATTTCGAGTTCATCGAAACATAGGTGAAGTGGTCGTTATCGAAGCCTGCTGCACCGCCATCAATTGGGTTACCTGCTAAATCGAATCCTTCGACCCAAACAGAAACCTTGCCGACGGGGTCAGCGCCAATGTTGGCCATGTCGCTAAAGGCGCCTGTGTAGTTAGAGAACGGTGCTTGGCCGTCGTTGTTGACCGTGACCGTGATGTATTCGCTTGCATCTGCAATGCCGTCACCGTTTGTATCGTGGTCATTCTCAACCCAGATCTTGATGTTAAGCGAAGAAGGTGGGTTTGGCAAGTCGTAAGCGTTCAAGCGAATTTGTTGGTTGGCTGATGGAACCACCCATGTGTCGTCAACCATGGTTCGCCAATTGCTTTCCAATGAAGGATCAACTTGGCCGTTGAGGATCTTCACTTCGATCAACTTCGGGTCCAAGGTATCGATGGAGAGGTTGAACGGAATGGCGCATTCTGCATCAGGGCGATAGGTCGCAGCAGGACAAAGCGTGTCGCCGCCTTCATACCCGTCGATACGGAACCTGTACGTTTCTGCACCTGCGGCAAAGCCAAGATCAATGTCGAGGTCGAAGTCGCCACCAATGACGCCAGATTGATTTTCAATTGGCAGCCATTCCACAGTGAAGTTATCCGACGAGGTGTTGATTGACTTCTGTTCAAGAACCATGTAATAGCGGCTTGGGTCGGGCGAGATGTCGAGGTTTTCAAGCCGGATGCTTCCGGCAAGGTTGACGATTTGATTGGATTTTCCGTCATCAAGGTCTTGAGACAACCCAATGTCGTTGCGAACCTCAAACGAGGTGATGATTGCATCGTTTTCAACGGCGTTGCCACCCGGAGGGGCCATGAGCAATGCCGATGGCAATCCGTTGACTCCATCGGTTGCGAGAAGTCCAGAATAAATCCGAACCTCATCCGTGTCTTCCCAATTCGAGTTCACAATGAAGCGCCATGTAATGCGCTTACCGTCAGTGATGTCCGCATCAACCGAAGTGGATTCAAGGGTGATCAAATCACCCGCATCTGAGGCTTCTGCAAACCCGAAGGCTTCAGAGTAGGATAAGATTGCAGTCCCTGTGCTCGATTCGAGGGTCAGATGGCTTTCAGCAAGCGAAGAACCGGTCGAAGGTGCGACGGTATGCGTCGTGACGATTTCATACAAATCTCCGTTTGGATAGAAACCAACTGGATTTCCAGTCACGGCCAGCGTGTTGTCGTACCCGCTTGCAGTCACGATGTTCAAGTTCGAGAAGGTGAGGCCACCACCGCTGGTGGAGGTCACTGTCATTTCGACGTTGGCCGTTGAGCCACCCGTCCAAAGAGCAACACCCTTGTTGAGTTCCAGATCAAGCCCATCTGAATTGTCGAGGGTGGTCGTGAAGTTGTAGATTACATCGAGGTCCCGAATCACCATCGTAGCGCCGGTTGATGCGTTTGGAGAATCTGCTTTGAAGCGGAATGTCATCCACTCGTTGCCGTAGGCGTCAACGTGACTGACCGGCACAAGTGGGTTGGTGAGCAGCGAGTTGAGCGATGCCGTAAGGTCTGTCTGGCTCAAGTACTCTGGAAGCATTCGTGTTGCGTTGGCAACCGCTCCAAGTTCGACGGATTGAGTCCCTGATAGCACGGAGAAGTCGAATCCTTCCATTGGATCGGTGCTTGAATGAATCATGATTTCATCAAGCACGAAGTCGCTCGAAAGAACAACTGCGCCCTTAGGGAGCATGAAACTGCCGCCTTCTGCAACGCCGCTGAGATCGGCGCTGATGTTGGCAAGGGTTGTGCCGTAGTTGATGCCATCAACCTTGTTGAGGAGGAATTGTGTTTGCCGGCCAAAGGAGCCAAACGCTGGTTCGTCAAAGCCCCAGTCGATGTTGCTGTCGTTTGCAACGTCCACTTGGAAGTTCGTTGCGTGGTGTCCAAACGCTAAGTCGAACCAAAGTCCGCCAACGTTGCAGTTGTTTTGGTAGGACATCAAGGTCTCAAATCCGAAAATCGGCGAGTCGAGGATGTATTCTGTATCGGGAATCATCCCGATGATACCGTTGCCACCGACCGCTTGTAAATCGAGGGATGGCGTATCTGTGCAGTCGTCTTCAACATGGGCAGTGATGCGAGTAATTGGTTTCGAAAAGCTGCTGCGTTCGAGCGCTGGTGTGTAGGATGAATCGGTGAGCATTGGTGAATACACGAGAGGCATACCCGGGGTTGCTTCCCACACGCCATTGATGACGCCGTTGGTCATTTCATCGGTTTGATTGAAGCCTGTACCGACTCGAGTTCCGATGCTAAACCCATGGAAAATTGGGCTTGAAAGCCGAGAAGTTCCAGAATCAAATGTCAAACGGAAGTTCACCGAAGGGTGCTCAGTGGAATTGATATCCCAAAGTTCAATGATTTTTCCCTGAAGGCCAATCATAGGAACGCCGTGGTTGTCAACAACCGTAACGCCGGTCGCTGAATCGAGGACTTCCAAAGACAATGTTGCTGAAGAGGTGGTCTCGGATTCAATGGTCAAGAGGCCGTATCCGTTTGGTTGGTTTTCGCCGCCTTGGACCGATGGCAGGAAACCGTTGATGTCCATGGTTGCCGCTTGAGGCAAGCGGTCACCAAGTCGGAAGTTGTCGATGTACCAGCCTGCAGCGTTGCCGTCAGCGGTGTTAATGTCATTGTCGTCCATGACAAAGCGGAGTTGGATGTATTGGCCAACGTATTGAATGAGATCGATGGCGATGTTGGCCCATCCGGTTGGGTTGCTCGTTCCGACGGATGTGCCACCAAGTGCATAGTCGCCTGCTGGAACATCGCTGCAAGAGTTGTAGATTTCACCGGCGTTGTTGGAGCCTGTGCTGACGCGGTAATACCCGTTGGAGTAGCCAACGCCAGTTGAATTACCGACGTCGATGTCGATGTAACTGAATCCTGTTGGGTCTGGTGGGAAGATACCATTGCTGGAGGTCCTGATTTGCACATAGGCACAGTCGGTGTACTTGATGGCCGGATTTGTACCGCTAGGGGTGATTCGATCAAGGTCGTGGTAGGAATCGAAGTAGGCCGTGGTGTCCTTCAAGGCCAGGTCGACGAACATCGAAGGGGAATGCAAGGCATACTTCCCACCATTTTGGTTCGAGAATTCGTCGGTGTAATCGTTGTCATAGAGGCCAGTTCCCCAGCAGTAGGTTCCAGAATAGCAGTCGGGGACTCCTGGAATTGGGGGGGAGCCCGGAGGGTTTAGTTCACCGTGGTCAAACCCGTAATTGTTCTGATAGAAAGGTCGCTGATCGACGAAGCCGGCCAGTGTTTCTTCGAAATCAGTGAGCACGCCCTCTGCGGTAAGGGAGACAGGGGTTGCCGTTGCGCCGTCTTCGTAAGTGAAGTAAGAAGCGTTCGAGAATTTAGTGAGTTGGTTGTTGTAATTTGGATTCCAAACACGAGACATGGTGTCTGTGTCAATCCGTTGGTGCGAGGCGTGTTCGACCATGTTGACCGAGACATCGACGCTTGCGCTTGTGACGGTGTCGCTTGCTGGCAAGTCAATGCTACCGTCATCGCGGTTGAGGAAGGCTGAGCCGTCTCGCATTTCAATATCGGATTCCGCGTCTTGATTGGCGAATGTGGTCACGTTCGCGGCGCCTGCAAAGGGTGCCAAAATCATCAGTGCTACAAGGAAGAGTGGGGTTCTCAAAGTACGATTCTCGTGTGTCATGGACTCACCTGCCCTTCACGCGAAGATTCTTCCACATAAAACCACATCGCATTCATGCCTACCTCAACCGGTCCTAAGTGCGAGCCTGTGCCACGAACGCTTTCAAAAACCGAGCCAGCGGCGTTCCA
>DUKM01000071.1:11716-16743 GCA_013329255.1 Candidatus Poseidoniaceae archaeon | reverse complement strand
CTGTTCAATGATGCCCGAACGAACCATGTCAGAACACCAAAAATCCCAGAAACCAACGCTCTACAAACTTCACAGCTGAGCGTTTCAACGGCTCAACGAACAATGTGATGAAACAACCCTTCGATAGCGCAACCGCTTCAATGACTTCATGAGGGGGAAGACCGTGGCAAAACCATGGAACCATACTCAAAGGAACCCGTTACGCTGATTGAGCACATCTTCCCCGGTGATACCAACGACCATGACACCTTGTTCGGTGGACGCCTTCTTTCGATCATGGACAAAGCTGGCGGGATTGCTTGTTCTAAATTCGCTCACCGTGAATTTGTCACCATCTCAATTGACACCCTCAAGTTCATCGCACCTGCGCGCCAAGGCGATCTTTTGGAGGTGACTGGCAAGGTTGTGTTCACAAGCACGCACACCGCATGCACAAAGGTCACTGCAATGGCAGTGGACAAAGCAACATGGAATAAAAAGAAAATCTGTGAAGGCTACTTTTTCTTTGTCGCAATCGATTCAATGATGAGGCCAATTCCAATCCCTCAACTGACCATTGATGGAGAAGATGAGCAAAAGGATTGGGACCAGGCGAAGCGCATCAGAGAACAAATGCGCAGCACCAACGACGATTGAGCACCCCTACATTGATGTGGCCTTCGCTGGTGGCGAAGTCATGCCTGTTCTCAACATCGCCATGGTTGGCAGCGATGATTTGGCCCGTGAAATCGCAAAACCCACAGACCAGCGGGATGTGCATACCTATGTTCACAAGGAAAGCGGCAGCGACGGACCACGAATTCTTTCCCTCATTCGACCTGCAAAATACCCCGAACGCCTGCGCCCGTTCCTCAACGCCCTCTCTGCTGCCCGTGTTGGTATCGTCGAAGTGAGCGGCATCGACGCCACGCTGGGTGAAGCGCTCGTTGCTTTCGCCAGTTCTGGGCTCACAAAGGGGATTGCTGTCATCAACCCACCACAGGGTGAATGGGTCGACGAAGATCAGGTCAAAATGCTGTTCAAGCAAGCGGGCCTCAGTGAATGGATTTTTGCCAAAGGCGATGGAATTGGATTGCGGAACATGCTGTATGATCTCATGGATGCCATTTCTGATGAATTGAAGGCAAACGCCGAAGCACCTCTTGTTATTCCTGTCGATCAACACTTCAACGTCAAAGGCATTGGTTTGGTGGCCATTGGCTATGTTCAATCTGGTACCGTCAATGTTCATGACGACCTGGTGCTGTTGCCCGCAAACGGCACTGGAAACGCAAAATCGCTTCAAGTGATGGACGATGATGTGCCTGCAGCTCGCGCTGGCGACCGTGTTGGCCTCGCATTACGCAACGCCAAGGAAGACCATCTGGGCAGTGGAACCTTGCTCGTCCGCCCCGCTGTTGAAGATAAGAAAACCAACACAAGCATCCCACTGGCCGTGGTTGCACACCACCGGTCCAAACTCGAACTCAAGCGTTCGCCGTTTCAAAAGCGCGTTTTGGCCGAAGGTGACGTCATCCACGCCAGCGTCGATCTGCAATTTGTCGTCGGACGGATCGCATCGGTTGATGGCGAAAATGCGGTTGTATCTTGGGAGAACCCTTTATTCATCCGAAGAGAGAATCCTGAACCAACACTGATTGCGCAACTCGATTCAAAGCCGAGAATCATGGGCAGTGGTCGTCTCGAGTGCCTCGAATGATGCCTCAAAGGAACCCAAAATAGTAGATGGCAATCGCTATGAAGGGCGCCACCAAAGTGAGCATCCGCAGCGGGACCCACCACCATTTTTTGGACCAAGCTTCTGTTCTGTTTCCCAAATCCTCGAGGGCATCATCGAGAGCCGGTGAGATGAGAACCTCTTCAAGCATGGAGGGTGCTTATTGTTATGATTGTTAAACTTCCTGCCGTTGCAGACTAAATCTTTGATTGCCTTCAAATTGGGCCGTTTGGCGTTTCAATAGAGGTCGATATTTCCAAGGGCAAGTGGCTGCAACTGTCGGTGGATTGATAACCAACCACGGGCCCTTTGCGCGCTGGGATGCGCATCACTGGACAACAAGAGAGTCCATACCGTGCAGAAGACCTTGAAGTCTTCAAGGGACTGCACATGGTTGGAAAACCTGGAAAGGTTCGAGTCACTGTTTCTGAGCGCAAGCTGTCGATTGAACAAAAGACAGGAGAATTTACAGAAATTGATCATGATTGGGTCATGCGATTGAATCAAACCTCAAAACCACTTTTGCCCACCGGGTGGGCCGTCGTGGGTGCTGTTTTGTTATTGGTTGCATACCGTGGCTTAGTTCTCGGAACTTCATGGCAGTTGCTGACCATCGGGGTGGGGATGCTCCTCCTCACCGGGCGCTTTGGCACAAAGAGACCAACACTGACTATTGAAACGCAAGCAAACGACTGCCACATCCTCACCGGTAATGCTGCTGTGCTGATGCGGTTGTGCTATTTGCACTCAAGGCTTGCAGAAGGCCAAAGCATGGAAATCGCCCGTCTGGGTTTGGAAGACCTTCAACGAGATGTCGATTACCCTCGTTCCGAAGCATCGCCACTCATCCCAGTGGAGCCCGTGCGGATTGAGGCATCACCCTCGATTGCGGCGTTGCTTGCGAATCATGGTAATCCAGAAGACCTTCCCGAATCTGCTGTACCGCTCAACCTCTTTGGAACAGAAGAGCCCTTAGATTTGGATTTTGAACAGCCCCCTAAGGAGGGATGGATGTTTGGAGAACCAGAATCAAGCGGTCAACAGCACATCGGCGCCGAACACGGATTGATTCAACGTGGCCGAGCAAACGCCAGGCAACGAACACATGCCTTGCCGCAACCAACTACATCTGACCATCAACCAATTCACTACAATCATCCATCTCACCCCTATCCAGTCAATCAGCCAATGAACACGGAACGATCCTACGGGCGCATTGCCGAGACAAACCAGAACTTACCCCAGCACCATGCGGTAGAACCAGCGCAGGAAATCCCGCAAACCTTCCTCCCAAGTTTTGTTGGCCCGGAAGGGGCTCATGTCCCTCAACCCGCCCCAGCGCCGATGTCAACGGAAGCAGAATTCGATCTGGAATTCACCAACCTATTCTCGGAAGAAGAGGAAGCAGTGACTTCGATTGTCGATGCGGCTCGCAGGGAGGCTGCGCCCCTTGATGCTGAATTGGTTCACCACCAAAGCCAGCCAGTACCCCAACACACCCAATACAAAATTGAACCGCGAAACTCAGGTTACGCGAACCCTCAGTTCATCCATAAAAGGAGACGGCGGAACGGCAATCGAGTGCAAGCGCTCATCCAAGGAATTGGACGCACCGCCTCCATGGCAGGCCAACTGCTCACTGGTGAGACAGTGCAAGCCCTCAAGGGGGAAGCAGGAACTGAAAGCAGTCATGAATTAAGGGGACGATCGACCAGAACCCATCAGCAGGAAATTGAAAACTCTGTATCGAACCTTTCGGAACAACATGGCGGTGTCCTGCCCAAGGAAACAGTTGAACAAATGATGAAGCACATCGATCGACGCCATACCCTTGCAGAGCAAATTCAGCAAGAGCAGGGTCCTGCATCAATCGATTTGGATTTGGACAACTTGTCGTTTGATGACCTTGTTGAACATGAGAATGAGATGTCAGACGCAGAACAAGCATCGCATTTGCCAAGGCTAGATTCTTGATCATCCGAGGATGCTCTCGAAGCGGCTCAATCGATGAGCAAACGCTTCCGGCGTCATGGCTTGAAGCGCTTCGACACCAAAAGATTGCAACGTAAAACTTGCTGAAACGGTAGCGGCGACGAGTGCGGTTCTCAATTCATCGCGTTCCAACGGACCGTCTCCTAAAGCAATGTAGGCTGCAAGGGTGCCTGCAAAAGTGTCGCCGCATCCAGTAGGGTCGCAGACATCAGCGGTTGGGAAAGCCGGCAGTGCAATGATTTCATCGCCATGGAAGGCGAGTACGCCATGTTCACCGCGCTTCACGACTAAGGTGGAAGCCGAGGTCATCGAGCGTACGGTGTGTGCTGCGCGGATGAGGTTTTCATCTTCTGCCAGCATGCGAACTTCGCCATCGTTGATGATGATCAAATCCACCCGTTGCATCACTTCAAGCAAGGGTTCACGAGCGATGTTGATCCAGAGGTTCATTGAATCAAGCATCGAGATACGGTTTGGGGTGGTTTGGTCCAAAACGCTGGCTTGGAGTGCGGGATGCAGGTTCGCACAGAAGGTGACCTTCGGTGTGCGTGCATGCTCAGGCACCTTTGGTTGGAAGTGTTCAAACACATTGAGATGGGTCGCGTGGGTTTCAGCTTCAGCCATCGACCCTTGGTAGGCCCCTTCCCAGCGGAATGTTTCCCCCGCAGCGGTTTCGATGCCAGATACATCGGTTCCATGGCTTGCCAGAATCAGTCGATCTTTATCGGTAAAGTCTTCACCGACAACCCCGACCAAACCAACCTTCCCAATGCCCAACCGTTGAGCATGAAACGAAGCAGCAAGGCCTCCGTAGGTAGCAGAGCCACCAAGAGCATGTTTGACTTGCCCAACAGGTGAAATCACTGAATCATAAGCAATGCTGCCAACCAACAGAACATCCATGTGCTAGCGAAATGGAGACGCTATTTCAATTTGTCACTGCTTGGTTATTGCCTTTTCATCGGCAAAGTTCAGCAGCAGATGATGTCAGATACCTGCACAGAGTTCAACCAAGCAACTCTTGATGCATATCGATGTATTGAATGGTGATGTTCCGGTCGAGAAAATCTTGTTCATCCATAATTCGGCGATGCAATGGAATCAAATGTTCAACGCCGGTGATCATTGTTTCATCAAGCGCTGTTCGCATTCGGCGAACTGCGTCTTCTCGATCCCGTCCCCAAACCAGAAGTTTGGCCAAGAGGGAGTCAAAGCATCCCGGCATGTCGTAACCAGGGTAGGCGTGAGTGTCGACGCGTACGCCGTATCCAGACGGGAAATGGCACTCCCACAAGCGACCGGGGCTTGGAATGAATTT
>DUKM01000071.1:8825-11330 GCA_013329255.1 Candidatus Poseidoniaceae archaeon | reverse complement strand
AGTGGTAATGCTTCCCCCTGAGCGACTCTTATGCCAAGTTCGACCAAATTATAACCGGTGATGAGTTCAGTAACGGTGTGTTCAACTTGAACGCGTGGATTGACCTCAAGGAAGTAAAAATCTCCACTACCGTCTCGAAGGAATTCAAACGTTGCAAGGCCTTTGTACCCTACAGATTCTGCGCCTCTGCACACAAGGTCTCCGATTTCTTGGCGTGTTTCCTCATCGAGCCATGGCCCTTCTTCGACTAACTTTTGATGCCGGCGCTGAATTGAACAGAAACGTTCTCCAAAATGGATTGCCTTTTTGCCGTCTCCGAGCACTTGGAACTCGACGTGTTGAGCGCCTTGAATGTATTTTTCAACAAAGACACGCTCATCGCCAAAGGCTGATTTAGCCCTTGATTGGCAGAGTTTGAGGGCGCTTTCAAATTCAGAGGATTGTTCGACGATTTGCATCCCAATACCGCCACCGCCTGCTGCGGCTTTGATGATCACTGGGTAGCCAATTTCTTCGGCAAGGGTCGATGCGACACCAGCGTCTGAGATCGGTTCTGAAGAACCCTTCGCAGTTGGGAGCCCAGCGGCTTCCATTGCCGCACGAGCCTCAATTTTATCCCCCAGCAACGTGATGACATCAGCGGATGGTCCAATGAACGTGATGCCTTCTTCTTGCAGCCTGCGGACAAAAGTTGCGTTTTCGGCCAAGAACCCATAGCCAGGGTGGACTGCATCGCAACCCATTTCTTTAGCGGCGGTGATCACCGATTCAATGTCCAAATAAGTGTCAAGGGGGTTAGCCTTGTTGTTGGCATAAGCAACATCTGCCAAACGAACAGGAAGGGAAAGGCGATCTTCTCGACCGTGAATGATAGCGGCTTCGATGCCCATGTCGCGCAGAGTTCGGAGAATTCGAAGAGCGATTTCACCGCGGTTCGCAATCAGCACTCGCTTGAAGGCCATGGTTGCTCGTGGAGGAATTACTCTATGATGCCAACGGTCGGGAATCAACCACAGGTGGTATTTTTTAGATGTGTGATGAAACGCCTCTGGGCATCATAAAGGGCGATAATGTTACCATAAAACGGAAAACTTTTCCCAAAAAACTTCCAAAAACAAGAAAAAACAGCAGAAGTTTCATATCGTGGCACAGTGTTCGTCAAATATGTCGCCGAAACACCAAACCGGGGCCGAAGCCCTCGACCGACTCGCTGGAAGGGACCTCAACAATGACGGACAAATTGTCAATCTTGTTATTTGTGGGAACTCGAAATTTTATGATTACGCATGGCTCGAGGATGCAATTGATGAGTGGGTCAAGTACAACTCATACCCTGATCTCATCATCCTTGGAGGCGCGAGCGGCGTGGATTACCTCGCTGAACGATGGGCCGACAACAACAACGTACAACTGGCTGTGTTCACCGAAGCTTGGACGGCCCCACGCCCAAACGGCCCCGCTGACAGCGGGCGGCCTGAAGCGGAACCAAGCCTCGTCGACCGGATGTTGGTTCCTGCAACCCACATGTTGGCATTCCCAGGACCTGATTCCGTTTGGACAAAGAAAATGGAAAAGGCAGCACACGCCCGTGCGATTCCAGTTGTCAGCGTCCCAATCCCTCAATGAAAGGACTGACGCAGTACCATGGCTTGTCGACGGTATCGTCATCGGCGTTGGCGCTAGTATGAGCACGCAGATCGATGAAAGGATTGACGCTGCAGATTCAAAACAAGGATGATTCGGTAGGGTTTTGAAGAGACGAACTTGTGCCTTCCTCGGAGAGGATGGCCCTGTTTTAATCAGAAAAGTTCGTCAATACACATCACGCAAGTAGCGCTTTTGTTCTCGCATCATGGTCTTTTCAATGAAGTGCGTTGCGTCTTCATTTGACATACCACCATGGTCTTCAGCGATGGCAATCAAGGCCCTGTGTACGTCCTTAGCCATGTATGTTTTATCGCCGCAGATGTAGAAGTATGCACCGTTTTCAAACCATTCCCAAATTTCAGCACCGTGTTCCTTGAGCCGGTGCTGAACGTAGATCTTTTCTTCTTGGTCGCGGGACCAAGCGGTGGTGAATTTGTACAAGTCTCCACTGTCCATCCAATCTTCGATGGTTTCTTTGTAATAGAATTCAGTCTTGGCGGATTGATCGCCAAAGAACAACCAATTTCGCCCTTTGCCACCGTCAAACACTCGCTGTTCCATGAAGGCTCTGAACGGAGCGATACCGGTTCCCGGACCCACCATGATGATGTCTGTGTCCTTGTCTTCTGGAAGAATAAAGGATTTGGTAGGCGACATGAACACGCCGATTGGAGCACCTGATGTATCAATTTCATCAGCCATGAACACGGTGCAAAGACCGCCACGAGGTCGGTTGTTGTATTCGAAGCGGACAATACCGACGGTCAGTTCAACAAACCCAGGATGGGCATCATGAGAGGAAGCGATGGAGTAGAGGCGGGGCTTGAGGCGATCGGACAATTCGAAGAATTCTTCTGG
>DUKM01000071.1:7182-8433 GCA_013329255.1 Candidatus Poseidoniaceae archaeon | reverse complement strand
TCCTCGACAAGGGCTGCAACTTTTGCAACTGGGTCATCCGAAGGTTGGTTTGGAGCAAGCCCTGGGGGCATCTCGCCTTCGCCTTGAGCGGACCATTCTTGGCCGTTTCGAGAACGAGAAACAATGGAAAGAGAAATCCGCATGCCACTCGAAACGACTTTGTGAGCGAGGGATTGGACAAACTTTTTGTTGGCCATATGGACTTCAAAGTCCTTTTTTAGCGCCGTGTAGACATCCCGTTCGCCGTTGTGAGTGGTAACGGTTGCGTTGCGATCCCAGCCTTGAACTTCAATGAGTTCCTCAACAATGTGAGGTGGGTTTTCGGCTAAGACGCCCAATGCATCACCGACCTTGTAGTCGAGGCCTGAATTACCAAGCTCAAACACAATGTGTCGAGTTTCTTTACGAGAGCCCTCACCGTTCAGGATGTAGTTCTCCGTGATTTGGGTCATGTATGGATTCTTGGAACTCCAATCGCTCATGGTATCACCGTACAACCAAAGGCTGTGATTTGGCCCAAACATAGCCTCCTTAAGATGCTTAGCACCGCTGGACATGCCCAATGCTGCCGGCCATTTGAGCCATGGCAAAAATACGGCCTCATCAAGGTTAGAAACGGCCTTTTATAGGGAGAACCCGGCGGTCTTGTTCCATGTCAACCGACAATGCACCAACCGCAATCATCGTAGGCTCCGGACCCGGTGGTCTTGCATCAGCACTTCTCCTCGCCCATTCAGGGGTTAAAGTCACTGTTTTGGAAAAAGCCGAAGTGGTCGGCGGCCGGACACGGTTGTTCGAAAAAGACGGCTACACATTCGACCGTGGCCCAACCTTCTTCCACTACCCAGAAGTCATTGAACAAATCTTTCAAGCCATAGGCAGGGACGCTCACAAAGAACTTGGATTGATGCCCCTTGATCCAATGTACAGGCTCGTTTTCGGAGCCGGTGGACACATCGATGCAACAAGCGACCTCGAACAGATGACCGAACGCATTCGTGAACTTGCTGGTGACAAAAACGCAGACGGATTCAAAAGTTACGTCAAGCAAAACAGGAAAAAGCTCGATTTCTCAAAGCAATGCTTGCAAACCCCATGGTCAAGCCCCCTCGACGTGTTTTCCAAGCGGGCTCTGCGAGTCGCTACCATCCTCAAACCATGGTCCAGCGTTGCCGGAGATTTAGCCAAGCACTTCGACGATGAGCGCATTCGTCTCGCAATGTCGTTCCAAACCAAATACCTGGGAATGAG
>DUKM01000071.1:3756-6790 GCA_013329255.1 Candidatus Poseidoniaceae archaeon | reverse complement strand
GGTGGACTCGGAAGCATCACTGCCCGCATGGGTGAAATTGCAGAAGAAATGGGTGTCGAAATCCGCCTCAACACTCCAGTTGAGTCACTGATTTTTGAAGGCAAAACCGTCACTGGAGTTCGGATTGAAGGCGAAGAGATACTTGCCGACAAAACAGTCGTCAATGCAGACTTTGCACACGCCATGAAAACCCTCGTTCCAGACGAAAAGCGCAAGAAGTGGTCCGACAAGAAACTCGAAAAGAAAGGTTACTCATGCTCCACATTCATGCTTTACCTCGGAGTGGACAAGAAGTACGACCTCCATCACCACCAGATTTACGCATCTTCGGCTTACGAATCGAACCTCAAAGACATCACAAACCACCGGCTCACTTGGGATGACCCATCGGTGTATGTGCAGAACGCTGCGATCACCGATGATTCACTCGCTCCTGAAGGTCACTCCACGGTTTACGTCCTTGTCCCGGTGCCAAACCAACACGAAAGCATTGTTTGGGATGACATCAAATCTGACTTCCGCGACACCATCATCAAGCAATTGGCGAAAGTCGGTTACGACGACATCGCCGATCACATTGTCTCTGAAACGATCATTACCCCCGACGACTGGGGCGCTTCTGACATTTACCGTGGCGCTGTTTTCAACCTCACCCACGACCTAAAGCAAATGCTGTGGCGCCGACCTCACAACAGGTTTGAGGAAGCAAACAACCTCTACATTGTTGGTGGCGGAACCCACCCCGGAAGTGGACTACCAACCATCTTTGAAAGTGCGCGAATCAGCAGCAAACTCGTTCTCGCTGACCTCGGTATGCGCCCAGATTGGAATGGCGTTGACTCGTGGTTCAAGGATGTCAAGCGCCCTCGCGTCGCTGCCCGACCTTCCGCCCAACCACAAGCGATTGCGTCGAACAACGGTGAAGGGCATGCGGTATGACCTGCTTGCCCTTGTTTGCATTAGCCTGAGCCTGTGCACGGGTTGCATCGAGCCCCAATCAATCGATGATGGTGAACTCACCGCACCTCCGCTTCACATGACCTTCGAAGCGCAAACGCTTGATCGAACCGAAGACGGTGGAGCAACCTTTGACCTCAAAGAAACGCTCAACGACGGCCCTGTACTCATGCTTTGGATTGGAGCAGGCTGCTCGGGTTGTCATGACTGGACCCAGCTGATCCGCACCTCCATGGACGAAGGGCAATTCAACGGTTCAAACATTAGCGTTGTGAGCGTTCATCGATGGGCCCAGTTTGAAACAACCCAAGATGTGAGCGATACTTTCTCTGTTGCCTCCAACAAAACTCACTACACGCCGTGGACTGTTGTCGTCCCTCAACTGGACACGCCCACCTTTGATTTCAACTCAGGTCAGAAAACGGCTTATCCTCTGTACGAGGCTTACGGAAACCCGGGTACACCAACCCTACAACTCATCGATCAAGACGGGGCATTAGCATGGCAATCAAAGACCTACTGGGCTAATGAAACGGTGCTCGAAGAGGCACTCTCCTTTTTCGAATGAACTTCTTGATGAAATGGCCAAAAACGCCTTACTGCGAACGATGCGACAAACAAGGCGAATGGTGAACCTCAAAGACCCCAGCGTGTTGGTTCTATACAACCGCCCTCGGGCGGCGGGTGAATTAGATGGGTGAAGGCATCAAACTTCCAGTCCTCAACGGGTTGGGTCGCACAAATCGAATCGACAATTGGTTGAAGCAACCATTGAGCATGGGCATTGCGCTCACCGTCGCAATGGTGTACACCGCAGTCCGCCTTTTCTTATACCCGGACACGATTCATTACGAGGTGAATGGCGCAACCGTCATGTCGCCGATCTTCTCTCCTAACGTCCTCGAGTGGAGCCTCTTCGGCCTCAATGAATGGGACCACCCTGGCTGGGTCAACGCTGCGATTCTGGTGCTGTGGATTCCATTCGGGTTCCGTGGCACATGTTACTACATGCGACGTGTGTATTACCGCACCTTCTTTGCCAGCCCTGTTGCCTGCTGGGTCGATGAGCCTGAAATCAACAAGAAACTGGGCTACAAAGGCGAGAAGCGATTGTTCATCTTCAACAACCTTCACCGCTATTTCCTCTATGCCGCTATGGTCATCCTAGCAATCAAGTGGTGGGACGTCACTCACACCCTGCACTTTACCGAAGGCGCTGCACAAGGATGGGGCGTTTGCATTGGCACCCTCGTCATGGGCTTCGAAGCGTTCCTCCTGACCATGTATGTCACTTCTTGCCACGCTCTGCGTCACCTTGCTGGTGGCGTTCTTGACCGTTGGACCTCACCAATTTCACGGCTACGTGGAAAGTTGTTTGGGCGCATCAGCGCTCTGAACCGATCCCACGGGTTCTGGTTCTGGACTTCATTGATGTTCGTGTTCTTAGGCGACCTTTGGGTTTTGGCTGTTGACGCCGGCGTGCTGAGCGATATGGTGCTCTTTGCTTTTTGAGGTGATTGGAAATGACTGAAGAATACTCCACACACGAATACGATGTTATTGTGATCGGCGCCGGTGGCGCTGGCCTTCGTGCAGCCATTGAAGCCGCTCGTAGTGGCGCAAAAACCGCCATCATCACGAAGTCCTTGCTCGGCAAGGCTCACACGGTCATGGCCGAAGGTGGATGCGCTGCAGCATTACAAAACGCAGACCCTCGAGACGGTTGGAAGGTTCACTTCCACGACACCATGAAAGGAAGCAAGTGGCTCGCTGACTGGCGTATGGCAGAATTACACGCCAAGGAAGCACCCGACCGAGTTCGCGAACTCGAAACATGGGGCGCTGTGTTTGACCGAACACCAAACAACCTGATCAATCAACGCAACTTTGGAGGCCACACGTTCCCACGCTTGGCTCACGTCGGCGATGCGACTGGACTCGAACTCATCCGCACCCTGCAAGAACGAGGCATTCACGAAGGAATTGACATCTTCATGGAGTACACGGTCCGTCATCTGCTCAAAGAAGGCGATCGAGTCACTGGCTGTGTGGCTTACACGCGAGTCGACGGTGACTT
>DUKM01000071.1:0-3381 GCA_013329255.1 Candidatus Poseidoniaceae archaeon | reverse complement strand
TGGTCAGTGTGCTCAGGTTCTTGGGAATACACCGGCGACGGTCATGCACTTGCTCTATGGGCCGGTGCTGAGTTGCGCGATATGGAATTCGTGCAATTCCACCCGACTGGAATGGTGTGGCCACCGTCTGTGCGTGGCATCCTCGTCACAGAGGGCGTTCGTGGTGAAGGCGGCCGTTTAACGAACGCAGAAGGCGAGCGGTTCATGTTCAACTACGTCCCCGAAATGTTTGCAGGCGATCACGCTGGCACCATTGAAGAAAGCGACCAGTGGGTCGAAGAAGTCGTTTCAGGAAAACTTGCAACTGTTCGAAGACCTCCAGAACTGCTGACCCGTGACGTTGTTGCAAAAGCAATCAACTCAGAAGTGAAAGCAGGCCGAGGCTCCCCCCACGGTGGAGCATTCCTCGATATTTCCCACCGGGGAGAAGAGGCAATTTTGAAGAAACTCCCTTCGATGCATCACCAATTCAAGGAACTCGCTGGCGTCGATATTTCCAAGGAACCAATGGAAGTTGGCCCTACCGCCCACTACGTGATGGGCGGCGTTCGCGTCAATGCAGAAAGTCAAGAAAGCAACGTGCCCGGACTCTTTGCTTGCGGCGAAGTGGCATCTGGACTCCACGGTGCAAACCGACTTGGAGGCAATTCATTGTCTGATTTGATCACCTTCGGAAAGCGAGCTGGAGAACACGCATCAAAGCGTGCTGAGGATCTTGCGCAACCTGGTATTGAAGACGCTCAAGTCCAAACTGCAATCGAACTTATGCTTGCGCCACTCAACCGAGATGGCGGAGAAAACCCCGGTATGATTTACGACGAAATGCGAGACATGATGCAGGCGAAGGTTGGCATCATCCGCACGAAAGAAGAAATGACGGAAGCAATGAGCGATCTTGTGGCCTTCAGTGAGCGTCAAGAGGCGTGTTTCCCAGGCGCATCACGCAAGTACAATTCTGGATGGCACCAAGCCCTTGACCTGAAGAACATGGTCGATGTATCGACCGCAGCAACACTTGCGGCGCTCACCCGAGAGGAAAGCCGTGGCGGCCACACTCGCGACGATTTCCCTGGTGAAATCGAAGAATGGGGCAAAATTATCAATATTATCTACATGCAAGATGGCGAAATTAAGGTACGCCAAGAAGATGTGGAGCCAATGAGAGACGACCTTGCTGAAGCCATCACAGAAGTGAAAGCAATGATCTCCGAACGGGCTGCTGAACAAGCCGGAGGTGGAAACTAATGGGACTGAAAGGAAAAACGCAAGAATTCAACATCCTAAGAGGCGAAGGTGACGATGCAAAAATCGAAGCCTTCAGCATTGAACTGGATGAAGGCATGGTGGTGCTCGATTGTGTGCACCGAATCCAACACGAGCAACAACCGGATTTGGCTGTGCGATGGAATTGCAAAGCAGGAAAATGTGGTTCATGCTCCGCTGAAATAAACGGGCGCCCCCGTTTGATGTGCATGACTCGCATGAGTGATGTGGTCGAGGAAACTCCAGAAGGTCAGGCTATTGAAATTCGTCCAATGAAAGCCTTCCCCCACGTCAAGGACTTGGTCACCGATGTCTCATGGAACTATGAGATGGCTCAGCGGATTAAGCCGATTAAAGGTCCAGAAAAGATGGATTGGGAATTCAACCAAATGGAGGCAGATCGCGTCCAGCAATTCCGAGAATGCATCGAATGTTTCCTCTGCGTCAACACCTGCCACGTGCTACGCGATCACGCTTTGTTTAACGACTTTGCAGGACCGAGAAACTTGGTTCGTTTAGCTCAGTACGAAATGCACCCCCTCGACACAGAGGATCGTATTCCTGAAGTCAAGAAGGAATTTGGCATTGAATACTGTAACATCACTCGCTGCTGCACCGAAGTGTGCCCTGCAGGCATCCAAATCACAGATGATGCCATCATCCAGTTGAAAGAGCGCGTGGTCGATCGTTACTACGATCCACTTCAAAGGATCTGGCGAACCATCACCAGGCAAAACGTACGATACTGAGGTGTGAAAACCGTGGCATTCACGCTTGAGCGGGTGCGCCATGGAGCAGCACTCACCTTCGGCGGGGCTTTTGTTTTAATTGGAATTCAACATTTTATTGGCCCGTCTTTTTTCGATCCCATCGTACCGCATGTTCTTGGTTTCCCTCGATTTTGGGTGTACGCCAGCGGGGTGGTCGAAATCGCTCTGGGATGTGCGATGATTGTTCCTGTGACGCGAAAGCGTGCAGGATGGGCGATGGCAGGCTTTCTTGTCGTGTTGTACTGGGCGAACTTCAACATGTGGATCAATGACATCCCCCTCAACGGCACAAGATTCAGCAACACCGCTCATGCAGCCCGTGGCATGGCGCAACTCGCCATGATTGGTTTGGCCGTCATGATTGCACGAGGCGAGCCTCGAGTGGAAAAATAACAAAAAGAAAGTTGTTGGCCTTATCCCCCTCCGAAGAGGTGGTAAGGCGGCTACCCTTGCGGGAACGAACGGAGCTTCACTCCATTCGAAGGTCTGTCAAGACGTGGTTACGAACTCAAAGGTGTTCGATGCCGGTCTTCTTGACGTTTGCCTTCTTGATCTTCTCAGGAAGCCATGCAGGACCGTTCGCTGGCTTTGGAACCATAGCGATGCTGCCACTGAAGCAGTGGACACGCTTGGTGCCACGCTCACGTAGGCGGATGGTCGTGTGTCCGCGGGTTGCTGCTTTTAGGGCTGCGCCACGGGGTTGTTTGCTTGCAAAAACCTGGCTCGTATCTTTTCCGTTCTCCATGAGAACAAAGTATTTTTTATCAGACATTTTGGATTACCTCCGATATGTTTGACCCCTGTAGAGTATATAGTATTATCGCCGAATAAAGGCAACACTGCGCTGTATAGGGAGCGCAGTACCCCTTTCCAGAAGCACTTTTGGGCAAGTAGAGCGCAGTCCAACGGTTCCACATTGAGGGTCCAGAAAGCTGACCATTTTGTCGAACAGATTAGAGTTCTGCACCGGCAAGCGTTTTGGTATCAATGATACCAGGAACCTGACGGATTGCTTCCACGACTGACTTAGCAATCGTAGCCAAACTGTCGGCCTCAAGTTTGACGATTAAATCATGATCTCCGAACAAGAGTGTTGCATCTGCAACATGCTGCATGTCCTTTACCGCAAGGTAAACTTGGTGCTCTTTACCGGGTGCGACATTGATGAGAACGTATCCAACAGCCATGGTACTCAAACCTCCCATACCGATGAACAACTTCAATCCTTCTCTAACGAGGCAGAAGGCTTTGTCTCAAAGAAATTCATTTGTTCTTCCCTGAACGCAACCCATTGCTCTTGTTGCCAACCATCGGGGATTGGCCCTTCCAGCCATTGGTAAAACGCCTC
>DUKM01000021.1:1465-7790 GCA_013329255.1 Candidatus Poseidoniaceae archaeon | reverse complement strand
AAAGGTGCCAAAATGGCCCAGATGGCGCGCAAAGCCAGCGCTCTGTAATGTTCAACGTCAGCACGCTCCGGGCGCACGGTTGTGTGGAGAAGTTCTTCCAACAGAATCACCCGTTCATGTTGAATCGTTCCGGTTGAAGCAATCACTGCAAAGCGGACCTTACCGCCTGGTGGAATGGTGACACCATGGAGACGACCCCGTAACAATGCAGCATGCGCTAAAGTTGCCACATTGAATTCGCTCAAGTCACGACTGATTCGGCGGGCTACGACAAGGTCCTCCAAGGGCACTTCATGCTTCTCCAATCGGTGAACCTGTTTCTGCAAGATTGCAATGACGGCGCGCTGAGCGTCCACGCCAGGAACTCCAACTTCGTCGCTTGAATGGTCCACAAGGGCCTGAAGCGCTGAGCGTTGCAAATCACCAACCCATTTGCAAGTGGAATGTTGTCGTTCTTCAATGCCTCGAACCTTCAAACCGTGTTGTCCAAAAGCCCAGTATTTGGTGAGCGAACCAGCACCATGAACTCGACTCGGAACGAAGCCGATAAAACGGTAGATATCTTCGTACTCGAGAGGAATCCCTACGTGCTCTGTGACTCGTTGAGCAAAAGCATGAGCGTCCTTGACCCGTTCCTCTGGTGTTCGTTGTCGCCGGTCTTGAATCCATACGCAATCGACGATGGCGTGGAGCACTTCCCACCCGTCTTCTTCAGCCATGCTGATCGTATCGAGGAGAATATCACGCGCCCATGCACAAATCGCCTCATGGGCTTCAATCCGTCCAAATCGAGCGTTCTTGTACCCTGTGTAACCAAAGCAAGTTACCAGCAACCACTTGAGGGCATTTTGTTGCTGATCAAACGCGTCTCCTTTGCGTGCAATCTGGCATTTTAATTGCCGGCGCCGTTCGATCAGTGGCGCTACAATCCGGCCAAGAAAACCGTGCACTCGGCCGCATGTGTGTGAAGTTAAACCCGGCACTGGCAGCGCATATGCTGAAGGAATGGGGAACAAACCTGCTCCGAAATGGCGTCGAACATGCCGTTCAGCGAAGACCCGTTCTGCTGCATCAGGGTGAAGGGGGACGAAGGCAGCTGATTCAGAAGTCGCTTTGGCTTGACAGCACGGGCAATTGAGCGTTTCAGTTGAGATGTTGCGGGTGGCAATGATGCTCGGAAAAAGACTCGCGAAATCCAGTTCGATGACATGGCTGTATACGCCTGGCTGGCTGTCAAGGTACAACCCGCCACGATCTGCGTGCAACAGCGCCCACGCAGTTTTCGTGTCTTCAGGGCGGTTTTTCTTCCACGGCACCAGCACCCCGTCTTCCATTGCTGTACGCATTTGAATCGCACTGATGACAGAACCCGGTGAAAGCCGAGAGATGTCCTGAGGGGATTGCTGAGAATGCTTAGCCAGTTCAAACAGACCCAAAAGCCCCCCTTCCCTGACAATAAAACTTCCATTCTGATCGATGTGAAGACGTCCGTAAAGCGGAATGTACCCGTCCTTGTGAAGCGTTTCTCCGTAAGAATGGATGGTGCGTGCTGAAGTTCTAGCCCGCAATGGACGGCCATCTCGACTCAAGGACACAGTGATGTTCGATGCTTCAGCCATACGGATCAACGCAGGGAAATGAAGACCATCTCCACCGTGAGTGATCACCACATCGGGATCTAATTCGGCCATGAGGTGTTCCAATTGATGGAAGAAAGGACGAGCATCCTCTCCCAAGGGACCTTGAATGGTATGCAACGGTGGTTGGGCGAGATCGTAGATTCCAGCAGATGTGCACCCTCGAAGTTCAACAGATTTGATGCGGGCTGCGTCTGTATGAAAGCCGTCGTTGGTATGGTAGTTGACGGCCATGTGCATCACCACCAATTCGGGCAAATCTAAACACGCAGTAACCTCGAAAGAAGAACCATCCCAACGCACCTGTTGAAAGGGCGTCATGTCAAATTCCACTAAAAAACGCTGTGCGAGGTGGGCATCTACGGAGTACAAGGTGTAGTGGTCATAACGGCCTCGTGCTTCGATATGAGCGGCCAGTTTGCGCATGCTCCAGCTGTTGTGAACATCGATTTCCAAAACCTCATCCACTTCAGAAGCATCCAGAGAAAGACGCGAGCGATGCATTCTCATCAGGCCAATACCGAACCGATCTCGGATTTCTGGCTGTTCCAACCACGCCCACAAGTGCATCAGGCGTTGCTTCGTAGCATGGACATGAAGGGAAGGGCACCATGGAACATTGACCTTCCTCGCTCCATGTGATTGGTCAACCAGCCACACATCCATTGACGCACCGTTTTCTGCGGCCTGAACATCAAGGATCAACCCGTTCATCGTTCACCACCTCAGCGTCCTCAAGAACCTGCAGGCGGCGTTCCAGTTTCGAATTCTGCACCATCACTTCGATCAGCATGGACAACAACATTGGCTTCCAGACATCATGTGAAGGAAGCATACCTCCCGCCGTTCGGCGATGGCGCACGCCTTTAGCGAGTGTGTCCAACAAGTGCTTTTCAGTCAAAGGTAAAGCTCGGCGAAACGATTCCAACGACTTGAGTTCGTCTTCAATCCGTGTGCGCCATGTTGGTACGGTCCGTCCCATGCCATTCGTTTGGAACGGCGATTCACCATCTTGCGGGAGACCCGAAGCGGTTCAAGTGAAAGTGAATCATTTCAACAGATGAGCGTTGACGGTGGTTTCGCAAACGTCACCATTGAGCACAGCCATGATGGCATGAGCAATGTCCCGGCCAACCCTGGCTTGCGCTTCCATAGTCGCTGCCCCAATGTGTGGGGTGCCGTGAAAGTGTTCATGCTGAAGAAGCGGTGAATCCGATGGAACGGGCTCGATCTCAAAGACATCCAAAGCCGCTGATGCAACTTGACCTGATTGGAGGCTGTCCAACAGAGCGCCTTCATCGATGATTCCACCACGGGCGCAGTTGACAATGTGATTGCCGCAGTTGATTCCATCGCTTGAACGCCCTGGCATAAGAGCCATGCGTTCAGCGTTGACCAGATGGTGTGTCTCATCGTTGAGGTTGCAATGGATGGAAATATGTGTGCAGTTCGAAAACAAAGTTTCGACTTTTTTGTGCAAGGTGGTGTTTTGTGCTTTAGCCACCTTCGGGGGCAAATAAGGATCGAAGGTATGAACGGTCATTCCAAGCGCTTGGGCGATGGCTCCGACCCCCTGTGCGATGCGTCCGAACCCGATGAGGCCGAGGTTCTTTCCAGACAATTCAGTTCCTTTCATGATCTTCTTCTCCCACTTCCCGTTGCGCAACCCTCGGTCAGCGCGGGGAATATGGCGAAGGGAAGCGAGCAGATGGCCGATGGTTAATTCGACAACGGATTGTGTTGATGCGCGAGGTGCATTGACGACTGGAATCCCCGCAGCGGCTGCAGCTTCGATGTCGATGTTGTCAACACCAACTCCAGCCCGACCTATGACCGCTAAACGATCACCAGAAGCGGCGATGATGGCACTGGGAAGTTTGGTTGCGCTGCGAACGATAATTGCATCAAATTCATTCAAGGCCCCGTTGGATAGAAGTTCGGGTTCAATGAATCCCAAGACCACCTCGTGGCCGGCTTGTTTGAGCAATTTCACTGCATCATTTGCCATCCCGTCGGTCACTGCAATTCTTGCCATGCACTGCATGGGTTCGACGAAGGCCATGAATCTTAGGCTTCGCGTCCGTTGCCTCCCAATGATTGAAACCGTTCCTCTCGCTGGGCACATGTGAGGGTAGCATGGCTGAAGTGGATGTCAATGCCCTTTTGTGGGCGCTTGGTTTACTTTCCATACCGCTCTTTCTCGCTTTGCCAATGCGAATTGCATGGCGGTTGTTCACGGGTTCTGGCCATGAAGAATCACAATACCGGAATACAGTCCTGCAAATCATCGATGCCGGTCGTCAGGTGGCACCGTTTCGAGCAACACTCGATGATGTGGCAAGAAGCCTCCACATTCAACCCAGCCAACAACGCGTCATTGAAGCTGATTTATTCCACCCGTTGACGTTGTCGCATTTTCTGCTGCTTCCAACCATCCTCATTTTCCCGCTTGCTGCCATCATGGCTTTGCCAGTGATTTTGCTTGGCCTCCCGGTTTTAATTCTCATTGAAACGTTGATGATTCGACAGCGCCTCCTCGTAAAGGGGTTGACAACCATCGAGAAGATCATGCACTGGCAAATCATTCACATCCCAAAACCCCACAGGGGTGTGACGACGACAAGCACCAAATTGAACGAATTTTCCCATCACGTCATTCACTTTAACCACGTGCCACAAGGCGCTTTTCTCGGTCTTTTCGCATGGCTCATCGTTCATTGGACATTCAACTCAGACTCTTGGGGGATTGAACTTGCCTTTTCCACCGGATTGTACATTATTTTGCTCGGAGCATTGAGCGTGATGAACACCGCCTTTGAATCGGACTTGGTGTTTGTTGACCCCGCAAAGGGTCGATTGGTGCCGGTTGACCAATGGCTCGAAAGCATCCTCAAGCCGCTTGTTGGGATTGGATTGGTGTTCCTCATTGGGCGAAACTTACTGGACGAATCCCGTTCAGGGAACGCCGTGCTTTTTGCGACCTCCATCTTGATGGTACTCTATGGGGCAGCCGTGGTTGGTATCGCCTTCCGCTGGGGGTACTCATTGTGGCGGGGATCTCGAGTCAAGGATGATTTCGAAAATCAAATCATCGAGGCGTTAAATCCACTGTCTTACGACTTAACGAGGACCAAGGGGCGCATCGAATTTCACGTCCGGATGGAAATGAAGGAGCGGCTAAACAGCCTCAATGAAGCACCTCCCGATCAACTCACATTTGCAGACCTGCAAGCATTGCCTACCTCTGAACACAAAGGGATAATCCCAGAGAACCCATTGTGAACTCAGTCTTCGAGTTCTGCGTCAACGGCATCCATGCTGTACAGCTTAGGTTCATCTACACGACTGTTGCGAACAACATAGCCGACGCCGAGTGCGCAGAGCATGACGAAGAGTGCAAACAGCGACGATGCAGCCGTGTATTGAGAAAAGACATCACCAAGCGCTCCAAAGAAGGAACTTTGTTCTTCTTCGACCATTGCTTTTGGCAGGATTTGTTCCATCAGTGCTGACTGATTGTAGGCCTCTCGAGTGAAGGTCAACTGGCCCATGAAAGCATCATCCCAAGCGTCAGATTGGGTGGTCGGATCCAGATCAGAATAGAAATCTGGCCGTTGGGGTATGGTGATGTCCACCGGTGTGGCCAAGTCAAGAGTGAGCACGACATCCACCGTGTAAGGGATGCTGGCCTCGAAGAACTCAGGATCTTCAAAGACCCCAAGGAAGGCCATCGCTTGGCCAGTCACGTCAAAGTGTGCCCAAGCGTTCCAATGAGACGAATCCACATCAAGGTCGTAAATCCAAGTGTCTGAAACGCGTGTTCCTTCACCTTGTGCATCGTTTGAACCATCCTCTCCAAGATCAATTTCCATCTGAAGGTTACCCACTTGGGCGGTTTCAACATCAACTTCTGTCGGGGTGAACTGTACGTTCATGTTGTAGGTTCCATTTGGAATCCAAACATAGTGGGAATCTTCTGTGTAGTAGACCGCACCGCTTGCGCCATTGTTGAAATGGTTCCAGTCGCCTTTCCAAGCGTGTCGAACGCGATCCGTGTCAACGACAATTGACTCTTCTGTCCGCAATGCATCGTAAATTTCGAAAGCATCCCATACATTGTATTCAGGATGGTCGATGATGCCATCATCGTTCTGGTCTCGCATCAACTGCAAGGTGCGAGCAAGCGCCACGGCAGCGTCCACATCGGTGAGTCCGTGACCAACGCGCCAGTCGTGGCAGCGCCCCGTAGCAGAGCGGTAACATTCGGTTGGAATATCGTTGCATGCATCATCGTCGTTTCCTGCCTCGCATGAGTTTTGCATGCCCTCATAGGTAGCGGTTAATTCAAGGATGAGTTCTATTTCATGGACTCGGGAGTAATTTGCTTCATTCCAATCATCGAATTGACCGTATGCAGCTGCGCCTTCCCCGCCGACCAGTGCGTCGCCTTCGTCGTGATCTTCACGGTGATAGTCTGCAACGGTCAGGGAGGGGGCTGCGTTGAGCAACAATCCAGCCATGCCTCCAACGTGAGGTGTTGCCATGCTGGTGCCAGAGATGGCCATGTAGTAGAGGTCGCCTTGCAACTTTGTTGATGCATCGATGGCGGTGCCTCGAGGAGCCGTGGCCCAAATGTCCCGACCAGGAGCACCAACATCAGGCCATGTGTGCATTTGATTCATACAACC
>DUKM01000021.1:0-1081 GCA_013329255.1 Candidatus Poseidoniaceae archaeon | reverse complement strand
GCGTAGACGTTGGTTTTCAGCCCACTTGCGCATTCCCCACCGTTGCCGCCTGAATTGGAAGCAGCGAAGATGACGGCTACCCCGTTCTCATAGGTCAGCATCTCTGTGAGTTGAGCTACGGCCCCATTTGGATCGTAGTCACCATCGGTTCCCCAAGAATTGGAAACCACGCGAATGTGGTATTCGTTCTGACCTGGCATGGAATGCTGGTAGGTCCACTCAAGGCCTTGTTCTGCTGCGAAAATCGAGGCCCCGTCACCGGTTCCAAGGGCAACCAGTTGTCCACCCTTTGCCACACCAGCACGGCGGCCTGCAGAGGCATCACCGTTTCCAGCAATCGTACCGCCGACGTGAGTTCCGTGACCAGAGGATGTGTCTGAGTTGCGAGTTTCTGTCCACACGCCGTCCCATTTTGCAGAGTACAGCGTCTTATCGCCAGTCCATGGTGCAAGATAGTCATAATCTGGGTGCCCGGCGTCAACGCCAGTGTCCAAATCAACAATGGCCGTACCGTCGCCGTCCCATTCGGTGAACGCCATGTCCGTTTCAAAAGCCACGGTTCCATCGGTGTTGATGATCGCACGGTGCCATGAGGTGGTTGCATTGACGACTTGGGTCGTTTCATGCATCATGATGCCAGGTGTTGGTTCGCCGCCCCATTCCGAGGGGAGGTAAAAGAATTCCAATTCTCGATTCAATTCGAGGTATTCAGTGCGTGACCATTCGCTGATGACTCGCACATCCGTTGCAGATGCCTCGATGAGTCCGCCGTCGATCAGGGGCGCATCGCCGAGGATGGAAGCACCGTGGTCTTCCAACCAATCGCGGTCTTGCAAGGTAACTTCGCTGTTCAGTTGGAAGATGACAGAAAGAGTTGCATCGAATTCAGAGGTATCGAGCGCTTCTTCGAGGAACACATCCATTTTTTCAGCATCCCCTGCAGGATTCAGCGAGGACATAAGCGGGGCTGCGGAGGCCCCAACCAACAGCAATTGCAGGCTGAAAACAATCAGTAGACCACGTGCGGAGGAGGAGCGCATGGGTTGTGGCTAACATCGCCCTTCAAAGGCATTCGCATTTC
>DUKM01000044.1:2685-2931 GCA_013329255.1 Candidatus Poseidoniaceae archaeon | reverse complement strand
TTATTCATCAAGCCAAGGAATATGTTCCGGAATCTCTGCAAACAGGTTCGCTGGAACGGCTGTCTTAATCTTAGAAACAGAGCCAAGTCCCGCACTGACCTCAAGCTGCCATGATTCGTATTCCTCATATGTCGTCATGTTGAGAACCGGGTTGTGGCGTCGATTCCATTCCAGTGATTGCATTTCTGTGCCTGGTGGGTCGTGGCCAGTGCAGACGACGAGGTGGCCATCGAGGCGCTCGAGAAC
>DUKM01000044.1:0-2294 GCA_013329255.1 Candidatus Poseidoniaceae archaeon | reverse complement strand
AGGAAATCGCCCGTCATGACGTGAGTATCAGTTTCAATCAGCATGCTGTCGTTGGTATGGCCGGGTGCATGGTGGAACCTGAATCGAACACCACCCATTTCGAGAACCTCACCGTCATCGACGTATGTTGTAATGCCGAGGCAGGAAGTGGAATGCCACATGACGTATTCGCAACCAAGCCTTTCTTTGAGGGTGAAACAGGCAGTGATGTGATCGGCGTGGGTGTGGGTCGCCATTGCATAGGCGAGCGTGAGGCCTCGTGATTCCAAAACTTGGAGGTAGTCTTCGATAAAATCGAATACCGGATCGATAAGGGTCGCTTTTTTCGAGTCTTCATCCCACACTAGGTACGTCATGGCCCAACCTGTCGTGTTCAATTGAGCAAATCCCATATCACTGCGAAAAAGTAGCACTACTTGAATGAGCGTGAATTGATTCAACGCAGATTCCAACGCTAAATGGATACGAGCATTCATGTGGCATGGAAGAGACCCACACGGTATGCATCCCGTCGAAGTTGTTCATCTTGAACACGATGGCAGGGTCTTGTTGGTCGATGAAACAGGCAAGGGGCCTTGCCTTCCAAAACCCGGAAGAGTCACTGCTGAAGACCTCATCCGGCTACCGACCATTGACGAAGTGTTAGCGATTGGCATTCCGTGGGATGAAGTCGGACGAACTCAAATGGATTTGTCAGGTCAATTCGTCACCGTGATCAAAGGATATCCAAACATCGCTTGGCCACGGCACTGGGCCCTCAAAGACGACCTCATTAGCGATAATTCCGTTCATCCGGTTGCGAGGGAAGCCATTTACCGCTCAGTTCATCGCCTCGTGTCGAAAGTCATGATTTGCAACGATGCAAATCAAGTGCTTATGGGAAGAGTCGAACGCGGCCATTTTCGTGGGTATTGGACCCTACCAGGCGGGTACATGGATCACAACGAACACCCAAAAACTGGATGTGTACGCGAAACCAAAGAAGAACTGGGTATAGACATTGAACTCACCGATGATCAACCAGTGGTCACACAAAGCGTGTTCACTGAAGAAGGCATATCTTTCGTTTCTTTCACCTATCGAGCCGTTTGGAACGGTGATTTAGAGTCATTAACAGTTCAAACCGAGGAAATCGCTGAAGTTCAATGGTTTGATTTGAGTGAAGCCAGAACGATTGCCGTCTCTCACTTCGATCGAGAAGCACTGCAGTCAATTTAATCCGAAAGACCAACCGATGTGCGGGCTGCATCGAGTGCTGCATCTAAGCCATCTGCGTTAGAACCGCCGCCCTGTGCCAAGGTTGGGCGGCCACCGCCACCGCCGTTGATGTGAGGTGCGATTTCTCTCAACAGAACAACTGCATCGTAGCGTTCAGAGGCAACGGTGTTTTCTGTCACTGCAATCATCAACTTGCCACCACCCTCTCTTGAGCCGAGCACAGCAAGGGTTGGTTGTTGACGGTCAAGGGTTAATTCCTTGAGCATTTTTGTCATCTTTTTCAGGTTTCCGTGAGCTTCCATAATCACGATCCTGACCCCATCCACTTCTTGTGAATCCGATCCACCACCCGAGGTCCTCAATCGAACAATTTCTGCTTCAAGTTGCTCGATGCGTTTTCTCTGTTCCTTCCATTCGTTATAGAATCGTTCAGAGGTGCGGGGTAAATCTGCGCTCGGTATGCCGTACAATTCACACGCTTCACGAAGCAATGCGTCTTGTTGGCGTGCATAATTTAGAGCGGCCTGGCCAGCCACGATGTGCAACCGTTCAACACCGTCCTGAACAGCAGCCGAACGAACGATACGAATGGAGCCAATTTGTCCAGGTTCGTCGTGATGTGTGCCGCCGCATGCTTGAATGTCATGATCGGCAATTCGCAAGATTCGGATTGAACTTCCCTTGGGCGCTCCACCCTGATACAAATCAAAACCGTACTTTTTGTCTGCATCTTTTCGATTTAATTCAGTTTTCTCCGTACGTTGCACCTGACCAAGAACTTCGTTGGCCAAGGCTTCGATCGCCTCGAGGTCGTCGCGAGTCAATCGGTGGAAGTGAGTAATGTCCAATCGAGCCATATCGACCGATTTGTTAGCACCCGCTTGGTAGATGTGAGGTCCAAGAACACGGCGCGCTGCTCCACCAACAATGTGGACAGCGGTGTGGTGGTCCATCAATTGCTTCCGCCTTTTCCAGTCAAGGCTACCATGGACAAGATCACCCTTGTCAAAGGGGCCGTTGGTGAGGTGGAATACGTGAGCCCCTACCTTTCGTGTGTCCAAAACGGTACGATGGAT
>DUKM01000086.1 GCA_013329255.1 Candidatus Poseidoniaceae archaeon | reverse complement strand
GACATCCAACAACGGCTCAACACCCGAAGTGGATTTGATGGAAATGTCGCCGAGGCGTTCTTGAATCATCCTCAAGGGCTTGAAGAACTGAATCATTATCCTTGGCTACAACGTTGGAGTGAATTCCGGGGGACGACTCAAAGCCATGCTCCAGTGAAGTGGCCCCTGCGCATCGTTGGGAATAAGTTCAAACTACGGGTTCGCTCCAAAACAGGCGCTTCAATCTACACCAATGTTCCCGAGAAACCTGCCGCATGGGCCCTCCTTCTTTCTTTGAGCCTCTCGCCAATTACATCGCATGCAGGAGAAACCATGTTTGCCATTCAGCACAATTGGACTTCGATTGCAGCTTCCCCGGCCCTCGTGCCTGCCCCGCTAAAACGCTCGATAAAATTCCTCAGCGAAATCATTGAAGGAAACTCCGAACGTGTCTTTGTTCAAGACAAGCACTTGCTTGTTGTTGGCCGCTTGGGCCATTTCTACGAAGTTGCAGTCGGCAAAGGCGTCCACATGGCCCCATTTGTCATCCGTAGTGTTGACGGCCTCTCACCGCGGCGAACGAACCCTATCTGTATTCATCACGGGACGTTTCACAGTTCAGTTCCATTGGGAGATACGATGGCTTCAGTTGTTCTTACACTTCTCGATGACGTTGGCGCAAGCCAGCAAATTGGATCGCTCCTAACGAACCTTGCTTGCCAATCACCGCTCGGTTTTCCAAGCACATTGGACGCGCCTCACTTGGCCATGCTTCACGAAGCGACATTGAATCAGCTGGTCACCGCCATCGAAGCACGTGGCACTCGGGGCGGCCCGTTTTGGCTTGCTGAACAACCAGGCCAAAACCGAGGAAGAAATAATCAACGGCCGCGGCATAACGATGATCTTCACTTCAACTACTTGATGCGGAGAAACCGTCACAGGCAAGGCCGAGGCGCTGGAAGTTCACCATCTGGCCAGGTCCAGAACCTCGTCGCTCATGCCGCTGCGGCTAAACGGCCAGTGCCAATCACAGCCTTGGCCAACATGTGGCGAGAATCTCTAATCAGTCACACCGAAGAGCAAGATGAGGCACAGGAAGGCGCTGGAGAACGATTTAACCACTACATCAACGATTTCCAGAGGGACGATTGGATGTTCATTCGAAATCATGGTGAAGCCGAAGCGGACGCACCAATTGGAGATATTCGTAATGGCGAGCGCCGGTACTGCGAAGTGTTCCCGCGTATCTGGGAAGCGATGCTGTTGCAACCAATTGGCTCCTCTCTGACCTTGAGCGTCGCCGATGGTGGTGATTTGATTTTCGAGCATTGTATGCTCAATGTGACTCTACGAAACGGAGCCGAACGTCGGCTTACTCGACGGTTCGCAGACCTAGCAGGTTATGTCGAACAAGGCCAAGATGGTGGACGCATGACGTTTCTTCGACGCGATCACCCCCGTCAGTGGGCTCGCCGAAATCTAAGCGAGAGCCTTAATCGGGCGCAGGAACGGTTTGGATTCCGAGGCGCCCCACCTTGGTGGTGGCACTATATGGAGGCAAACCAAGCACCTGACCATTTACCAGAATTCCGATGGGAACTGAGCGTCGATTTGCGAGATAACAATGCCCAGAGAATGGTCGGTGACTTCCGACCTTGATCAAGACCGGCGCACAACAACAGCCGCACCAATCATAGCCAGCGTAGCGCAACTGGTCACAAACGGCATGGATTCGTTATCCTCATCGACGCTAGGGGCCTCTTCCACGGGTAGTTCGGGAACAATCGGATTGAACTGGTAGACGAGATGGACAGATAGGTCGTCGCCATCAAAGGCTGAAGGAAGCACGACATCGGCTGTGCCCTCGGTCGTGTTGCCCAGGTGAATGATGTCGCGAACAATGTGAGGGTAGTTTTCCAATCCGTTCGAACCTTCTTCAAAGTAAGCAGACCCTTCAACAACCCAAAGGTAAGCGCCGAGCGTACCTTCGCCAAACTGTGTCAAGTCAACATCGAGTGCCCACACAACAGTGCCTTGAGTGGCGCTTGTAGGTGTCCAGGCGAAGCTGCTGGTGCCGTTTCCAAGCATGGCTGGTTGTTGAACGATTGCGGTGAAATCTTGTTCGAGGCTTTCAGATTGAGCAACACTGCCCTTGACCATCGTTGTCCCGTTGAAGACAACTGCAGGTGGCGACCATCGCCCATAGCGATCATGGAAGCGCTTGTCAATGACGTCGGTGCCAAATGGATCCTGCACTTCAGAGATTGACCTGTGGATGTGGTATTGGTTCATCGAAGCGTTGTTTTCCACCTCATCAAGCGCATGCTCGACATCGACGCAGTTTGAACACCATGTTGCGGTGTAAACTTCCACGACGGCCGGCAGTTCACTCAGATTGACCAAGCTGCTGGATGTGATGTTTGCTTCGCTGGACTGGCCGCCAAAGACGGTTCCAGATTCAACTACCTCTGCTGGGCCGGCAACTGCGCTTGGGGCGCAGAGCACCAAAGCCATCATCACGATGAAGCTGATTCTTGGGAGTTCCATAGGCTAGCGAGGCCGGCCCGTTGTATCAAGGTGTGGGCTGGATGCAGCGTTGCTAACAATTCCAAGCACGTCATTTCCCCATCAAGGAAAGCACCATTGAAGTCTTGTTCGCCTGACGCTTCCATGGCCACAAAGGCCTCGTAGCGAGAGCGAATCCCACTCCCGGTCAAACCAAACACCGCGCCGAGGCGATCGGCCATGCCGGCTTGAATGCCCATGCGCACCAGGGTGGCGTAGAATGCCACACAAACGGCCATGCGCACTTCGGTGTTCATGGTCAGGGCTTTGTCGGTGCCTTCGCTCAAGAGCGCAAGAAGGGCCTCAGTCTCGTAGTTTGCTTCCAAGTGCTGATCCTCGGTCAGAACATCGGACAACATGTCGTGCGTGTGATTCACGGCCTGCTCAACACCGTCTTCACGAAGTTGACCTGGCTTCTTTCGGACAGGAGACGCTTCCCAGCCCATGGTGATTCGAGCCTTGTAGTGGTTAAGCAATGCTCGCTTAGCGCTGATGAGTTGCTGGCGACTGATGTTGTCTTGCTCCATTCCACTGCGTCGGTCCATCTTGGATAGAAGGCCGAACTCGCCAGCCACTTCGACGGCAGCCATGGCCATCAAAGCGACGTTCTGCTCAGTATTGCATCCGCGAACCTCTTCCTTCTTGCGGCAGATACTCTGCTTGGGCATGCCCAATCGCTTCTTTAGCGACTTGTCGGTGAGCGCCTGACGTTCTTGTTCGAGGTTGCCTTTCAATGGCTTGCACATCATCTTGACGAAAGGTTCCGCAGCTTGCATGGCGTAGGTTCCGTACATCTGCTTGATCTTCTTCCGGACTGCATCGGCAAGGGGGTGCTTGATGCGGACTGTGCTGCGGTTGACCTTTCGAAGGTGGTTCCACTGCTTTCGACCTTTAGCAGAAAGGTTCCTGGTGTCCATGAAGGATCCGCCAGTACCCATGCGTTCGTTGATGTCACAGTCGTTGCGGACTGCTTCATGCGTGGCCGAATCGCCACCAAATGTGGTCTTGCCTTCGTTTGTGTCAAAGACATCCTTGGCCTCAATGGTAAGTCCGCAACTCTCGCACTCCAGTTCACCCTTTCGTGCATCGGCCATCTTCATAGCTCCTCCACAGTCTTCGCACTTCTCTTGTTCATTCTTGTTCTTGTTATACATTCATATCACTCCTTCTTTTGGTTTGGTTTCGGGGGCAGTTCTAGCCATTATCGGATTCTTAGGCTCGCCTAAAAACTGCTGATGCTGACTCCTTTCCGCTCCCATCACATATCTATATGGGAGTCGCCCTATTTCAAAGTATCGGTCGACATGAGCAATTTTACGGTGACAAGAATAAACCTTGTTAGTA
>DUKM01000114.1:3415-19939 GCA_013329255.1 Candidatus Poseidoniaceae archaeon | reverse complement strand
ACAGAAGAACAACAACGGGTGATACCCGTCATTGAAGGGTTGAGAAAGGCCAACTCCGATGGTTTCATTTCCGTCGACACTCGCCGTGCAAGCGTTGCTCGAGCAGCGATTAAAGCGGGTGCTGACCTCATCAATGATGTATCAGGCTTACGCGACTCCGCTATGGTGGATGTGGTGCTGGAATCAGGATGCGGGGTCTGCATCATGCACATGCAAGGCACACCAACAACCATGCAAAAGGAGCCGTCATACACCAAGTGTGCAGAAGAAGTCAGTCACCAATTGTTGGAAACTGCGAGAGCCTTGAAAACCGCAGGTCACCCGATTGAATTGATTGCCCTTGATCCAGGCATTGGTTTTGGCAAGAACCTCGACCACAACATCGAACTCTTACAGCACCCCGATTTGATGCGCGGCATCGAAGGCTTCGCGGTTCTATGGGGCGTTTCAAGAAAATCAATGATTGGTGCCATCACAGGGAAAGAAAATCCAGGCGACCGTCTTGCTGGCACTTTGGGTGTGGCTGCCGTTGCGCATTATGAAGGCGTTGACCTTCTCAGAGTACACGATGTCACCGAGCACGCAGATCTGCTCAAAATGTTGGACGTTTTGGCTTAGGAACCGAGCCCGCCAAGAAGCCCCGCTGCTGCTACCCAAGCACCTGCCATGCTCCCGAGGTTCGAGAGCGCCGTCACCATCAGCACGCGCCCTGCTCGGTTTGACCAAAACATTCCCAAATCGTCAAGCTTCAAGAAGTTCTGAAGGTCTTCAGCGGTTGGCTCTCTTAACTTCAGTTGTACGTATCCGGCAAACCATCCCGCTGCAAGAGTTGGGTTAAGTGAAGTGATCGGTGAGGCACAGGCTGCTGTCAGAACCGCCAAAGGATGCCCACGTGCAAGCAAGCAGCCCAAGGCTGCAAAGGCAGCGTTTGCTGCGGTCCATACCGTGAACAATTCAATAAGGTCCACAGCGTTACCTTTGGATACAAAATAGGCCACAAGCCCCATCATAAACAATGGAATAAGCCATGGGATGGACTTGGAGAATCGAGTTCTTCGTGGTAACACTTCGAGCGCTTCCAAGGCGGGCTCATCAGGATAGGAGGTTGCGGTGAGGTGTGCTTCGATTCCTTTCAGGTGGCCTGCTCCAACAACGGCCAAGATTCGTTGATCGCCTTTGGCTTCAAGGGCTGCTATTTTTCCTGCCAAGTAGGCGTCTCGCTCATCGATTAGCACCGATCCTGCACCGGGTGAAAACGTCCTCAATTCTTCCATGAGGGAAGTGAGTAAATCTTGATCTTCGAGCAATTGAGAAACCTCTGGGGTGTTCTCGTCGTCTTCCTCGCCAAGCAAGGACCATAGGATCTTGCCTTTTTCAAAGAACTTCATTCGCTTCCATGCACGGCGCAGCGTTGTCTGAATGTCACGATCAATGAGAGCAACTTCGAGGTTTGCTTCTTCCGCAGTTTGAACGGCAGCCAACAACTCCGCACCCGGTTGTTCACCCTCATCCATGCCCATCTTCCGCTGCTCTGCGGCAAGCAGGGATTGGAGCATCACCAGCGGTGCTTTACCCTCTTTGACAACCTTGAGGAGCCCCTCTTTGTCGAGCCGACGATTGGATGTGAGTGCAGCATGCCGGGAAGCACACAACTCCACAGCGACAATATCTGGCTTGAAGGATTCAATTTGAGCCTTTACAGCAGCAACACTCGAACTTGAAATATGAGCAGTACCGAGCACCCTTACCCGTTCGGAACGGTCGAAGATTGGTGCATCAGACATCAACGTCACCTTTCCTAAATAAGTCGCTCAAAGCATGAGTCATCGCTTGCAAGGCCTCATGTGAGGCATCAGTTGGATCTTCTGGAACCGACTCAAGAAGCGATTCAAAGAGAATTTGCCCGCCAGCTAGGGCTTTATGACCGCCAGATTGGCCTTGCCCCCACCGTTCGGAGAGCAACTTGCCAAGGTGGAGCGTGGCGTCAGTGGTCCGTGCAGAGAGGATCACCTTTCCACGGCGCACACCGTACACAACCACTGAATCCACGCCTTCTGTTGGCAGAAGGAAATCTGCAATTTGCGCAAGCGCATCCCTGTTGGGAAGTTTGGTGAGCGGGGCAAGCATTGTTGAGCCCACGTGATGGCGCTCCCTTAGCGCTTCGGCAAACCCTTCCAGCGTCTCCATAGAACGTGGCGGCTCTTCTATAGAACGCATCATATCTTGGTCGACCCAAGCATTCAGCCATGAAAGCGCCCGAATATCCACTGGATTGAAGTTGCGTGTGAACCCGAGCGTGTCGGTCCGAATTCCAAACGCAAGTCCAGTTGCAATCCGTGGCGTCATCTCAAAATCGAGCCTCATCAACAAACTTGCTACAAGTGAGGAAGTTGCTGAAAACTCTGGGTGCACCATTGAGAGGTCTGCGGCTACGCCTTCTGAGGTGTGGTGATCGATGACAATGTGGGGAACACAGTCTTCGGGGAGCATGTTGTTTGCACCTGGTCGATGGAAATCAACGGTGATGACGACAGCTGCCTCCTTCAGCACATCGCTGACTTCCCAATCAAGGATAAGCCTCCGGCAAGGGATCTCAAGAACGTTGACCATAGCCCGGTTTTGCTGATGTTCAACAAGGCCTCCGTAGAGGATTTCTGGCTCAAGACCCATGTATTGAACGAGTTCGTACATGGCAAGACCGGCCCCCAGTGCATCAGGGTCAGGGTTATCGTGGCAGAAAATAGCAACTGAGGAGCCCTCAGGAACAGAGGAAAGATAGTGATGCAAGACGGAAGCACCGTCCTTTCGTTCCCAAGACCGAATGCGATCTTGCATGGCCGTGAAGGATACATCATCAACACTGATGAGATCCACTCCATCCCCTTGAAGCGGCAACGTGGTAAGAATTGGGACGTCTTTCCAATGGTTGCGAATGGCTTCAATCGGAGCGTCGCCAGAAATAGCGTTCGGGTCAATAAGAAGAATTGCCGTAGGATTTCGGGCCTCCAACGGCAATGCAGAGAGCGCAGTTGGCCCCGGTAAGGCGACAATTTCGCACTGTTCGATGGGTTCAGTTTCGGGCAACGTAGCGGCCAAACCAATCAAAACACAGCGTTGTCGTTGAGCGCACCAACGGCTTAAACGGACTGCGAGTGGAGTTGAGCCGAACACCAAAAACATCGTGAGGCCTCATTGAGTTGAATGTTGAAACAGAAAGGCTGATTTAAAATTCCACGACATAATCTTGATGGAAATGATCGGGAACATCAATCAATTCGCGTATCTTAACCCCTTTGATCGAGGCTACGATTGTGTCTGGCAGCATGCTGATCGCTTTGTTGAAGATGGTGGCTGTTGAGTTGTATGTTTCACGGCCATTGGCAAGGCGTTCTTCCAAAGTCACTAACCTTTGAGAGAAATCCATAAACAGTGCATCGGCTTTGAGGTTTGGATAATTTTCGGAAATGGCATTAAACCTCGGAGTCAGTTGTGCAATTTGGTTTTGATATTGATTGAATTGTTTTACATTTTGTGCCGCCAATGCACCAGAGGCACCTTGTCGAGCGATCGATAATTGGTCGAAGATTGCTTTTTCATGCTTTGCATACCCTTTGACCGTTGCGTGCAGGTCAGGGAGTAACTCGTACTTCATCTTGACATCGCTCTCAAAGTCTGCCCATGCATCGATCACATTCATTTCAAGGTTCACGAAACGATTCCAAGTGCTAACTACCCACAACAACCCCACTGCGCCAACTAATGCAAGGAAAAAACCGGCAAACAGAATTAGAACCATGCCTTAACGAGGGCTGCCCAACCTATGAAGGATGTGGTTCACCTTGGGTGGGGCAACATCTTCAATCGGCTCCTTATGGTCGACCCAAGGAGGGTGACTGTGTCAATCGAAATTCTGCTTGGCGTTGGCGTGGCGGTCTTCCTGATTGCGTTCTCATTTGCCCCAATCGGCATGGGCGGTGGTATGCTCTTTGTGCCACTTCTCCATTACGGGGCGGGCTGGGCAATAGACGGGCGTACAATTGCGGTATCGTTGATGCTGACTGCGGTTGTGAGCTACGGCAGCGGCATTGCACACCGTCGTGAAGGATTTGTCGATGATGCTGTTGTGAAGATTGGACTTTTGTGGGCCGTACCGGGAGCCCTTGTCGGTGTTGTGATTGTCAGCGCAATTGGAAGTCACCTCGACATAGTGTTCAAATCAGCGAGCTTGCTGATGATTGTCTGGGCCATTCGTAGAACAGTCAGGCAAATGGCACCAAGTTCAAACCAACAGAACCAAGATACAGACCAAAGCCAAATACAAATTTTGCCGTTGCGACTTGGCGCTGCTATTGGCGGCACGCTATCAAGCGTCTTGGCGATTGGCGCAGGCGTGATCTATGTTCCAATTTTGAGAACTTTCGCCCACCTTTCTCCGAGGGACGCCGTAGGCAGCAGCCTGCATTTCATGATGGTCGTGATTCCGATCTCAATCATCACTCACCTCGCATTCCTTTCCGAGCAAAATATGGACCAACTTCAGAGTGACTGGGCGTTCATTGCCTGCCTCGGATTTTTGACCTTTCTAGGAGCAAGAAGCGGTGCTTTGTTTGGAATCAAACGCCTTTCAGAGCAGCGAATAATGCAGATGTTTTTGGTCATTATAATCGTAGTTGCACTCAGGTACGCCTTCGACATAACAACCCGCTGAAATCAATCCTCACCTGTCATGCCTTCAGTTGGAACGATGAAATCCAACTGTGAAGTATTTTCAACGGCTACAATTCCTCGAATGCCATGCTTGTCTTGTAAATCCACAGTCGGTTGAGCAACCTTTACCCGACTTCCACCCATCGAAATAATGTGACCTGAACTCACAGGCAACCTCCCTTCGGGCAACCAAAGTCCCAATGAGCCCAATGTTCCATGATGGACAATGATGAGGGTATGCCCGTGTTCATCCGTTTCAGAACGCACAACAGTGAGAAGTTCACCCTCAGGAATCAACCGTTCCCCCGCCTGCCATGTATTCCAAGTCTCTTCCAAAGGTGCCATGTGCATGCTCGCACGTTGATCAATGGCTTCGATTTCCTTGTTGAATGCAACTTGAGCCCCTTCGTCGATGGCGTTAAGCCTGTCAAGTAAAGACCTCAAGTCTTCATGATGGAGTGAATCTATTTTCGTCATCGCTGCGTTTGCCATCAGTAAACGTTCGGCCAATTGCTCCATTTCAGCAGATTGCTCCGATTCAAGTGCGCATTCCATGGCTTCATCGAGAATTTCTAATGCAAGTCCCGGTTGGTCAATTGAGAGCAGAGAGGTTCCAATTTTAGAGAGTGAATGACATGCTTTGATTTTGTCTTTCATCACATATGCCTGTGCGGATTGTATATGCTGTTCTGCTGCTTGAGTATCTTGGTTCATGTGGCGAGTGATTCCTGCAAGAACAAGGTATGCCAACCTGTCACTGTCGATGGATTGAGCTTGCTGGTCTGCAGTTTCAAACAAACGAGCGGCACGTCCCCAATCATCAGAACCCGTGGCTAAGAGCCCAAGTTGGTGCATGCTGTGCATTTCAGCAAATTGATCATCGATGAGCGTTGCCGCCTGAAGTGCTCTTGATAGATGCAGGCGTGCGGCGATTTGGTTCCCGCCCATTTTAGCCATCAGGCCCAATGCAGTCTCTGTTCTTTGGACAAAACCTGCAATAGCGGTATTGGCCAGTTCTGCATCCCGTTCGCCGAGGGGCGCCAAACCAAGACCAACGGATTCGAGAGCCTCACTTAATGCGAGCATCGTCATCCTGTAGGCTCCTTCAACATCGTTGGAATAGGTCTTGGTGGAAAGGCTTGCCAGGTGATCATCTAACTCGACCATCGGCATGCAAACTTCGAGAAGGGTGCCGAGTTTTTTCCGATGCTTGAGCTTGATTTGTTCACCCTTCAGAGCCCGTTTAAGGGCAGTGGAGAGGACCTCGTCCCCTTCGCTCTGTTGTGATTTCGCTGGTTGTGGCGGCTTTGCTTTAGGTCCTTCAATCAATGAGTCAACCATCCAAGTCAATTTGGCTTGTATATCGTATTCATTCACACGGCTAATTGCATACCTCATTTCAGCCGCACGAATTCTCCGAGACAGGCTGTTGAAGGCTGAACGATTTTTGCTCGGTGCAAGTTCAGCAAGCCTCTGCATGAAGGTTGAAGGGGGGCATGTTGTGTAGCCGAGGTTGGCTTTTTCTCCTGTGGTCGTCATTTTGAAATCATCTGTGACAAGCACGACTTCTCGCCCTTCTCGTGCCAGTTGTGAGGCCAACACCATCAGTGACAAATCCACGTCTTGTGGAGAGGCCTTTTCTCCAATCATCTTGGCTAGGCCCCGAATTTGATCAGGCTCAACGCTGATAGTGGTAAGGATTGAATCCATTGATTTAAGCAACTCAGGTTTTCCTTTGCATCGTTGAAACCGGACCGTACGCACCTCGCTGTGAACACCAGGGGTCACCAAGAAAGTATGGTGGCCTGAAGCCTTGAGCGCTTTCATATCGGGCAAAAAACGGTCTGGGGCCATTGAACCGAGGTGGATAAAGCAATTCGAGTCAATAACCCAGGTATGGCTCATAATTCCCTTGGTGAGCGAGCAATCTCTTGATTCTTAGCCCGATATTCAAGGAGTCAAGGATGGAAAAATGCAGACTTCTGGCTTGGCAAAGAACTTCAATCGGTTCTTGGCCACGATTCTGTAGACCACGTTGCGAAGTGGAAGCGGTACAATCCAAGCGAATGGAAACAGAATCAAATAATGTAATTTGAGATAGAGAAGGCAGCGTATGGCGGCGGCTGAACGCATGTAGGGTCGCCCGTTGCGAACCAAATAAACTGAGTCTGCTTGTTGCATCTTCTCAGGAAAGGTGGAGATGATTGCTTGGCCTTCATCGCTTTCAATGGCGATGAACTTCATGCTTTGCTTGTCTTTGAGCCTTGGATGAAGAAACACTGCCGAGCGCGTGCAAAGACCACAATCCCCGTCCATCAAGAGCACATCGGCATCACTCATCTGCCTCATCCTCCATCAGCAAAAGATGCCAAGTGACGACTTCTACGCCTTCCGCCATGTGGACCATATGAGGTGTTTTCACGTCAGCAATACCGAGGTTGTAACTTTCCACCAATGTGTTGGAGGTGATCGTGGCTTCCGCATCGGCATACCACCATTTCACATGATGGGTGTAACCATGCCGCAAGCGGTTCTTGTGCTCCGTGTAAAGGCTGTACCGTTCAAACAAGAAGTATTCCAAAGTCCCTTCCTTTGCTTGGCGAACTTCCGAGGTCACTTTGGCTGAACCTGCAAGGCCGACTCCGTTGCTGGAACGAACTGAATCCCAAGAATACCCCGTGGGCAAGGTACCTTTCAAACTGGCTTTTGCATATCTATAGGTCAAGCCGTACCTGCGGTTTGCATAGAAGCATGTGACTCTGCTTGTTGCGTCCAAGGTGAGGAAAAACACACCGGGAATGCCATTTTTTATGACATAGGTTCGAATGTTAAATTCAGGAAAGGTGGACACACCAGGAACTGCGGGCAATCCGGCCGGTCGCACCTTTTCCATCACAAAGGGAATGCAGCCCACATACGCCTTTCCTTCATGCAGGTCAATTTCCAAGCCATCGGGAAGGTGGAGGGCGAGAAGTTTAGGATCGACTTCCCAATGGAGAAAGGTGAGTTTTTTCCAATTTTGACGCAGAATCCATCGGGTTTCCGGCATCGGAAAGGGTATGTGGTCGACTGAAAGCCCGTCTTTTCTCGTGACCATGCCTTGGCTACGGATGTCGGGCATTTGAAACATCTCTTTTTTCATTGCAATGCGGTAACATCGGAGGATGAAGCAGAATCAATCGGCCCATCCTTATTCCACGTCGCTGCGATACCAAGGCCACAGCCAAGAGGCGCCACCATGGTGCAGAGGATTAGAATTGGTGCCGAGATGTACAACGGTCGTTGTGCTGCAACCATGCGGAGCCAGATAAATCGTCCAAGGAACATATCGAAAGCCAAGAAATGCAACCAACCAAGCATGATTACTTCCCGATCTGCGAACAAGTCCACCACAATTTCCGGTGTTGGCATCTCTGAGGCAAAGGTGAGAAAGATGCTACCGACTTGAGGGAGTACGAGGATGATGTACGGGACGAGCAGCGGGATGAAGCAAAATCGCAAATCCCCGACAAAGCGGCGAGTCAAATCGTGGTTTGGCAAAAACCACATCAGCACCCAAAATGGCATGATCCAAATTGAAGAAAACCAGAACATCACTTCAGCAAGGTCCATGTTTACTCCTCCTCCTGGTTGGCAGCAAGGTACTTCTCAGCATCCTTCTTCAAGAAACTGGCGTAAAAGGCTGGTAGAATCACCAGACTGGACAGCAAGGCAAGTGCTATGGCAACAACGAAGGCTTGCCCAAACAGCCTCAACGGCAACAAGGAAGACAAGTTGAGCACGGCAAACCCGCCGGCTGTTGTGAGCGCTGCCATCCACATGGCACGGCCTGTTGTGGCTGAAGCATTGGCAACCCAGAAATGATGACCTGCCGAAGGGTTGTGTTCCACCTCTTCTTCCAAGCGGATTGAGAAGTGGACCGCATAGTCAACCCCAAGGCCGAGCGATAAGGCACCAATTGTCACCGTTTGTGAATTGATCTGATAGCCAGTGAAGCCCATCAGACCGTACACCCATCCGACAACCATCATGAGTGGAATCCAAGAAACAAATCCACGCGCTGCTCCTTGAACCAAGTCGCGCTGACGAACGCTATGAATGCCCACCAACATCAGGAGGATCACGGCTGCTACAATACCAGTTGACAGAATAGCAGAATCAGCCACATCAGAGGTGGTCTGAGCCAGAATGAGGCTTCGTCCACCAACTCGGAGGTCTGCATCGCTGTCCAATTCTTCTTCGGCTTGCTGGAGAGCCAGAACCATCCGTTCGTTCAAATCGATGGTGGCCTGCCAGTCAAGGGTCTCAGCTTGGAAGGAAATTACGGTTTGCTGACCATCGGAAGCGAGCAGTGAAGCGGTCAGGTCTCGCCCTTCGGCTGTTTCAAGCAAGTATGTAGCCAATTGGTCCCATGAAGTTTGATTCGAAGGTTCGAGGCCCGACATCAAGACGCTCAGGTTTGTGTTCCTGACTTGTGCTTCTTCAAGCGTGTTCCATAAACCGCTTGGAGCGCCGCTGACATCGGGGCTGTCGACAAGCACCTGTTCTGCTGCAAGCCACGCTTCGTAACCGTCTTGTGTGAACACATCCACGTTGATGACCACATACAATGGAGAGCGGCTGTTTTGGAACTCATCTGAAAGCAAAAGGAAATCCGCAACGACTGGTACTTCCTCGTCGAATTGGTCGCGCTGGTCAAAGCCAACTTCCAATTGCTGGAATCCAAAGTACATCGGAGTCAACAGCAGCACGGCAATCAAGCCAACTTTGACCGGTGCAGTGGAAAGCCGAGCAAGGCCGTTGGCGATGGGGCCAATTGAGATTTTACTGGCCTTGTTAAGTTTCAATTTCTTCGGAGGGAACATCAACATCAATGCCGGAAGGGCGGTGATGCTCAACAGATAAACCAAGAACAACCCGATCGCAATCACAGTACCAAACACCTGTAAAAAGGACAATGAAGAGAACCTGAAGGACAAGAAACCAACCATGTCGGTGAAGATCGCAATGACAAGAGCAATCGAGGTGAGTACCGTTCCTCTACGGACAGCAAGTTGTCGGGCCTCATAAGAAAAGTCCTTGAGTGTTTCACGCTCTATAGAATCCTTTGAATCCAGAATATTCAATTCTTCTCGTATCCGGATGACCACGTGGAGCCCATAGTCAACGCCAATTGCAAGCAACAACACAGGAATTGAATTCATTGCTGCGTTGAACACCATGTTGACGCCCATAAATTGCAACCAGCCAGATAGACCGTATGTCGCTACGATAGCAAGAACGGTCAGTGATGTCACGAAGGCTGTGTCTCGGATCGATCTGAAGTTAAACCACAAAATGACCGCCAGCAGCAACAGCGCCGCACTGGTCAGCATGCCGATCTCCTTGCCAAGGTTTGAATTGGCGCCTTCGCTGAATTGAGAGAAGGAAAAAGTGCGCAGTTCGTCATCCCCTGTTGAGTCCTTGATATCGTCGAGCAGAAGTTCGGACCAGTTGTTAATTTGGGCCTGAACCTCACCAAGAATATCCATTCCGTAATCACTCGGCTCCGTGCTTACAACAAGGGTTGTCAACACAGGTCCTGATGAATTCCAAGGGTCATTCGTACGATCAGCCACCGGCAACGAGCCCAGAATCGCTGTTCGGTAATCGATGTTTTGCAAACCGGTTAAGACGCCGAGTTGCCCACTCAGCGGCCCGGTAACCGACATCACCTGACCAGCCTCTGCTTGTGTTCGATTGGCGGTCATGGTTTCCATCATGCCAAGCATGGCACCAAGTTGGGGCGAAAGGTTTGCTTTGCTGTCCAAGCGAGCAAGCCAAAGTTCAGGTTCGCCTGCATCCCACTGCCTCAATTGGCTGCCCGAGAGCGGCGTAGGCGTTGGAATTTCCAAGGCGGCTTCGCTTAAGTTCGCAAGAGCGCTGGTAAGGCCATCACTGTCTGCCAGAAGCACGTGCTGCATTGCATTTTCAAGCGGTGAAAGCCACTCAGCCGAAGCCGCATCTTGGTAGATCTGCCACTGGTAAGCATACCCTGCCATGCCGCTGTTTGCTTGTGTGCCAAACAGGGGGTAGTGATAGGGAGCAAAATTGCTGTCCTCAATCATCTTTGCTTCGATGTGAGCTAGCCGCTCCCAAGTTTGGTTTTCTTGTAAATCGCCAGTTTCAATTTCGTCAATCACTCGAACAAAATCAATAGAGGCTTGATACTCTTCTTCAATTTCTTCAAGCAGACGGACGTTCTCATCGTCGGGGAAAAAGCCATCTTCGCTGTTGTCAAATTGAAGGTGCATACCACCGGAGGACAAGACAAGAATTACGAGCATAACCAATGCAAACACGGATTTTGGGCGGGTGACACTTGCGTGGCTCATCGCTTCAAATGGGTTAATCATGCTCACGGGTAGTTTGTTCGGTTTTTATACTGGTGTATTCGAACACCAAAACCAATGCACAGATAGACGATTTATTGAGTGTCCGAACACTCAATTTCGATTTAAATCAAAGCGATTCGATGATCATTGCAATGCCTTGTCCGCCGCCAATGCAAGCGGTAGCAACGCCGTAACGCCCGCCGCATCGCTTCAACTCATGAGCGAGGGTCAGAACGAGTCGAGTGCCTGTCGCAGCCAAAGGATGACCCAGGCCGACTGCTCCGCCGTTGACATTGACGTTTGCAACGTCAATACCCAAGTCCTTGATGCAAGCGAGAGCTTGACCTGCAAAGGCTTCATTAATCTCCCAGCGATCAATATCTTCTGCCTTTAGACCAGCCTTTTCGAGGGCCTTGAGTGAAGATGGTACAGGTCCATAGGACATGATTGCAGGCTCGAGGCCAACGATACCCCATGAGACAATCCGTGCAAGAGGTTGATCGCCGTCTGCTGCTGCTTGAGATGCAGATTTGATGACCACGGCTGCTGCACCGTCGACGATGCCCGAAGCGTTGCCAGCGGTGACAAAGGACTCAGGACCAAACGCAGTCGGAAGGGATGCAAGGCTCTCCTCTGTGCAGTTCTTGACAACATGGTCTTCGTCGAGGTGCGTGATGACCTTATCACCACGGCGGTTTTTGATGGTCACTGGAACAATTTCCGATTCAAACAATCCGGATTCAATGGAGGCGGTGGTTCGAGCATGAGAAAGCGCTGCAAAAGCGTCGATTTCTTCTCGTGTGACGCCTTTTCGCCGGCAGAGTTCGTCAGCAGTCTGAGCCATAAACAAGCCACAGGTCATGTCCTGCAGGTTGGTCATCATGTAATCTTCAACCTTGGGCGAACGGCCCAACTTCCAGCCTTCTCGGCCACCCCTCATCACGTGAGGTGCTTGGCTCAGGTTCTCCATGCCTCCTGAAACAACGGTTGAGGCTTCGTTCAGCATAATCATCTGGGCGCCAGTAACAATCGATTGAACACCCGAACCACAGATGCGCGAGAGGGTCAACATGGGGACTTCTTGAGGAATACCGCCTTGCAGGCCCGCATGACGAGATCCGAAAATGGATTGAGCGCATGTTTGGAGGGCGTAACCCATAACGACATGATCAACTGAATTGGGGTCGGTTCCGGTGGCTGCCAAAGCACCCTTGATGGCGATGCCACCAAGTTCTTGTGCGCTTACAGATTTCAAAAGTCCACCGGTTTTTCCGTCACCACGCTTACCGCCAACCCATTCACAAAATGGGGTTCTTGCTCCGCCAATGATCACAACATCTTCTGCCATGATTGGCCCACAGGTGCTTGGGTCATGAACCTCACTGTCACAAAAACAAGATCAAAAAGACACCTGAAAGAGCGGTTGCGAATGGAATAAATAGCAATTCGGTTCGTGAACGGAATCGCCCGATGTTGGAGAGTTCTGTACCTCGCTTAATCATAGCAGGCATACGAGGAGTGTCTGTTCCAATCAAATGAAAGCGTGCGTTATTGACCGGATACTTGTAATCAACTTCACTCCGTTTTTGAGGTAAGGATTTTTTCGATTCGTCCAACGACCAAGCTGCAGGTGAGCCAATCTCAGAGAGATCGTTAATCCCTGGCAAATTCAGTTCATCATCAGGGCGTATTTCAGCCACCCCAAGAGCGTAGACTGGATCCCCGATGCGGAGCGCATGAATGGTCCACTTATGCCGAACAACATCACCGCGTTGATGCAACCGTGCGCGTCCCATTCGCCAGTAAGCATCCCCCAAGGCGTTCTGATTGCTGGTCTCCCATGATTTGGCAAATCCCCCCCAATCTTGACTCTTAAATGTTGACGGACGAGTGTAGAGGCCACCACTGCCATCGTGGAGAATAAACGGGACGCTCCCGTTTTTTTCCCGTATTGTATGCCAAACTTCCTCAGTGCGCACCCGTTTGCGCCCATTGTGAGTGGTAACTTTTCGTTCACGCACCAAAACTTCGTAGGTCCAGATGTAGGACACACAACCGGGAACCATGCGATTCGGGTGACCATCGACGAGGACATCAATGCCTCCAGAAAACGTCGGCCGAACTTGTCCGACCACTTCCGTAGGTCCTGGTGAGACGTAGCGAACGAGTGACGTGGCCGTGTCAATCATTGCAGTTTGGTGGCGTTGAGCCCGATAGCCCAGCCCAAGCCAAATAACCCCCACTGCAATGGTGATGTATGGTAAATAGAGCATCGTGTCATCTGAGGTCGTAGCGCTGTTTTTGGATGCCGTAATCCCTAAACCTCCTAGTGCAAACATACCGCACAAAAACATGAGCAAAAACAGCCCATAACTGGAGATTGTAGCCGGCATCGGGGTTCCGATTTTCGCAGGATGCTCGGGCAGAAGTTCATCGCTAGGATCTGGATGATACGGTCGGTGCATAAACCAAGATTTTGGGCCAGGAGCCGGGAAAACCCAGCTGTTTTTATCGTTGGTAGGGACGCATGAACGCCGCCCATAGAACCAATCTGATACGCTGGCACCAGAAATCAAAGCCTGGGCTTCAAGATCTTCGGGAAGGGGAGAAGCCTTTCGCCTTCGGTAGAGTTCTGCTTCGAGAGATGTCGGTGAAAGCACGGCGAGAAACACCAATAAGAAGACAGAAATGATGTAACCTTGAGGTTGTTGAAAAAGACCGAGGATCATGAACACGACTACAGCAGCCCAACTGAGCCATCCCTGCCAAGTGTAAGGCTTGGTGAATTTGAAGAAGCCGCCCCCTAGTTCGGCCTCCTCAACACCCATGGTTTTCCATAACAGGTCGAGGTTAAGGATTCTATGCCTTCATTTGGGTGGTGGGTCTAATCTTCAAGCAGACCAACAACCTTCACTAAGATTCGTTTGTCCCTCATTCCATCAAATTCTGCATAATGGATTTGTTCCCACGTCCCTAAGTGCAATTGCCCATCATGAACGGCCATTGTCACCTGTTGACCCAGAAGTTGCCGTTTTAGATGTGCGTCCCCATTGTCCTCACCCGTTCGATGATGATGGTATTCTTCGCCCTCTTTCCCCGCAGGCCCATGGTATGGGGCTAGGCGCTCCAACCATTGACCAATGTCATGATGCAAGCCATGTTCCAAGTCGTTCACGTAACATGAGGCCGTGATGTGCATCGGGTTGACGAGCACCAACCCATCTTTGATACCGCTCTCAGCAACGACGCGCTGAACATCTCGAGTGATGCAACGGATTTCATAGCGTTCAGTGGTGTTGATCCACAGTTCTTCGGCGTAGGTGGCGGCAGTGCCGGTGATGAGGGTGCCCATAAACAAAGAGAGGCGAAGCCGGTTGTTGAGGATTCTGTTGCTTAACCAAACAACTTCGATTCATCCAATCCGTTGTTGGCAATCATGAGAGGAATCGCAATGATGCCCATGCAGGTGCCATAGCAGAGCACGACAAAGACAGACGCAATTGCCCCGAGTGCCCCACTGGCCTCACCCAATCCCTGCAAACTATCGTATTCCTCTTGTGTGATTTCTCCGCTGTCGCGCATCTCCTCATAATAATTATCGTCCAAGGCGACGTTGACGCTAATTACACCAATGATGGCGGTGATTAGAAGCATAGAAAGTGCAAGAAGAACGCCTTGGCGCTTGTAATTTAGAATCAGGTAACCACTGATGCCATAAACGATGTTCACAGGAATCGCAATGAGCGATAGAGCGATCAGAGCGATTGGTTGTTTCCAAAAGAAACTTGAGCCCAATGACACCAAATCTAACAAACCAACAAGTGCACTAAGAATCACGAGGATTCCAATGACTTTGGGTGCTGAGGATGGGTTTTGATAAATCTGAATCGGTGGGTGTCCGCCTCCAAAAGTATTCGCTGTTTGGCCCATAATCATAGGCTGTTGCGCACCCAGAGGTTGCTGAGCGGAAGCTATGGATGGCTCAGAATCCTGAGAGTGATCATGAACAATGCTTCCTGTGTTGAGGTCACCCCCAATGACACTGTCCTGCATCGATGGATTGAGATGAATCGGTTCTGGTGCACCGGAATCGTTTGCGTTGAGGTCTTCGTCGTCCCAAGGTGATGGCTGCATACGGTGGAATCCACCATGAAGTACATGAAATATCGTATGAGTTTAGCAGGGCGGTGTTGAAGAGGGAGCGCCCCGTGGGTGGGCCAAGGAGGGTTGTGCATGTCCGATGTGTTGGTTGTTTACAAGAAAAACTTCGAAGCGGTTCACGATGCAAGCCTCGAAGTCATCACAACTGAACTGGAACAGTGCAGCAAGGAGCGCGGTGGCCTTCGAATTGACATCCGAGCCCGTGAGCGAGTGCGGCATGCCGATTTCATCGGAAGGGACCTTGTAATCGTCCTCGGTGGCGATGGCACCCTCACCAGCATTTCTCACAACATCGATGCTACGACGCCCGTCATGGGCGTCAACTCGCATCCACGAGCCGATGATCCAGAGGGCAGTTTTGGATTTTACATGGATTCGAATGTAGAAACCTTCGCTCAAGACGTGCGTCAAGCACTCGAAGGCAAGGCCATTGTCAACGACCTACCAAGGCTCCAGGCGATCATTGACTCAACTTCAGGCAACCGTTTCACCACCGACCCTGCAATGAACGATCTCCTGATCGCCAACACCCATCAATACGCTCCGAGCAAGTACCATTTGCGACGAGGAGAAATGAAGGTCGAGCAACAAAGCAGCGGTTTGTTATTTTCCACTTGGCTTGGCCAAGGTGCATGGTTGAATCACGCTGTGTCTTCGGAAGAACTTACGTCGCTTCATGCAAAAGTGGCCTCAGATCAAACTTCGAGCCATTATTTCGTCGTTGCTCGTGACTTACCCCATTCAAAGCGCATGGCCACACCATGGGCCTGGATGGATTGGACCAAGGACGCTACAACAATCACTTCTGATATGCACCGAGGCTACGTAGTGCCTGATGGTTGGGATGAGGTTCATTTCAACCGTGGTGCGACCATTACGGTCAACGCTGAAGCTCCAAGGTTGCGTTTGTTGACATTCCGCCATACAATGGCAGAAAAATTGGCTCGATGAGCCGGTTGTTTGAATTGTGATCGAGAAAGATACACCCTGTTCGGTGTAAAAAGTAAAGTGGCATGGGCCAAAAAAAGGAGTGGAGACTGGAGCTCGACAAAGAGCTCCAGCCTCCGGTTTTCTTAGGAGGTGATCCATCTGCAGGTTCCCCTACAGATACCTTGTTACGACTTAACCCTCCTTGTCGAAGGCAGGCTCGAATACGCCATACCGAAGTAAGCGCAGCCTCACCCACCCCCAACTAAGATGGTTTGACGGGCGGTGTGTGCAAGGAGCAGGGGCATATTCACCGTGCTATATTGAAACACGATTACTACGGAATCCAGCTTCA
>DUKM01000114.1:0-3021 GCA_013329255.1 Candidatus Poseidoniaceae archaeon | reverse complement strand
GCTTCCCATTGTCCCGTCCTTTGTAGCGCGCGTGTAGCCCAGGACATTCGGGGCATACTGACCTGTCGTTGCCCTCGCCTTCCTCTGGTTTAACACCAGCGGTCTCCCTATAGTGCGCCGCCTCCGGAGAGACGGGTAGCAAATAGAGATGAGGGTCTCGTTCGTTATCTGACTTAACAGAACGCTTTACAGTACGAACTGACGACGGCCATGCACCACCTCTCTGAAAATCCGACAAGCTCATTACGCTGGTCTTCATATAACAGTCGGCCCTGGTGAGTTTTCCGGCGTTGAATCCAATTAAACCGCACGCTCCTCCCGTTGCAGTGCTCCCCCGCCAATTCCTTTAAGTTTCAGCCTTGCGACCGTACTCCCCAGGCAGTGAACTTAACATCTTCACTCCGGCACCGGGGGCCCATTGCGGACTCCCGACACCAAGTTCACAGCGTTTACACCTAGGACTACCCGGGTATCTAATCCGGTTCGTGCCCCTAGGCTTCGTCCCTGACCGTCGGATCCGTTCCAGTGTGGCGCCTTCGCAACTGGTGGTCCTCTAAGGATGACAGGATTTTACCCCTACCCCTAGAGTACCCCACACCTCTCCCGGTCCCTAGTCTGGCAGTCTCTGCAGAATTCAACCAGTTAAGCTGGTTGATTTACCCACAGATTTACCAAACAGGCTACGGACGTTTTAGGCCCAATAAAAGCGACGACCACTCGAGCTGCCGGTATTACCGCGGCGGCTGGCACCGGTCTTTCCCAGCCCTTATTCCAATACCGATTAATAGTAAAGAAAAGGCTACACAATGTGCAGTCACTTGGAGTTCCCTCATCACAGTTTCCTGCAGTGTGAAGTTTTCGCGCCTGCTGCACCCCGTAGGGTCTGGATTCGTGTCTCAGAATCCATCTCCGGGCTATTGCTCCCACAACCCGTACGCGTCGATGGCTAGGAGGTCCATTACACCCCCTACGACCTGATACGCCGCAGACCCATCCTATGCCGTGACCTTTCAACCACACACCGTTCCAGGCGTTGTGGTCTATCCGGTATTCTTCTCAGTTTCCCGAGGTTATCCCAGAGCATAGGGCAGGTTATCCACGTGTTACTGAGCAGTTTGCAATGAATCTAATTCATTCTACTCGCATGGCTTAATCGAACTCCAAAAGCGGTCGCCTCTGGCAGGATCAACCAGATTTCTCTTGTTATGATCCTTGGGCTACTTGTCGCTGAAATTCATTTGAATTTGCTGTCCTAAAAAAATTGGCGAGAGTATAATGCACTAATGCTTCTTACACAAAAATACGTCATAATCTCGATCACCTTCCTGACCAAGAGCGAGCTTCCGTGGGTGGAAGGTTTCTCAAGATCGCAATCGCTTCGGCTCCACGTGTCAAGAGGATGGCGGCTGTCATCGTCCGGAGACTCTGCCGCCAACGCCGTTCTCAACTACGCAAGCAACTTGGCCACTCACCTCCCCTATATCAAAGTACCCGACTACAAAGGCGGGTCAAAACAACGCACTGCGTGGGAAAAAGGTTCCATTTTATTGGACCTGGACCACCCGATTTGGTACCCGGTTGAGGGAACCCTGTAAACGAGATGTGTTTCAAGCGCGAAATATCCGATTGTGATCCTAAAAATGCTCTTTTCGGGGGATTGTGCTGTTGCATCTAACGGAAGCGCCACATCACAAGAAGAATGCATCACACGTTATCCCAGAAATCACTGGTGTCCTGGGCGCTGGCCTTTGGGCTGCGAGCATCTTCATCAACATCTGGAGAAGAGGCTGCGTTGCTCGAATCTATCGAGGCCTCTGACACAAGAGGGGGACGGACCATACTCTGCGCTGAGATCTCGCTAGGCTGAACCAAAGGCGTGTCTGATGAATGCAGAGGAGATTCTAAATCCAGGGACTTAAACAGATCCTCAATTAAATCTAAACGCACTTTCTTGCTTTTATTTTCTATGAAAAACAGGACATGCGTGCCACCTTCGTAAGCGCAACTCAAGTTGAGACCAGAATGATGAGTGTAGGTTGTACGAGAGGCGGTGTGCTCATCACCGGCCTCGTGATGGGTAACTGTAAAAGAGTGTTCTTCGAGTGAAAAATTTTGGAAATCGACATTCGCCCAATCATACCTTGACAAAGGCGTACCGATATTGAAACGCCGTTGGATTTTCGATTGTCGTTGATCAAACTCGAGCAGAGTAACCCGAGCACCTGAGAACGAGAAAATTAAGACACCAACCAACATTGGGGCCACATACGGGAACAGGATCTCAAGAATTCCTCGCTCGAATGGGGTCGCATAGCCCGTAATTTCAAAGCTCGTGACTCCGTATGTTCGCATGTCCAAGTAGCAACACCCTGGTCGGTCGTCCCAAGCCACCAAAAGACGGTCTGTTCCGAAAGGTGCATCGGACGAGGATTGGTATTCAACTGACACTGAAGAAGGGCGGTCATTGACCCACGGTGGCATATCTTGCGTGATACCATCATAACCGGAGTAGTATGAAAGGTTCTGATCTGGAAGGGTTTCCGGAGCACGAATCAGATTCTCGCAGCTGTATTCATCATAGTTCGAATCCACAAAACATAATGTCACCACATGGCCATATTGAGCCCAACGGTATTCTTCGAAACCACTCCATTCACTTTGAAACCTGAAATGTCCTTCCGCACTTTCGAATGAACTCACATCCAATTTATCACTGTAATCCAAACACATGATGCCAGCATCATCGAATTCAATGTATTCCGATGTCGAAAATAAATCACATGGATTTTCAGTGTCGTCCGATTCCATAGTAAGGGCAAAAACGTTGTATGCACCTATAATTAACGGGATGACCATCAATGACAGCCCAAATGCAATCCCAGCATAACGACCAATTGAACCTATAGAAAAGCCATCTGATGAAGTACGCACCCGCACTGTGCCGTCGTCCTGTGATTCAATAGAGAGGGCGTGATACGGCCGGACCCAAATAACGGGGCTCGATGGTTTTGTAAATGGAAT
>DUKM01000093.1 GCA_013329255.1 Candidatus Poseidoniaceae archaeon | reverse complement strand
TTTGTTCATTTGACCAACTTCTAAATTGATTGCTGATTCGGTGGGAAAACCCATCGCCGACCGGTGGAATCATGGCTTCGTGCGGGTTGGACGAAGCATGGAGATACCAAGCGGGGGCTTTCTGCGCCAGTGGCGTAAAACGCTTGGTTTGACGCAATCTCAACTCGCGGAAGAAAGCGGTTTGACGCAATCCGTGATTGCGAAAGTGGAGCGCGAAAGCGTCGATCCGCGCGCCTCGACCCTGCGCAAGATGGTCGCGGCGTTGTTGCGCTGCGAATCGCCGGACCAGGCGCATACGGTTGGCGACATCATGGTCGAGGAAGTCGCTGTTTTAGCACCCGAAGACACCGTTCAGTCTGCGATTGAGCGGATGGTTCGGGAAGGCATCAGTCAACTGCCTGTAATCTCGGCAAGCGGCGCCATCATTGGCTTGGTATCGGAGTCGAGTTTGCTCGGCGTGAATGTGATGCGGGAAGCGCCTGTTCAATCCGTGATGCAAATGAATTTCGAAGTTGTCAACGTGGGCGTCTCAATCGCAGAAGGCCGCCGCCTTCTTGTTGAGCGGGAAGTGCTGTTGATCACGGACGCAGGGGCATTGTGTGGACTGGTGAGCCGCATTGACATGGTCAGGGCGTTGAGCAAATCAGAAGGCGAACTTCACTGATTGTTGGCGGCATCAGCGCCTTGTGGCGTGATGAGAACGTTTGATCCGTCTCGAATAACATGGGGGAGCGAGAGTGTGCCGCCTTCAACCGTTACAGGGCAAAGTATGCCGCAAGCAGGCGCCAGGTAGTCTTCACCAGTTTCAGTGAGGACAAGTCGAATGCCGTGTCCTGCAGGGAGCAAAGCGTCAATCGCTTGGAACTCCATCAGCATGGTGAGGCTTTGTCCGGGAAGGACGGTTGTTGGATTGCTACCGCCTTGGTGGTAGCGGATGTCCATTGTTGCGTGACCGAGTCGAAGCCCAGTTTCTGAGTCTTGCATTTCTGCAAAGATTTGTCCGCCGTCCATCGATGCTTGGACGTCCAAGTGAAGCCGGGCAAGGCCTGAAATCAAAATGTCGTTCATGGAATCAAGAGCATCGCACTCGAAGGTGACTGAAGCGAGGGTTGCACCGCCACCGGAGATCCCTTGCACGCTGTTGCCGTTTTGGACGCACCCTTCGAGGGCCACGTTAGCAAATTGACGGTCTTCTGGCGGCCATGTAGGTTCAATACGCCATTCGCCATCGTTGCGTTGAATCTGTGCGTGAAGGGCTGGTTTTTCACCCACGCCTTTGAGGTAATATTCGAACCATTCAAACAAATCTTGGCCCCAATCCCAGCGCGTCATGTTCTGGATAGCCTCGCCGCCATAGCCCGAATCTTGGGCGTTGTGCTTGCTCCACTGATCAGGATAGTTGTGTTCCCATTGACCGAGCATGCCTCGGACATCAAAACCCGCGTCAACGAATTGTTGGTACCACGGGAAAACTTGGTGTGGATCGACGTTCCAGTCTTGCATGCCCTGGACCCAGTAGACGCTTCCATTGTAATTGGTGAGCGCTTTCGATATGTGCTCGCGCTCATCGTAATAATTGGCCATGTAAGGGTCGAGTTCTCCGGCACCGTAGGTCACGGGGCCCGCGAAAAAGCCCTCGATGATGTCTGGACAAATGTTGTCGAAGTCGTCTTCGTTGTAATCAACGGTGCTGCTGAAGTAATTCATGTGCATCACCTGACTTCGGGCTTCTGCGCTGCCATTTTTGTAGAGCAAAGGGTGCAAACCAGTGGTGCCTGAGATCGGGACAATCGTTGCCAGGTGTTCGCTGCCATGGACTGCGGCTTCCCATTGAGTTGCGCCCTCGTAGGATTTTCCATACATGCCCACTTTACCATTCGACCAATTTTGCTTACCGAGCCATTCAATGGCTTGGTGGATGCCCCAGCCTTCGCCTTCGCCCCGGTAATCAAAGCAGCCAGAGGATTCCTCGGTTCCAAACACGGAAACCTGGGCAAACGCATAGCCGTGTGGAATGTAATTGTCGTAAATGAACTCGCCACGCCCGCCACCAACTACGTAGGTAGCGCCGGATTCATCGCCGGGTTGCCCATACGAAAAATATGGACTAACGACTGCAATCACAGGGACTTGTTCACCCATTTCGGTGTTGCTGGGCAACCAGTAGGAAAGGTGAACATTTGATGTTGCAGGGCCCGTTTCCCAGACGCCAGAAGTGTCGACTTCGAAGGTGACTTCTTGCACTTCAAGAGCAGAATATGGGCCGGGTTCGAGAACATAGGAATAGCTGTCCGTCCAGTTCCAATCCAGTTCATATCGATCCCAAACTTCTGGATACATTGGCTCATCCATTTTGTCTTGGCCCGCATCCGACGAGGCGCTCAAGCACCCTGAAAGGGGGCCGAGCAACACAAGAAGGGTCAGCAACCAAGCGGAGCGCATTGTTTCTCTCGACACAGTCGGCCGTCATGAAGGTGATGATTGCTTGGTGCAACATCAAAAGGGGGGTCTGCCTCGGTCTAGCATGGATGTACTCGTTACCGGCGGCGCAGGCTTCATTGGCTCGCACATCGTTGAGCGTTTGTTGGCTCAAGGTCATCGGGTTCGGGCCACTGCGAGGAGGGTTGAAACTGCCTCGTTCCTCGAATCCTTTCCAATCGGAAAAGGCGGTGCGCTCGAAATTGTCGAGATGGACCTGCTTAACCCCGAGGCCGTTCATGCAGCGGTTGCCGGTTGCAACACCGTAATTCACGCCGCTGCCGTTCTGATGGTTGGCATCAGTGAGGTGCAGCGCGATTTGATTGATCCGTCGGTTGCCGGAACGGCAAACATGTGCCAAGCCATTGCAAAAAGTGGCACGGTCAACACGATTATCCACACCTCTTCAGTAGCCGCAATTCGCAGCTCCACATACGAGAACGGACATGTCTATTCTGCAGAAGATTGGTGCGAGGATGCCTCGGCCAGCGTCAACCCATATGGGTTTGCAAAAGCCGAAGGTGAACGCACCATGCGAGCGTTTGTCAGCGACATTGACGAAGAACAACGGCCAAGACTGGTCACCATTCACCCCTCAATTGTGTTCGGTCCAATCCATCACCGAAGGCACCTCAAAGGCTCGATGGCCTACCTCAACCACTTTGCTGGCAAGTTGCCGTTTGTACTCAACGCCCACCTCAACTTTGTCGACGTGCGCGATGTGGCCGACGCCCACATTGCAGCGATGACTGTTGGCCCCGATGGTGGACGAATGATCCTCCACGCCGAGGGCATGTGGATGAGTGAAATAGGACACGAATTGAGACGCTTGAAGCCCGAGAAGTCCTTTCCCGTACGCCGATTGCCTACGTGGCTCACGGTCATCATGGCCGCATTCCATCCAAAACTATCCGTCAAATCAGTCCGTTCAAGCCTTGGACGGCACGTTGGGTACGATGTCGGGGCCAGCTTCAGCGATCTGGGCCTAACGCAAACTCCGACTGATGTGACTTTTGTCGA
>DUKM01000128.1:11607-32173 GCA_013329255.1 Candidatus Poseidoniaceae archaeon | reverse complement strand
TTTTGTTGCAATTGCTCTGCAGTCTGAATAATGACTGCTGCTGCAACCGCCGCAACAAGAATCAGGGCAATGAAGACAATCATTGCACCAATACCAATTGCAGCGAGATTATCGCTGTTTACGTTCGTATTTTTTTTCATATTTTTCACCATTTTTTGTTTTTTGTATCCCCCATGTAGGGTGGAATCGGAGCGGTTCAGGCTTTGCCTCCTGAACCAATTTTAATGCGCAGAGGCATGCGAATAAGAGCGACTTCGTCTGGTGCGAGTCGATTGATGAAGGGGACCTTTGGCGTTGTGAAGCCTGGCGGAATCCATGGAGAGAGCACGATGTCTTGGAGGGGTTCCATCGAACGATTTTGCGCTCGAATGGTTGCGGTGATTTCGCCAGTTCGCATCTCGTATGCGGTTGAAATCGCAAGTTTACGGGAGAGGGGGACCTCATCAGCACCATAGCGCCGATTGGCTTTGACTTCAAATCGAAGAGGGAGATTGCCACCAGGAGCAATGATTGGTAAATCAACCGAAGTAGGCACGCAGGTCCATCCCTCGGGGACGGGTGGGGATAAGCGCATGTTTGGCATGGCAACCGGTCCGTCGTTTATGATACGGACAATGAGGATGCCTTCGTCACCACCAGCAGGCCAGCGTGTGTCGAGGCCGAGCCAAAAGTGCCTGAAAAGGAACGGGTTGAGTGTGGATGTGTTGCCACCGATAAGATCGTCAACAAGGTGCTCAACTTCATTGGCTGCAACGTTCACATCACCCATTTCGGCGGCACCTGTAGCAGAGCGCAAACGCAAAAGAATGGTTTCCACTTCGCCTTCATTGATTTTTCTCTGGGTTAAGAGTCGGTGAACCATGGCAATGTTTCGCCTTAGGTGGAGCACGTCTTCTTCGAGCGTAACAAGGGACTTTTCGGCTTTCTTAACAGATTTTTTGGCCCTTTTGAGGCTGTGGGAGTTGAGATGGTCTTTGGCATCAGCGATGTCCACTTCGGTGCCAGCCAGTGAATTTCCCTCGTCTTGGATGACACCAAAAACAAGCGTTTCCAGTTCACGGGAGGCGTTAATCAATTGGTCTGCAGAATCTTTGCTCGCTGAAATTGCTGCCCGAGCCTCAGCCACTTCGCCTTCTGTCATGCTTTCTGATGCGTTTGCCGATCCGCTGTCAGTTGCTGAATCGAGATCCATCATTTCAGGAGCCTCAAGATCAAAACTTGCATCGACTTCATCGAGGAACATATCGGGGTCGTCAATGACATCAATGTCTTTCTTAGCCATCTTCATTCACCTCCTCCGTAGCGGGATCAGGATTGACAAGGCTGCCAACGGTTGCTGTTGTTGAAACATCCCCAAAGATTTCGTCGAGGTTGAGTCCATCTCCGGCGAGTTCATTGAACAGCCGTGCTGGGTCTCCAAGGTCCCGTTCGATGCGAGTGGCCTTGACTTCAACATCAGTCAGTCGGCCGTAGAGGTTGCCATAGGCTCGATCAGCGCGGAGGATAAGCACCCAGACGCCAACCATCACGACGGCCATGTAAACCAGCACTGAGACAAGGTTGGCTGGATCGTTGGAAATCTGCGGGGGGAGCCCAAGCACAACGGCAACGAAACCAAGCACAGGCGCGGCAAGAATCACGCTGAGTTGCCTTCTGCTGTTCCTGAGAGCGTCGAAGTGGTCAGCGTAGATGGTGGACACACCTCGGCGGGCTCGTTGATAGTCTTCGTGAATCAGTTTGAATTCTTCTCCGCTCGTCCAACTCATGCGCCAAATCCACAAGGCAGCGAGCACCAAAACGGCAACGCCCCAATAGGCAACGTTGAGCACATGGAACGCAAAGCCAAAGCCAAGCACGCCTGCATAGGTAGCAAGCAATCTGAATTTTTCATTTTGTCGCGTCAAGCGCAGAAGAATGAACGAAGTCAAGAAACACACGATGAGGGCTATGAAGCTGACCGAAACGCCTGGTGAAGAAGATTCGATGTCAATATCAATGTGGCGCACATCGTTTCCTACAACGTTTTTATCCCAGTAAAGGGCGTCAACTGTGGCAGTACAATTGCTTTCTTTCGATGATGTCCACCAATCGATGGTGTCAGGTTGAATCCTCCATACGAGGATCATCTCGGCTCCTGGCCCAAGCACACCAATCATCGGCTCCGCAATTGGTTGACTCAAGATGGTTGCATCGGAGCACACCAACGCTACATTCACGCCCAATGTTGTCGCCGTTCCTGCGTTGATCACCTTCAGTTTGAGTTCAATTTCCTCACCTTCTTGGATTGTCACAGGGGGCAGGTATTCAATCATAGGATCTGCGAAGACGTCAAGGGTGAAATTGAAGGTTACTTCTTCATAGAATCTGTGTGAATCCATCTCGATTGTGTTGTAAAGGCGGAACGTGAGCGCCCATCCGTCACCAGAAAGTATGTTTGGCCGGTCAGGTGCGTCAATCAATATTTTCAGAGGGTCAGTGGTCTCCCAAGCAGGACGATTAGGGATGGTGATTCTGGCCGCTTCACCTTGTGTGCCCGAGGCGCATGAAGCGATATCGATGGGGAGTGCTACTTCAGTGCCATCGGCTCCGGGAACTACGATGCTAAAGGTCCAAGGATAGTCGGCTCCGTTAAGGTTAAGAGCGCTGAAATCAAGCAATCGCTCCGCTTCACAGAGTTCCAGTTCATAGGTTGTAGGCGTGAGTTCAGAATCACCTAGAACTGATGGTATGTGCGAAAACGGGATTGTCTTTTCCAAGACAGGGTCGCCAAGAAGTGGACTCAAAACCAAATCATTCGTCGTGTAAAACCTCGACATAACGAGGCTTGTGGTTGCTGAGTAATTGCCCTCGATTGTCCCGTCGTTTATGCTGGGTGCAAAGATGATGTTCAAATCAGCAGTCAAGGACAGGTCCGGTTGGAAATCAAGCCCTTTTAGAGTGAAAACGTGACTCACGGGGATGCCAACAGGAAGGTACACTTCGCTTGTGTAACCATCAACCATTGACCATTGATTAGAAAGAAGATTGGTGCCCGGCCGGGTGATGGAATATCCGACATCGACACTGAGGTCGATGTTTCCAGTGTTGGTCAGCATAAGGTCCCAAGTTCTGGTTCCTTGACGGGAGAATTCCATCACGCTGGGCCAGCCTTCTGCAACGAGGTCAAACAACGCACCCACTCTGAGTTGTACAGTCAGAGTGTCGAGATCCTTGGGCGGTGTGGATGTGTCCCGAACAGTCAGCATGAGGTTGTAAACTGCACCGTCGAGGAGGGTTTGTGAGCCTCCGAGGCTTGGCACACTGACAACGATTTGACCGGCGAGGGTTTGGTTGATGCTGAGCGTCATCCCGATCTCAGACACATCGGTTGTCCAGTTCCCATCCATCGTAGGGGTCACAAAGGAAGGTGTGATGATGACAGATTGTTGCAAATTTCCAGTGTTGGTGACGTTGAACTCGATCTTTGCCATTTTACCGGGTGTAACCGCGATGATTGCTGGCCCGGCAATCACAACGGTTTCGGATTTACTGAGGTTTGCGACGATGGTAGCAGATGCGTTGACTGCACCGCTTGCATCTGTCACCAGCACTATGGCTGTGTAATTTACATCCGCTTTGGCGGAAGAGGTGGGCTGTATCGCCACCCGGATTACTTCCGTGCGACCGGCCCCGAGGATAAACGACGGATTCGAATCCAATTCGAAAATCATACCAGTTGCGTCACTCGTGTCAAAGCCGACGTAAAATGCAGTTTGTGAATTGCCGGTATTCTTGACTTGGATGGTCCTAAATACGTCAACATCATTTATGTTGAGGGTAGCGTTTTGTGTCGACGGTAAGAGGGATGCATTTCTGAGTGCACCGACCTTGATTTGAAGCTGATATTCGCTGATGATAACCCCTGTAGCCTGATCTTCAACGGTTATTGGGAGCAGTGTGTAGTCTTCGCCAGCTGTTTGAGGGGCAGTGTCGTTGGTGGTGACAATCAATTCAATACCGGACTTAATGTGAGTGCTCCCATTGTTTGGGTAATTTCCAACTTCCGATGGGAGTTCAGGAATCAGATTTGTTGTGCCGTTGAAGGTCACGTTCCAACCATCCGGAATCCCCGCCGCCGAGAGTTTGTATGAAGTCACTTCGTTGCCTGTGTTCTTGAGGGTAAGAGGGATGGTTGTTGGGTTTGCCACTGGCACGGTCACCACTCCAACATCCGCGATTTCTCCGCTAAGGATGGAGGGTACAATGACCTGGATTGTTTTGGTAATCGACCCCGCTTGCACATTGCTGCCGAGGTGAACGGCAGACAGGGTTGGGTTGAGGGTCATGGTAATCGAATGGGTGCCGGCCAGTGCATAGCTAGCGTTGAATGTGGTTTGCGAGGGGCCGGAGATGGTCAAGAAAGTAGGGTAAGTATCTCCCGGCTTTAGATCAGTGATGGTTGGTTCGTTAACCACTGAAGCCCAACGTTCCACTTCTCGAAACCCGTAACCGTTTGGATTCACAAATTGATGATCAATCACGATACCCACGCCCAACTCTTCGTTGAGATCTGAATTTAAATTGTGACGCACTTCGAGGTTGAGAAGGGTGTTAGGCACCACGCCGCCACCGTTACGAACCCATTCCTTGGAGAGGGTGATCGTATCGTCGTCGTCGAAGCCTGGATCGATGGTGATTCTCGGGAGAATCAAAACATTGGTGGTTGCAGGGGCGGATGGAAGGCCACCGCCGGTAGGAGTCGCAGTTACCCAAAATTGGAGTGGTTGGCCTGCAAGATTGAAATCCGCAGGATCCAGAGGGAATTTGATGCTCGGTGGCTTGACTTTAATGACGATGTCGTTAGAGTCACCCTTTTTGATGTAAGTGGGCTCCATCTGGTCGCAATCTTTAGGGAACGTTTCTTCTACTTTCAATTCCCAAGGGGCTGAAACTGAAAGCCCACAGTCGATTGTAAAGAAGCCCCCCAAATTGCCTGTGTTCGCCACACTGGCAGTGATATTTCCTTCCACTCCCGGAGTTAATGAGGTCGTGGTGATTGGCAAGGTAACCTCTGCTGCATGGTATTCCCCTGCTGCAACGACCAGTCTGGTTGTAAGTGTGTACCCCTCTGCAGAGAGTGACTTAATGGTGAGTATGATTTCAACCGCATTTCCTCGTGCTTCATCGGCTGGAACTGTTACCGTAAGAGGGACGTCAACGGTTCCGTTGACGGCGAGTGTGGCGATTGATTGTGGTGGGCCCGTCCAAGGGCGACTTGCCGGGATTGTTTGAATCGATTCAACCCTGAAATCATCTTGAAGCCCCTTGTTGACCAAGAGGAACGTTAGGGTCCCTGTTTGACCCGGTTCAATCGAGCGATCGCCCAGAGTGGACAGTGTTGCAACATAGTCTGATGCTCGGACATTTGTGTCATTCGCCACGTGCGCTGGGGGGTTCCATCCACCTCCGAGGTACAGGAACTCTACTTTCATGGTGTAATTGCCAGTGAATGTTCTGGGGTCAACCGTGACCGACAGTGATTCTGCCACCGATGGTGCGAAGAGTGATCCTGCCTCCAGTGTCTCCGTGCCGCCAAGGAACTCGTGAGTTGGACGGGGCGTAACGCAATTGTCTTTGCAAGTGAACGTCACTTTCATCTGAGCGGAAATATCTCGGACGCCGTTGTTTCGAACCAAAGCATTCCATGTCCTTACCGAGCGAGTCATACCCCGAGAGGCATCGTCATCGATGTCATCCATTTCGAACACCTCTACATCGCCGTCCACCACAATCGCGCTGTGATAATCAGTGACATTGAAATCCATTCTTTGTTCATTGTTTGCTGGGTTGCTGTCGCCGTTTCCATAAATACGGGCGAACAATGTCTGGCCGTCGCCTGTTGTTGCGGTCCACGGAATGATGATTGGGTTCGAAGTCGAGGATGCAGGGAGATTACCAAGAGCGATGGTGGTGACAATGTATTCGCCAGCGGTTGGCGAGCCTTTGTGAACGAGCTGCAGCGAAGCGCTCCCTTGTATATCGCCGGTGTTTCGTACGGTGACTCTCACGTTGTGTGACGCCGGTTCAAGAATGACCCCTGTGCCGGGGTTGACTGAGCCAGCGCCTTCGAGGGTCAAAATCGTCACGCCAAAATCGGGAGCAGCCCGACCGGAAGTGCCTGCATCGGTGCTGCCGATGAGGGGCGTTGCCATTGGGATGAGGAAGAGAATAACGAGCATCAATGCAAGTTTTGTCCCTGTAGGTGGAGTTTCACGCAGAAGCCTCACCCCCGGGTTTATCGAAGCGATCGATCGTCACACGCTTGCCCTGTGATTTCCATTGAAGAAGCAATTGATGCAAGAGTCGATCGTGGACTTGTTCACTGATGCCGAGTCGGCGCCGTTCCTCCCACAGGAGGAGTTGTTCGGTGCGGGTCAGGAGGGCATCCCGTAGGTAGAGTTCGAGGGTCCGCCTGTAGGCATCGCGGTCGGAGATAGCGTATACAATTGTGTCACCGGGCAGTTGGTCAGAACGATGTTGAATCATGTTTCCAAGGGACAACGCCTGATCATAGGAGACATTCCGCTTGTCCAAATCGGATTGGATGCTGCTGGCGATTGCTTGAAGATCAAACTTGGTCGTTACCCTCTGAATCCGCTTGAGGTAACGGCGAGAACGTCTTGACATCCGTCCTGCGACCATACGGCTTGGTCAACCTGCCGGTTATTGAAAGAATCGGTCCTCATGAGTGGTTCTAAGCGCATTGAATCACAAATCATGCATTATGAATTAAAGGACTACTGCATAACTAATAAATCGATATTTGACCCTGGAATTGTTCAAATCACCTCATTTTGGCCAAAAGCAACCCTTCTTGATGTACCGACCGGACCCGTCTTCATGACCGACGCAGTTTCTCACGAAGTTGGAACCCTTGCCCCGCTGTTCAACTCTGTAGATTCAAGCGGCAAAACGCACGAACTCGAAGCGTACATGAAGGAAGGAAAAAGCGTAATTTTGTACTTTTACCCACGAGATTCTACGCCTGGCTGCACCGCCCAAGCATGCGATTTTCGAGACAACATGGCTCAGTTTCAGTCCTCCAACACGGTCGTACTCGGCGTTTCTAAGGATTCAGAACGATCTCACGGCAAGTTCATCGACAAACAATCGTTGAATTTTCCATTGTTGATGGATACCGAAGGCGAATTGCATGAATTATTCGGCACCTGGCGAATGAAGAAAAATTACGGAAGGGAATACATGGGCTGCGCTCGTTCAACATTCGTCATCGATTCAGACGGTTCGTTTCGATGGTTGCGCTACAACGTCAAGGCCAAGGGGCATGTTGGCATGTTGATGCGAGAACTTGGCATGAGCGAGTGAGCGTGAACCTATGCCTTCGACCACCAAAATCGTCCTCGAAAACGGCAGCGTGGCTTGGAGCCCTTGCCACATTGGAGAAGGACTCAAGATTGGAAAAGATGCCTCAATTGGAGCGTTAGCCCACATCGGACGGGACGTTGAGATTGGGCGGGCGTGCAGAATCCAAGGCGGTGCTTACCTCGCCGACGGCACAGTGCTTGGAGAAAATGTGTTCATTGGTCCAAATGCCACCGTTCTTAACGACCGTTACCCCCCTTCCAGAGATTCAAAAAAATGGGTTCCAGTGAGCATTGCAACAGGTGCCGTAATCGGTGGTGGGGCTACGATTGTAGCAGGTGCCAACATTGGGAAAAACGCAGTGCTTGGCGCAGGCTCAACCTTGACAAAAGACCTCCCCGCAGACGAAGTTTGGGCAGGAAACCCGGCAAAGCGATTGATGACTCGAGAAGCATATGAACAAAAAGGTGGGCGCATTCACAACAAAAGCGGGGGCAACTGAATGGACCGAAAAGGCGTCGTCGTTGATTATCTGAAAAAATGCAACTCGTACGCGCAAGCATCGATCACCCGCAAGGAAGAACGAGGCGAAGGTGAGGCCACCGAAGCCTGGCGCTCATACATCGCATTCAACGATCATGCCATTGAAGAGCTCGGCAACGGAAAACTCGATGCTTGGTTCACACCAAAGCCAACCCAAAGCATGGCTTCTGCTCGTCGAATTGATGCTGAATCATTGGAGCATCCAATTCGAGCAGGCTGGCTCTCGGGGCTTCTTTCACCTCGGCCACTTATTCTCGCCTCAACGCAAGATGCCGAGGGCAGACCCAACCTTGCGCCTTACACCTCAGTGATGGCGGTCTCCACTGGACCCCCGTTGCTCATCGCTTCCTTCAGTTGCAACAGAGAAGGAGTCTATCGCGATACGTTGCACAATTTGCGCAGCACCAAACGGGCGTTCCTTCACCTGATGCCTGCTACCTTGGACATGGTGTCGTCGGTTGATGAAACGGCAGCACCTCTTCCAAGCGGCGAAAGTGAATGGAACATGGCAGCGTTTACCCATCATGCGGATGAACCCCTGCTGATCAACGAATCTGTTGCTGCTTTGGAAGTTGAATTCCTTGAGGACCGCCCCCTGCCAAATGCAGTGGCACGCCTCGCCGTGTTGCGCGTCGTTGCGTTGTGGACCACCAGCGATGAAGTACCAGCAGAAGGCCTTGATGTCCTGTGCCAACACGGTCACGACCGCTTGACGCCAGCACCTGCTCAGTGGGGCGGAAAAGTCGCTAAGCACTACAAGCGCTGATCACGGACGCAAAGAAGTCCACATCAAAGCCAAACCCTCAATCAGGGTGGTTTCACAACTCCATTTGAGTTCAACTTCGCTCATCGAAACATCAGGTAAACGGCGCCCGGCATCCCCTGGATAGCCTTCACTGATCTCAACAGGTGGCAAACCGCCCGCCCATGTATCGTCTGCCTCTACAACCTCGAAAATAGCACGCTGCAATCCAGCAATGCTGATTTCCTCGGTTGAACCGATGTTAAACGCAAGGCCTGCTAAGTGTGAAGGAGAAGCGTTTGAATCGGTAAGGCCAGCTTTCAGAAAGCCGTCGGTGACATCGTCAATCCATGTGAACGATCTCGTTTGCAGGCCCTGATTGTGCAATTGAATGGGTTTTGCATTGAGGATTGAGTCGAAAAACATAGCCACAACCTGACCATATTCCCCGCCGTCCAATCGAGGACCGTAAGCGTTGAACGGCCGAACAATTCGAACATCCAATCCATCCCTTGCTGCATGCTGCGCTGCGACTTCGTCGAGGTACTTACTCGCCCCATACGAGTGGCGTTGGTGGAGGTGTGGGTCGGTAAAATGCATCGGATTGCCGTTCGCAATCGGTTGTTGCTCGGCTTCTCCGAACGCCTCTGGCGACGATGCCAGCACATAACGAGCCTCGTTGGCCATGGCGAGTTCAAGCGTCCTCAACGTCCCGTTGATGTTGACATCAATCACAGAATGGGCAGCTTCATGAAACCATTTCGTCCCGTTGATTGCAGCCAAATGGAACACCAAATCGAGGCCACCCATGGCATCAACACAAGCATCGAGGGCATCGATGTCTCGAACATCGCCTTCGAGAAAAATAAAGTTGGAATGGCCCTCCAAAGCCTTCAGGTTGGCAAGTGAGCCCCGGAACAGTGAATCGAGCGCTGTAACTTGATGGCCTTGGCCAATCAGGGCTTCACACAAGGAAGAACCAAGAAAACCTGCGCCGCCCGTGACAAGAATGCGCATCGTCATACGATTCAACCCGCTCGTTCAATGATTTCAATGGTCACTGTACCGTTTTTCGATGTCATCTCAATACGATCGCCATCGTTGATGCTCATGCAAGGATCATCATCGAATCCGTGGCCATAAGGAACGTTGAGCAATGAACAGGCTGGGAGCGTCAACGGGCAAACATCGCTGTTGATGATCGCTTTCGGCCCTTTGCCGGTGTACAGTAAGCCCATCAAGACATAAGGAGCGACTGTGGAACCAGACCCTTTTGGATAAATCAAAATGCTGTCTTCGAGCGCTCGTCCATCCAGTGGGTGACCGTATTCTTCCACGACGCCGGTGTCCCTGTTCACATAACCAAGGTAGGTAATGGGGACATCCGTGACCATCGCCGTTCCACGCACGCTAAAGGAATCTTGACTCAACAGGCCTTGGCCTGCAAGCGTTGCAGTTCCTGTTTGAACCGTCTTGTTGCTGGCGTGTTGGGGTTGTGCTTTGGCCGCTAATTGTGGGCGTTCTCCGGCGGACAGTTCGGGATCGAACGCATGAGCCACGCAGTCTTCAATCGAGAGCACGCTTGTTGGCAAACGGTTGAGTCCACTCGTCAAGTAATGTTCTGCTTTGAGTGAATTTGTCAACAGGTGATTGTACTTCGACCGGTTGTAAGGGGTAACCTCAGGGCAGGTGTCTTGCAAAATGACCGCTCCTGCTTGTTCCAAAACTTCGATGCTGCCATCGGCTAAAGCCAAATCATGGTTGGTACCACTCGTGAAGACCCAAAGCCGCTGGTCTGGCATTTTCATGCCCATCTCTGCATAGGAGCGGACGGCTGAGGCTGTGATTCGTATCTCCTCAAGGCTTGCTTGCGGGCATCCAATCACGATGAGGTCAACTTGGCCTTGTGGTGCGAGGTCCGCATAGCGCGACTGGAGGTCGGCTTCTGTGAACACCAATTCGCCTTGCCAGCCATCGACAGGTGCGCCCCACTTGCCATCGGAATCTTTTGGCAAGGGTGGGTCTGCCGACAACCCTTCAGCCCACAGCATCGGCGTTCCATAATTTGCAGCAGCCGCTGTAAGCGCTTTCTTGCGTGCAAAACTTGCACGATGTGACAAACCTTGGATGAACGGCATTGGACCCCATGGCAGGCGCCAGCCCGGTCGAACTTGCTTGCCAATCCAATCCCCGAGAATGGACCAGTCAGAAAGCGTGTTGAGTTCACACTGAACGTCAACCTTGATGTTGGGCGTTCGGTTTTCGACGAGGTGCAACCCCCACTTCGGAGCAAAACCCGTCAATGCGGTGGCTAAAGCGGAAAGGCCTGATTCACGGTTGGTGATCAATGAAGTCCATGTGTTGGAAAAGCAAACTGCGTTTGACTCAGCCCATGAAGCAACACCCGCTTCATCATCGACTCCCCTATCATAAGGCGTGCAGGAAAGTGTGGCATCGATGCCAAGTGCCTCATAGGCTTGGACGATTTCGAATTGCTGTTCGAGAAAATCGGGCCAATCAATGTCCATTTCTTTCATTTTCTCTTTGTCGCAACCGGCTGAATTTAAGGTCGTAGGAATGAGAACTTTACCATCACCAGAACTCGACAAGTCCGCTAAAAAGCGTCGCAGTCCGTGGCCACCCGTGATGACTGAAACGCCCGAAACGTGAGCGTGATCGACTTCAATGAACCCTTGAGCGCGAGCCGTGATCGCGAGGTCAACCACAAGTCGGGCCGCTTTCTGTCGTGTCGGGCCTTCATCACCGTTCAGTTGTGCTGAGAGGCGTTCAGGCAAGTCCATGATGCACGCACGCAAAGGACGCTCATGAACTCACCCCCTCGTAAATGAACAACAAAAGCCGGTCGAGAAAATGGAAACGGGCCAAAATAGGCCAGAACCGAAGGATTTGATACCATTGAGGTTGTTTCCAGAACACATGTCAACCCCCAATGAACTGGATGGTCCGGCCCCTATTGCAGGAGAACCTGCACCTCAAAACCCCAATAAAGCGGTGCCTGCGCTTCATGGACAACGCACACAAGCTCAACACGTGCAAGCGCATCCTAACCGCACCACAAAGGTGCTCGCTGTTCTTCAAGTGATGTTGTTGATTGGTGCCTTGGGCATCTCGAGTTATGCAATGTACACCGTTGCCACATGGCCTGACGCCTCAGAAAGCAACACTGCCTCCACGAATGAATTGCTCGTTCGAACTGAAGGAAGGGGTGCAGATGGAATTTGCCTCCATGGTGGCTCCACCGTGATGATTGGCCTTGATCTCAACCTCAATCAATACCTCGATGGCGATGAAATCACCTCCGAGACAAACCTCTGTCATGGTTTACCCGGGCTCACGGGCAGCGATGGAGTCAGCGTTGCCGAGTCGGCGAGCCGCATCGAAACTGTGGACCTCCCACATGGCAACGCCACCTGCCCAACTGGTGGAATCGCCTTGATGAGTGGCCTCGATGGGAATCAAGATGGTGCCTTGGATGAAGAAGAAATCACCTCCACCGACTATCTGTGTCACGGCTCATTGGGCCAATCTGGGACCAGTGGAAGCACGGGACTCAACGGCGCAGAAGGCGTGCCTGGAGCACCAGCTCTTGTGGCTCAACGCACCCCTTTGGCAAGCGTCTGTGCCAGCGGCTTGGTCATTGACTTCGGCCTTGACGACGGGAAAGGCGATGCAATCGCTCTTGATGGCATCATGCATCGCCATGAAGTGATCAGCAGCCTAAAAATCTGCAATCAACCGTTGTTCGTCGGTCCTGTTGATGATTACAATACTGGAATGTCGGATGGCATAACCACCGGATGCGATCAACTTCTCTGGATGCCAGATGCAAGCCTGCTGTTGACTGCTGGCAGCAACGGCATCAACGGATGTGAACTTTGGTCGAGCGACGGCACGCCGGAGGCATCCACCATGATGATCGAAATCAATCCCACTGGCGATGCATCACCAGGTCGCTACGCTGGCTTCACCTTGTTCGTAGACAACGGCCATGAAGTCGTAATCTTCGACGCTGACGATGGAGTCAATGGACGTCAACTTTGGCGAACCGATGGCACGGCAAGTGGCACTCAACAACTCAGCGGTAACATCAGCACGAATGTGGATTCGACGGTCGAACCCGTCGTTTGGAACGGTGGTGTTGTGATGCTCAACAACCTCGGTGATCTGTTGTGGACGGATGGCTCGGTGGCGATGAAGGCTGTCGATCACCCCACGGTGTACGCAGGAATGAGCAATGAAGATCGGTTGACCGTTGGTGGCCTTGAATCCTATCAAGCATCGCTGCTGTACGTCGAGAACGGTTGGCTTTGGTTTTCAGCAAAATCTCAGAACGGCGTCGAGCCCTACGCTCTCCACCACCAAGGGGGCTTCCTCGCATGGGATTTGACAATCGGAGATGCTGCACCAAGTTCGGCTGTCGACGCTCCTGGAGGGGTTGTTGCCGTAGCGGACAACGGGCAAGGAAGGCAACTGGTCCGCCTCAATCACGATGGATCTCACCTCTGGCTCACCGCCCTGACGCACAGTGGAACTGGCAACCCGACTGAGCGCGTCGCAGAACACCTCGGCCTGCATCGCCTTGGTGATGTCATCGTGTTCGACGCCCTGACAAGCGGTGTTGACCCTCAATTATGGTCCCACAACCTGACTCAAGCCAACACAAGCCTGCTTTCAACCACCCTTTTGGCACCAGGTGATTGGGCTGGTGGCGTTGTGCATCAGGGGCGCTTGTGGTTTGATTGCGTAGCGCCTTCAATCGCTCATGAAGTGTGTTCAAGCGATGGAACGGTCGCAGGGACTGGGCCTGAAACGGACATGAGAGCTGGATCTGCGAGCGCACTTGTTCGTGGTTTTGCGGCCACTGAAGGCAACCTGTTCGTTGTGGCCAGCGGGCAAATCAACGGAACTGAAACCGGTGCTTGCCTGTGGTCGTTGAGTTCCGGCGCATCCCCAACGCTGGTGTATGACCCATGGCCTGGAGCGAACAACGATTCAAGCGCTGGAATGTACGGTTCAGTCCACGCTTCCGAGCATCACGTGATGTTCATCGCCAACGACGGTCAAACGGGCCATGAGTGGCACGCATTCAGCCACGGAAGCCTTACCGATGAATGGTTGATTTGGATCTAATCTTCCCGCAAATGAATGCAGTAAGGGCAGGAAACTTCCACAACATAGGAGGGCGATTGTTGCTCTTCCATGGAAAGGGGTTCACGGCACGCAAAGCACTGTACGGCATCGGATTCTTTCAATTCAGGCGTCAGGGCGACGCGATGATCAAACACGAAGCAATCCCCTTCCCAATGGGCACCACCGACTTCTTGGAAGTAACCGAGGATGCCTCCTTTGAGTTGACGCACGTCTTTGAATCCAGCTTCAAGCATCACTACGCTTGCTTTCTCACAGCGTATTCCACCGGTGCAGAACATGACAACTGGCGTGTCCTTGAGGTCATCAGGGAGTTCCTCGATTGCAGCGGGAAAGGCCCTAAAACTTGTGATGTCAAGTTCAACTGCGTTTGAAAACGTCCCCAAACGGATTTCGTAATCGTTGCGGGTATCGAGCACAGTGACCGACTTTCCTTCATCGAGCCACTGCTTGAACTCGGTTGGTGCAATCACTTCACCGGTGAATTCTGAAGGTTTTACTTCATCCATGCCCATAGAGATTATTTCACTTTTCAGCCTCACATTCATTCGATTGAAGGGTTGGTAATCGGTATGGGAGGTCTTCAGTGGAATGTCGAGGAAGCGGAGGTCCTGATCGAGGTAGGCGAGAAACGTTTCAATGCCCTGTTCTGTACCAGCAAGGAAGAAATTGATCCCTTCATGGGCCAAGAGAATGGTCCCACGGAGGCCTGCTTGCCGACACACTTCCTTCATTGGCGCACGTAATTCGTCGCGGTCAGCAAGGTCGACAAAGCGGTAGCCAGCAATGTTGAGGATTGCTTCGGCCATACCTCACGCCATGGCATGCTGTTTTTGAGTCATTCCGACATCAAGAGCGTCGCCAATCGTGGCGCGAGGCCAAAGGCCGGCGCCATCCTTGGCCGAAGGCTCGACTTGAAACGCGAGGCGCTGGTGACATTTGCCAGCGCTTGTGCTCATTGCGCTCGAGGCGCGTCAACACGTCAAGCACAACTGCAGGGTCGTGGCCTTGTGCGGCAATGCTTGCTCCGTCCATGCCGCCTTCGATGTGAGCCAATAAGATGGCATCCAATTCGGGATAAGGAGGCAATGAATCTTCATCAATTTGGTCGGGAGCGAGTTCTGCAGAGGGTGGTTTGGTCCTTGTGGAGGCGTTGACTGGAGGAGGCAATTGATTGACCACGGCCCGCTGATTGAACACATCCGCCAGCCCATAGACTTGCATTTTGTAGAGATCGCCAAGCGGCGTGTAGCCACCTGCCATGTCTCCATAGAGCGTGCAATACCCTTGAGCGAGTTCTGATTTATTGCCTGTGGCAATGGCCATGCTTCCTTGGGCGTTGGCATGCGCCATGACGACGAGCCCTCTGAGCCGTGCTTGGAGGTTCTCTCCTGCGACCGGTGCACCTGCGTTGAGCATCTCGCCAATCGCTCCCTCGACTGAGCCATGCATTGAGTCGATTGGAATCGTTTCAAACACAAGCCCAAGTGAATCGGCGGTGTAGGCTGCATCGTCGATGGAATGCTGGGATGAATGGCGCGAGGGCATGGCAATGCCGGTGACGTTGGCCGGTCCCACCGCTGCTGCAGCAACGCACGCTGCGACTGCGGAATCAATGCCGCCTGACAGGCCAAGCACAATCGATTTGATTCCCGATTTTCGGCAGTAATCCGACAATCCCGTGACGACTGCGTCAGCCAAATCTTCCAAGACATCGCGCTCATGCTCCTTGCCATCGTCATCCGCAGAGAGGTTGCGAAGAACATCGTTGCCCACATTGAGTGCGTCAGTGGAGGTTGAAGCCACCCAAGCGCATGCCTCAGGATCATCAAGATGAACCATCAACACGCCTTCTTTCCAAGCGGGTGCGATGACAACCCGACCGTCTGGCCAAGCCACCAATGAATTGCCATCGAAAAGCAAGTCGTCATTTCCGCCCACTTGATTGGCCATCAAAAACGGGTGGCCGAGCACTGCGGCTGCTGTTCGGCAGACATGGATTCGAGCCACCAACTTGTCAGCGTGGTATGGCGATGCCGAGAGGTTCACCGTCGCATCGAGTTTGACGCCTTGTCGGCCCCATTCAGCGAGGGACTCAATTGGGTCTGCCGTGTAGGATGAGGGTGTCATTCCAGCGGCTTGCCAGGCATCTTCACAAACGGTGACGCCGAGGTCGAGCCCAGCAATCGTTCGAGCAATACCAGGACGATTGTCTGCTTTGAAGTAACGCGCCTCGTCAAAGACATCGTAGGTTGGAAGCAATTGCTTGCGCGCAACAACTCGATTGCCGTGGTCCGAAGAAGCCGTGTTTGGGCCGCAGCGAACCACACCGTTGCTGGGCAGTTGTTTGGCGTGATCCGGCGTAAGAGGCGCACCGACGAGCACCGGAATCTGGACATTGAGTTTGCATGCTTGGTCTTGCGCCTTGTTGACAAATTCTGGTTGAAGCAGTAAATCCCTTGGTGGGTAGCCGCAGATAGCCAGTTCTGTGCTCAACGCAAGGGCTGCGCCATTGGTAGCTGCAAGCGCTGCAAGCGATTCGAGGCGCAGTGCGTTTCCAATGAGGTCCCCAACGGTCGAATCACCTTGAAGCAATGCAATCGTTCGGGTCATTGAACCAACACCTGTTCAGTCGTGCCTTACGATGTTCCCTTCTGAATCTTTGTACCACCATTCGTTGGCTTCCTTGTCGTGGTACCACCAATAGCCGTCCGAGCCTCGAACCCAATCCGTCTCTTCGGATTCAGTTGTTGCCGTGCTTGCGACTGCAGCGGTTGCAGAGGCTTTGGCAGTTGATGCAACGCCATCTGCGCCGTCATCCTCTTCGTGGTCCTCGTCGTCTTCATACTCGTCTTCGTCTTCAATTTCAGAGGAATATTCGTCCCAATCGTATTCTGCCTTCGAACCGCGCTTGCGGGTCATGCGGGTGGCGTAAAGCAGACCGGTGATGAGGATGGACAAGAACAACAGTGCAGCAACAGAACCGATTACTGGATTGACGTTTCCAAACACGCGCTCGCTGAGGGATTCAGTTCTTGAGGGCCGCACATCGATGGATGGCCCGCTCGAAGACACGTCGTTTTCCAGGGCCACTTCGATCCATTGCAATCCTGGTGATTCGGGGTTCCAATCCACTTGAATTGGCACTTCTCCACCCTTTGGGATTTCAGCGGAAGTTCGTCGAAGCGTGGAACGGTTTCCATCGGCATCAACAATCGTGAACACGAGTTCAACGCTACCGTCGAGGGTACCGGTGTTCTTGACATAAGCCGTGACGATTGAGGTTTGGCCGACCTCTACAATGACTCGAGAATATTTGACGTCTCCTTGATTGATTTCAAATTCTGGCTTCAGCCATTCCATTTCCCAAACCCCAACGGGGGTTCCGGCAGGAGTTGCGCCGAGGCCAAGCACCTCGTTATCGGCAAGATCGCGCCCAGCCACAATGACGTGGAGTTCCAATCGGTTTTCCAGCATGGTCGGTGTGATGACACTCAAGTCAATGCTACCGTAAACTTCGAGGCGCAAACCAGAGATTTCGTTGCCAACCAAAGTGAGGGGTTCAACCCCGTTTCGAAGCCGGTCGCCCGTTGCTTTCTCTTCAACCCACCAAATGAGTTCGAGCGAATCAACTTCCAGACCGCCCTCTTCTGAAAGAAGGACTCGGACTTCGTGCGTATCGGCAGACAGCACCGCTGCCGGTCGAGGGTTCAACACTTCCACAGGCTCAGGCCCGGTTCCGTCAATGACAATCCAACGCACGGAAGTTTCCTTGTCCGTTGCGTCGACGCCTTGGCCCTGAAGGCAACCGATGCTCCAAGTGAGCGGCAGGGTTCCGGATTCTCCGGGTGCTTGGAGTTCCATCGACCAAATGCCTTCGTATGTGGTTGCGGAGTAGGTTGCGCCAGCGAACAGCACGTCCACTTGGCAATCGAAGATTGGCACGGCACTGGATTGGCTAAACACAACACCACCAGCGATTTCGAGCGGGCTGTTAGGAGCGAGACGAGCACCATCGCCAAGCAAGGAGCCTTGGGAAAGCACGAGCGCAACGGATTCCTCTGGGATCTCCATTGCTGCGGAGAATCGCCAACGGTGTTCAGGGAAAGCCTTGACCACTTCTTGGCCTGCTTTGTCAATGACTCGAACACCAGGCTCTCTGCGGGTTTCTCCAAGATCTGGAGTGGTCCATGCGAGGGTGAATTCGACGTTGAGGGTGATGTCCCGCTCGTAAGGGTCGGCAGGGCCATCTGCGCCAAACATTGTACAATCGATGACGGTGAGGTGAGGGCTCGTTGTTGTGCAGTTTCCGGTTGTGAAATCCCAGCGGATTGGGAGCGGGTCGCTGCCTTGGTTTGAAGCAAGTTCCACAATGACGTCCGCAAGGTCTGAACCACCGTTTGGTTCCGATATATCGACGTTCACGGTGTAAGGCGTTTGAGGGTGCAGCCAGGGTTCACGCCCTGACTCATAAGAAAAGGCACCTGATTCGACGGTAGGAGCTCCGTCAACTGCAAGTTGATACATGAACAGATGGCGACCGCTTTCGTTGCTACCGCCCTTCTCAAGGGCTTGTCCTGCTTCATCGGACCCTGAAATGTAAACGGCGACCTTCTGACCAAGGCTGCCGCCTGTATCGTCAAGCAACAAGGTGTATTGCCCGATCAGCGTTTCCAAGTCGTTTGGTATGTAGAGGCCCAACGAAGTGTATTCCTCGGCATCAGGCCATTGGTTGAGGTTGGTATCGTCGATCCATTCCCGCCACACCATCGCTTGAACGTTGGTTGGCAATAATGGCTGATCTGTAATTTGAATCTGGATGGTTTGGGTGCTTGATGGTGTTCGGTGATCATAGAGGTCCATCGAGGTTGAAAGCACCTGTGGATTGATGGAATCCACATGGAAGGTTCGTTCATAAATTGCGTCCGACGTGAGGCCCGAACCGTTGATGGAAGTCAGTTCCAAGCGCCAGGTGAGCACCCCGAAGGTGAACGGAATCGTATCGGTGTAATTCCAGTAATTTCCATCCAACGTCGTTGTGTTGGTGACCATGGTTTCCCCGCGGTACAGCGTCAACAACGCATCGCCATCAGCGAAGGCGTCGATGGTGTCGAGGCCCTCGAAACCGATCCGAACTGAAAGGTCGACATCGATGCCTGCTTTGAGGTAGTAATCAGTTGAATCGAGGGTTCTTCCACCCTCTTTGTCGGTGAACACGACCTCTTTGATTTCAAGGTCATTTTCGTAGCCTTGGTTGCCAAATCCGCCCCAAATGTGAACCGATGGAATGGAAATGACGCTGTTGGATAACACGAGTCTTGAGGTGACCGTCATCGAATCGGCATCGTCCCAAGTTGGTTCGATGCGGAAGGTGATGCTCGTGGTGGTTTGGACACCGCTTTCGACCACGACAAGCGCCTGATCGGGATGAAGTTCGATTTGATCAGAAGCACCTAAGCCAATTGGGGAGCCGCCGTTGAACGGCATCAGCCAGGTTCCTGTTGTTGCACCATCGGTGACTTGGAGGCGTGCCATTGTGGCTCCAGAGCCGTAGACATTGTAGGTTGAATTCATGGTTTGCCACCGTTGACTTGGGGCAAGCACAGGATCATCGACCAGCATTTCTGAACTTACAAGTTGAACAGCAGATGAGGTGTTGAGTCCAGGGATTGAAACACGAAGGCCACCCGGTGAGTCTGAAGAAAAGGGCACAACGATTTGGTGCAAGCCGCCGTTTGGCGACAAGCCGTAGCGAGCGGTGTTCATCGCCAAAACGAACATTGAATCCGATGCAGCGACGATTGATGCGGCGACCTCGTAGGGCACAGAAAGACCAGCAAGGGTGACGTTGCCCGTACCGGTTACCTCGAAGGTCACTTCAGCAAACGACATGCCAAGCACGCCAACGGTCGAGGTTTGGCTTCCCAATGAAGCGGAAAGGGTGGCGAGTTGTGACCCGTTGAGAGCGATAAGGCTTGATCCTTCGATGGTCCAGTTGGCCACCTCATCGTTGCCAATCCTCATCAAAACGCTGTCCAGCATGCCTTGGCTTGAGAGCGCTGCAAACGAAAACGAAGACAGTTCTGCCACTGGAATCCAAGCCTTCGTGCTTGCTGAACCTGAAATCCCCGGGTTGACCGCAATGTGGGTCGCTCCGTTTTCGAAGCGGTCTTGATGACCCCATGAACCGACCCTTGCATCGCTGCCGCCCCATTCAAGCACGCCATCACCGGCGAAATCAATTCGTGGGTTGGCGGGTTGCAATCCACCATAGGCGCCCGTTTCAAAATCAAACAGTTGCCACACGGAAGAGGTGTTGTTGGAAGCGGCGATGAACTGCACTTGGTAAGCGCCGACTGAACCTTCTGCACCGTCGAGGTTCATCGTGAAGGGCAAGGTAATGTTGGTCCAACTGTCGGAAACAGAGGTACGAATTTGAGCTTGTGCGAGGTTGGTCGTTGCGTCAACATACACTTCCGTAAGCGCTGCGGATGTGGAAAACCATGGTGACGTCAGTTGGTCGTTTGACATGCCATCGTAGGAAGCGGTGTTCGAAACATAGGAAATACCCCCGTTGTTGGTTGACCAGTCATCCAAGGCGAGGGCGTGGGCTGCCGCAACTGCGTATTGCCCGTCGCCGCTGATTGAGTGAACCGTCGGCATGCTGCCATCGGCTGCAGGGCCAAAGGCGATCAAGATCCGAATGGATGTATGGGTTGACCAATCCAAGCCATTGGTTGGAATCCACCC
>DUKM01000128.1:7495-11224 GCA_013329255.1 Candidatus Poseidoniaceae archaeon | reverse complement strand
AGGGTTGCTCCATCGGGTATTTCGGCGTCTAAGTAGAGCGGCGCCCAAGGACCAGCGTTGATGGTTTGGAAATCACCGGCACCGAAACCGATGCTTGGGCTTGTCCAATCAGCTGAGGGGGGGAGCGCTAGGTGCACATCGTCAATGAACCAGAAGTCACAACAGGTTCCAGAACCTGAGATTTGTTCGAATCGGATTTGTGTGTTGGCGTGGAGAGCAGCGGCTGGCAAGTTGCCCATCCATTGTTGGTTTGTCCCTCCAGTGGTCGCCCCCGACCATGTGTTCAGCGTGGTCCAAGCGCCTGCTGTGGTTTTGTACTGAACCTTGAGATCCTCGCCGGAATCTGCTTCTTCGCCGCATGAAGACGAGCCTTGTCGAATCCATGCATGAAGGGGGATTGTGCTCATCCCAGCGAGGTTGACCACCGGTGAAGTGGCGTGCTCGGGAGCGTTGTAATTGGCTTGGGTCTTGAGCGAACCTCCAGTGCTGCCGTTGTAGCCGCATGCGTTGGCAGTATAGCGCCCGACATAACTGGCAGTGGAGGCAGTCCAGCCTTGGAGGCCCGTGTTGAAATCCCAAAGCGTGCCGCCACCGTCACCGGTCAGAACACCAGCAGAGCCGTATGTGCCGTTGTGAACAGCGGATGATGCAGACCAGGCCGCAGCGTCATCCCATTGGAACCCAGTTTGCGTGGCTTGTGTGGTTGGCTCCATCGCCAAATGAATGTTGGTAATTGGAGCGTCGCTTGGGACATCCACCGTGAAAGAGGTCGAAGCAAAACCGTTGCCTGCGAGAAGGAAACTGCTGTTTTCACCAGCGCTTACGGAGGCAACAATGCCGTCGCTTAGCACCAATGATTCTTGAATCGGAGAGTTTTGGCTCAATCCGATGCTAAGTGGGCCACCAAGCACCATCAAGACGGTGAGGAACAAGGCAGTCTTCAGCGTTGTCACCTCCCCCATGCATGTTGCGTGTAGGTCTAACGACTTGAAACATACGCCGCCATCCGAAGGCAAGGAGGGCGAATCATCGCCACCTGTAGCGTTTGTTTTTCCGCCTGAATGTTCTTTTTTCGTTTGAGGGGAAGGGTGAGGTTCAAGACAATACCACCGCTGGGCGAAGCATGGCTCGACCCGACGCTGCTGGTGAACTGGATGCAGTTGCGCTCGAGACGGACCTGTTGTCCGCTTGGAAACAGGAAAATGCGTTCCAAGCCTCCATTGATTCGCGCAGTCACGGCGCGCCTTTCATCTTCCTTGAAGGCCCTCCTACTGCCAATGGAAAACCAGGAATCCACCACGTTGTAGCCCGGGCCTACAAAGACCTCGTTTGTCGATGGAAGACCATGGAAGGCTTCCAAGTTAAGCGAAAAGGTGGCTGGGACACCCACGGCTTACCGGTCGAAATCGAAGTTCAAAAGCGAATGGACTTGATGAGCAACGAAGCCATCGAGGCGTACGGCATGGACAACTTCAATCAAGCCTGCAGGGATTCTGTTTGGACCTATGAATCCGCTTGGCGAGAAATGACCGAGCGCATGGCGTACTGGGTCGATCTTGACAACCCATACGTGACGCTTGAGAACAACTATGTTGAATCATGCTGGTGGGCCATCAAGCAGATGTTCGACAAAGGGCTGCTTTACCGCGGCCACAAGGTCCTGCCTTACTGCCCCCAAACTGGAACCTCCTATTCAAGTCACGAAGTGGCCTTAGGCTACAAAGAAGTCGAAGAGCCATCGGTCTATGTCAAATTCAAACTGACCGATGAAGACGCAAGCATTCTCGCTTGGACCACGACACCATGGACCCTTCCTGGCAACGTTGGACTAGCGGTTGGCCCTGATGTCACCTACGTTCGAGCACGTGTGACCGAGCAAGCAGAAAACTGGAAGGGCGCAGGTGGCGCTGAAGTTGGTGAAGTTGTCATCTTAGCCAAGGATTTGATGAAAGAAGTGCTTCGACACAACGTCGAAGTGCTCGAAGAAATTCAAGGCAAAGAATTGGTTGGCCGAAGTTACGAGCCTTTGTTCCCCGGCGCAGTTCCTCGCAACGGTTCTGAAACAGCATGGACCGTTTTGGAAGCAGACTGGGTCACCACAACCGACGGTACAGGCGTTGTTCACACCGCAGTCATGTACGGTGAAGACGATTACAACCTCGGCATGGCGGCAGGCTTGCCTGCCCATCACACCGTTGGTATGGACGGCGCCTTCATCGCTGGAACCCACGCAGAACTTGATGGCAGGTACGTCAAGGACTGCGACCAAACGGTGATCGAATTGCTTTCAGCACCAGGTGGAAGCAACACGAAAGGCCCGGAAAGTGGTTTGCTCTACAGAGAAAAAGCCTACCTGCACGATTACCCGCATTGCTGGCGAACCGGCCATCCTTTGCTTTACTACGCCATGGATTCATGGTTTGTCCGCATGACCGCCGTCAAAGAACGCCTTCTGGAATTCAACGACGGTGTTGAATGGGCCCCCGATTGGGTGGGCGAAGGAAGGTTTGGAGAATGGTTGCGCAACGTCAAAGATTGGGCTATTTCCCGAGAACGGTATTGGGGCACACCGCTCCCAGTATGGCGTAGCGAGAACGGCCAAATGACCTGCGTTGGCTCGATTGAAGAACTCCAAGCTGAAGTGGCAAAGGCCGCCGCTGCCGGCATTGAAAACCCTCCTTGTCCCGATGATGTGGACCTTCACAGGCCAATTGTGGACGCTTTTACCCTCGTTGATGATGAAGGAAAACCAATGCAACGAGAGACATTTGTCATGGACTGCTGGTTCGATTCGGGGTGCGCCCCGTTTGCTCAGTGGCATCACCCGTTCGATGGTGGAGAAACCTTCGATGCATCCTCACCTGTCGATTACATCTGCGAAGGCGTAGACCAAACTCGTGGCTGGTTCTACACCCTTCTCGCCGTGTCAACAACGGTGTTCGACAAACCCGCATACAAGCGATGCTTGAGCCTTGGTTTGATCTTAGACGCCGATGGAAAGAAGATGTCCAAATCCAAGGGGAACATCGTCGACCCGTGGGACCATTTCAACCGCGAAGGTGCAGATGCAACCCGCTGGTACATGGTCACTGCAGGCGCACCTTGGAACCCAATGAAGTTCGATCCAAACGGTGTTCGTGAAACCTATGCTAAGATGTTCCTCACCTTGTGGAACATCTACAAGTTCCATGCTGACTATGCTGCTTTGGATGGATTTGATCCTGAAGCAAGCACCGTTGAAGTCGGTGATCGGCCAACCCTTGACCGTTGGATTCTGTCGCGCTTGGCAACAACCGCTGAAGGCTATCACAACGATTTCGTTTCGTGGAACTTCCACAAAGCCTGCCGTGATTTGGAAAATTTCGTCGTCAATGACCTCTCAAACTGGTACGTGCGCCGAAGCCGACGCCGCCTATGGGACGATGCCGAATCAACCGACAAACTTGCTTGCCAGCACACCTTGCACGAAGTGTTGACCACGGTCTGCAAACTCATGGCACCCGTCAGCCCGTTCATGGTTGATGTCATTCATCGAAACTTAACGGGTGAGACCGTACACCAAGCTGCCTGGCCGCTTGGAACACCTGGTGGACTTGATGGAGCAACCGCCGATGCGTGGGATGAACAAGCCGCTGCTGCAACGGCGCAGTTACCACCAAAGGATGAACGACTCGAATCCTCGATGACCGTTGTTCGTGAATTGGCTGAAGTCGGGCGTCGCATCCGTAT
>DUKM01000128.1:6474-7121 GCA_013329255.1 Candidatus Poseidoniaceae archaeon | reverse complement strand
GATTTGACAGAGTTCCATGGCATCTTGGCTGAGGAATTGAACGTGGAAGCCATCCTCATCGAGCAAGATTTAGATCGTTTCCAGCGCATTGAACTCGCACCAAACTTCCGAGCACTCGCCCCTAAGGCACGAGCCAATGTCAACGCCGTAGCCAATGAGATCAAATCAAGCGAAGACCCTGAAGCACTCTTAGCCTCAATCGAAGCGGGAACATGCGAAATTATGGGCGTTGCCATCGAAATGACCGACGTCGAATTGAAGCGCACTGAGCGCGATGGCTTTGCTGCCTCCACCGTTCAAATTGGACAAGGCGAACAAGCAACGCACATCAGCCTCGTGTTGGACATGAACGATACCCCCGCTTTGCTTTCAAAGGGCTTAGCAAGAGACATCACCCGCCGCATTCAAGCGAAACGCAAGACGTTGGATTTGGAAATTGAAGCAACCATCGATTTGGAAATTTGGATGAAGGACGCACCAGAACTCTTTGCGGATGACCAGCAGTGGATCGTCAATGAAACACGATCGGCAGCGGCCATATTCCACCCAACAGAGGAAACACCTGCTGACGGAAGCGAGTCGTTCGAAGTTGACGGCACCACCGTTTGGTTCACAGTAGTTTGAGGCGGTCGAAGCATGAGGATTGT
>DUKM01000128.1:3110-6093 GCA_013329255.1 Candidatus Poseidoniaceae archaeon | reverse complement strand
GTTGGCCGGACCCCTTGGTGCATTCATCCTGCAGGAAAAGTGGGGCAGGTAGCGGTTGTTGGTGGAACAAAAACGCCAAACATCAACAAGATACTCGCCACCAATCCTGACCTTGTCGTGCTCGATCGAGAGGAGAACCCGAAAGAGGTCTATGATTCGTTGATAGAGGCTGGCATCGACGTGTTCGTATGCTCTGTGGAACACCCCAAAGAAGTACCCGCATTGTTGCGAGAATTGGCAACCAAAATCAATCGAAAGGAAAGCGGAGAAGCATGGGCTTCAGCGCTTGAAGAAGTCTTGCAAGAACTTGAGTCAAACGCTTTGCCTACCTCCAGAATCGCTCCTATGATTTGGCATGAGCCATTGATGTCGGTTGGGCCACACAAGTATGCTGGTGGGGTGCTGACAACGCTTGGCCTCGAGGTCCCTGCCCTGGTGGAAGGTGGCAACGGTTACCCTGTCGTCACGCCGGAACTTCTGATTCACCATCGAATCGAAGGGTTGCTGCTGTCGAGTGAGCCTCATCCTTTTGCCCTTGAAGAAGGCGTTGCAATCGCTGCGAAGGTGGCCGAACTCGGTGGGCAAAAAATATGGTCGAAATGCATCGACGGAGAAGCGTTAACTTGGTTTGGAACGCACACCGCTCAAGGCCTGAAAACCCTTCATTCCGCATTGATCTGACCGAGCGTCGTCCTCGACCTTCGCAAGCGACGCCTTCAAATTCCACCGCATGAACCCTGTACCATGCGTCGAGTCATATTGAGCGTCCTGCTGATGGCTTCGATGGTCATGGCTGGTTGCTTTGGTTCGGGTGAATCGATGACCAGTGAACCAAACGCTGAACCCATTTGGAACAGTTACAGTTTGATTGATTCAGCCGCCCACGAAGACGCTCGAATGTTCGTCACCATCGACTTGATGACCAACCAAACAACCAACACAACATGGGCCGTGTTTGACAAAAGCAAGGGCGGCAACTGCTGCGAACACTACATTGCCACATCAATTGAAGGCCAAATCATGAACATCGGTGGCGAGTACCCAGTGTATTCAATGGACCGCGGCCATGCGTGGGACACCTACATTCCAGGCTTCATTCCGGACACTCAATGCCGCACCTTCGTTCCAACCAATCAAGGGCAAGAAGGGCTCGGGGAAGGCAGCATCGTTCAAGCGACAAACGGCGATATTCTCTCCATGTCGTGGTTCCCATACCTCGGAGCCGATTTGAAACTCGACAAATTTTACGCAATTCTTTATGATGAATCTGAAGACGAATGGAGTTGGTGTTACAACAGAATCACTGAACCATTCTATGATCGATCGTGGCAAGTGGAAGTTGTTGGACCAATTTCCTCAAGCCTCGGTAACGGTGAATGGGCAAGCATTGTGGTGTCTAATTTCTGGCACCAAACCCAAGATGCTGGCGGCCAAATCAGCGTTGATGGCCTCAACTACTACCCCTTCCAATTCCCTGGCCGAGATGGTGGAGAACCCTCGATTGAACTTGATTTGGATTTCACACAAGCAGATTTGCCTGCTTACTGGGACGTCAACAAGCCTCACAAGGAAATGCGAGCGTTCCCGGTGCCAAGCGGTGGTTTGCTGTTCCCGAGTTACTTCAACAACGGCAACGCTGCTTACATGGACACTACCCTTTCATGGAACGAACTTGAAGTACAATTCCCATCCGAATATTGCCAAATTGACAGTGCAGGAGCTTTGCATTGCGTCGAAAACACCGGCACAAGTTTCACGCATTACCTCTCGATGGACGGGGCCCAAACATGGACAAACCAAACCTACGACATCAGTTCGATGGGGACCGAAATTGAAGAATGGGAATTCCAATCCAACGGTGACCTTGACCTGTTTGTCCTCAACGTCCGCTACCAAAGCAGCGATGGGCCGGACGTCGACACGGTGTTCCACGTTCGAGGCTACAGTGAGAGTCTGGCACCAGACACACTGACCTACATCGGTCAAGGCGATCTCGATTCAACTTCTGGTGCCGGAGCCGACATTCGATTCGACTTCGCATCTTTGGCCATCTTGAACGATGGCGGTGTGGTCGTGGCTTACCATGATTCAACCGACCCCGACCCACTTTTTGCAGTGGAATTGGAACTGCCAACCGCTTGAACGGCTCGTCAGAACACCGTTCAAACCTCGGCGTGCCTTTGCAACAGCCACGAAGTTTCATCATCACCGCTTGAATGGCCGGGCCATGTACCCATATTTCCGATTGATTCGCATGGTGCTTCGTCACGCCTTACAACGAAAGAAAGCAGTGGATTGGAGCGATGAATATTGTTACCATTACAGACCGTTGATTGGAGATTTGGATGTGTATCCAGAAGTCAACAATGGACGCCACTTTGTCATGTTCGACATGGCCAGAATCGATCTGGCGTTCCAAGTTGGTTTGGTTCGCTACCTTCGGAAAAACAAGTTGGCCTTTGTGGTTGGAGGCTCCTCAATCCGATACCGACGACGGGTGAGGCCGTTTCGTAAGGCAACGATAAGAACAACAATGGTCGGCTTCGATGAGAAATTTTTCTATTTCCAACAACTCGTTGAACAGGGTGGTTTGGTGTGTTCAGCAGGCCTGCTGAGAACAGCGCTTCGCTACAAGGGTGGAATGGCTCTCCCATCCAAGGTGATGGAGGAACTGGGCTTTGAAGCGCAGGCTTTCATGGAACCATGGGTGAGCGAATGGGCGACATGGGATGACCAACGGCCGTGGCCCGAGCCACGCCACCTTGCCATCGAGGCATGAGGTTCAGTTCTCAAACCAGCCACAAGAGGTCGAACCCATTTGTTGGCCTTGCGGCACAGGCAAGCCTCGTATCTCAAGTGAGAATCAAGCGTACTTTTGCCAATCGGTTCCAGTCCACCAGTAGGTGGTTCCGTTGTCCATGGCTCGCCATGTGTACCCGTTTTCGTCGGTCCATTGTCGCAAAACAACCGGCTCAGCAACAAC
>DUKM01000128.1:2225-2760 GCA_013329255.1 Candidatus Poseidoniaceae archaeon | reverse complement strand
CGGCTTGAACTGGCTGTACAGCTTGAATTGGCTGCACTGCCTGGATGGGTTGAGTGCCATAGATTGCTGGATCGACGGGTTGCAATTGGTTCATGATACCGCCTTGAGTGAAATCAGCAGACACTTTTTCTTCACCGCTGCGACTTCTCATGAAGAGCACCGCTCCGGCACCTCCACCAAGAACGACGAGCACGATCAAGATAATAGCGAACAGGCCATCGTCGTCTTCTTCCTCACCTGAGGTGGTATCACTGGAATCATTCACCTCATCGACAGGCGGCGTCATGACCTTGTCAATCACGTGAATCACGCCATTCGAAGTCATGACATCAGCGAGTGTAATGTTCGCACCATCGATTCCAGTAAGGAGGGAAATCGTGACGTTATCGCCGTTGACCATCTGGAGGGTCATGCCTTCTGTGATGTCAGCGGCTGTGAACGAGCCCGAGTACACATGGTACAGGAGAATGTCAGCCAGCGCTGCCTTTCCTTCTGGTGTGTCAAGCGCAGCCAAATCAATGCCTGCATCAATGAA
>DUKM01000128.1:0-1808 GCA_013329255.1 Candidatus Poseidoniaceae archaeon | reverse complement strand
GTGCATTGAGCGGTACGTGGAATGTTGTTGGGTGTGGCGGTTGGGCTCAGCACCTTATCGATCACATGGATGACACCGTTGCTGGTGTTGACATCTGCAAGCGTAACGGTGGCTCCGTTAACCATTACACCGTCACCGACGGTGAAGGACAATGGTTGCCCGTTGACCGCTGTGGCGCTCATGCAGTCGGTGACTGCTGAGGCCGGAACTGCGCTGCCCACGACGTGATAGAGCAAAATGTCGGCGAGCGCAATCTTTCCTTCTGGTGTGTCAAGCGCTGCGAGGTCGATGCCTGCATCAATGAACGCCTGATCGGTTGGCGCAAAGACCGTGAACGGTCCGTCGCCTTGGAGCGTTTCCAACAGTTCTGCTTGGATCACTGCAGCAACCAACGAATCGTGGATGCCAGTGCATTGAGCGGTGCGTGGAATGTTGTTTGGCGTATCGGTTGGGCTCAGAACCTTATCGATGACGTGAATTACACCGTTGCTGGTGTTGACATCTGCAAGCGTAACGTTGGCTCCGTTGACCATCACACCGTCACCGACGGTGAAGGAAAGCGGTTGTCCGTTGACTGCTGTAGCGCTCATGCAATCAGTCACTGCGGAGGCGGGAACTGCGCTGCCTACAACGTGGTAGAGCAGAATATCGGTGAGAGCGGTTTTCCCGTCAGGGGTGTCGAGCGCTGCAAGGTCGATACCAGCATCGATGAACGCTTGGTCGGTTGGTGCAAAGACCGTGAATGGGCCGTCGCCTTGGAGCGTTTCCAACAGTTCTGCCTGGATTACGGCAGCAACCAATGAATCGTGAACACCTGTGCATTGAGCCGTACGTGGGATATTGTTCGGCGTAGCGGTTGGGCTCAGGACCTTGTCGATGACGTGAATCAAACCGTTGCTTGTGGCGACATCGGTAGCGGTCACGGTGGCTCCGTTGACCATGACGCTGTCACCAACGGTGAAGGAAAGCGGGTTTCCGTTCACGGTTGCGGCGGACATGCAGTCGGTGACAGCGGAAGCTGGAACCTCGCCTGCAACAACGTGGTAGAGCAGAATGTCACTCAGCGCCGCCTTGCCTTCTGGCGTGTCCAAGTCTGCCAGAACAATGCCTGCATCCAAGAACGCCTGATCGGTTGGGGCGAAGACCGTGAACGGTCCGTCGCCTTGGAGGGTTGGCAACAGTTCCGCTTGAATCACGCTGGCCACAAGGGAGTTGTGAACGCCGGTGCATTGAGCGGTGCGTGGGATATCGTCTGGTGTTGCGGTTGGTGTGAGCACCTTGTCGATAACGTGGATGACACCGTTGCTGGTGTTGACGTCTGCAAGCGTGACTGTGGCGTCGTTCACCATCACGCCATCACCAACAGTGAAGGCGATTGGGTTGCCGTTGACGGTGGTTGCCTTCAAGCACTCCGTGACAGCGGAGGAAGGAACCGCTCCAGCAACAACGTGGTAGAGCAAAATATCGGTGAGAGCGGCTTTTCCTTCAGGAGTATCGAGGGCAGCCAGATCAATGCCTGCATCTGAAAACGCCTGATCGGTTGGAGCAAAGAGCGTGAAAGGCCCAGCGCCTTGGAGCGTTTCGAGCAGTTCTGCTTGAACCACAGCAGAGACAAGCGAGTCGTGAATCCCGGTGCATTGTGCTGTGCGTGGAATGTTGTTTGGACTCTCTGAGGGCGTGAGTACCTTGTCAATCACGTGAATCACACCGTTGCTTGTGGCAACATCGGGAATTGTAACCGTGGCGCCGTTGACCATTACGGTTGTACCAACTGTGAAGGCGAGGGGTTGGCCGTTCACGGCGGTTGC
>DUKM01000067.1 GCA_013329255.1 Candidatus Poseidoniaceae archaeon | reverse complement strand
TCATGCGTCTCCCAATGCACATCGGATAGAATGCCACCCATAGGGAATAGTTCCTGCAAGAGCGGCCCGTCGATGGTGTCTCGTACGTTGGTTTTGAACATGTTAAACTGCTTTTGAGGTATCTCTTGAAACCCTTCGCCTTCCACTTGACGAATGTTGATTCTCCTCAATAAGAGCCCTTCTCGCCGAATTTCATGCAAGAGGTCGAGGTTCATTTGGTAACTCGCCTCCGTTTCCCCATTGAGTCCAGCGATGAAATTGAGGCCTGGCAACAGTTTTGGCAAACCCCGTGATCCACGCTCTTTGCCGTATTTATTGACCAAACGAATCGCTGCCTTCAGTTGGGCAGGGTCGCAGTTCAGCCAATTGGCGTCATGAACAGACGGATCTGCAGATTCAAGGCCAAAGGAAAGGACCGCTCCATCAGAAAGCGTTTCGACCAGCGTCTTCGTGATGGCTTCGGATTCCTCCAAGTTCTCTGCGATTATCGAAGGGTTGCCGTTGTCGGTGTGGAGAATACCAAGCCGGTCATCATCTCGTAGGCCATGGAGCAATTGAGCAATCGGCTCAGGATTTGGCACTGGGTACTCGAGTTCCTTGACCCCGTCAGCCATGTAGGTGTAGGTGTCGGTCATGCCTCCCAAGCGGACATGTTGTACGCCGGCCTCATGGGCAAGGCGAACTTCTTCGATGATGTCTTCAGGGGTTCGCCAAATTGGAACGCCCTTCTTTGGCTCAATGCAAAACTTGCACCCTCGTTTGTAGCGAACGCATCCTTGGTACACTTCCACTTCGTAGGTGAGCGGGCCTCGCTTTTGTTCTGTGCCAAGATCGGGGTGGTCGCTGACAGCTCTGCTCGAGGCCCCGGCTTGTGCCCACTCTGTCCATTGTTCAGCCGTGCGTCGCTCATGCGACCAAGCCCCCGTTTTGAGGTACTTGTCAAGCGTTGCATCTGTGTCCTGCAATGCGAGAAACAGGTTGGCTTGAAGCGGTGACCAACCTTGTTGGCGCCACCCACGAATCGCCCAACCTCCAAACAGAGCGGGCGTGTTGTTCGGAAGGGTTCGAATTAATTCTCGAGTTTCTTTGAGTGAGATTGGTGTGCCTCGCAAGTAGCGGCCTGGCACCACTGCCCCTGCGATGCAAGCAAGGCCCGAAACCACAGCTAAGCGTTTGCGGACGGCCTCTTCACCTTGCTGCCGGATGAACATCCGCCACTCATCAATGGTGACGTAATCATAATCGATGTTGGCTCGTTCTAAAACACCACACAAGTATCGTATGTGGAAACCAACATAGGGTGGAACACCGAATGCAGCAGGTTCATCTTCGTAACCATCGATGACGAGCCACTTTTCGGAATGTGCCTCGACCATATCGACCAACCCGCATGCGGTGGTCTTCAATCCTTCTTTGGGCGTCGGCGTTGACGGCCCTTCTTGCCGTCTTGTTCCTCTTCCCGCATGGCTTGAAGTTCCCGGTTGGTTTTGCCACCGGATTCAGCGGGCTTTCCGGGTTTTCCACCTTTCTTTCCACCTTGAGATACATCGACCTTGATCTTTCGACCAAGCAGTTCTGTACCGTTGAGTTTTGCGACGATTGCTTCACCCTGATCCGTTTCCTTCACGAATGCGAAAGCGAATCCTTTGGGCTTTCCAGCGTTATCGGTTGCCATCACAAGTTCAGTGATGGTTGCCACGCCTTCAAACAGCGCCTTGAGTTGGTCTTCAGTTGCTTTGAACGGGAGGTTGCCGACATAGAGTTTGAGGCCTTCGGGGTCCTTTCGCTTCTCTCGCTTACCTTTCTTATCGTCGCTGTCTGCATCACGAACACCGATGCGTCGACCGTTGACCTTGTGCTTGTCCAACTTTGCAATTGCAGCGTCAGCATGTGCTTTTTCGCTGTAGGTGACGAATCCGAATCCTCGGTTCACGCCGTTGTCGTCGGTGAGGACAATGCAATCGGTCATGTCGCCGTGTTCAGCAAACAAGGCGCGGAGTTCTTCAGTTCCCACTTCACGAGGTAAGCCACCAACAAACAGTCGGCATCCTGGAGCGTTTCGTGGTCGGCGACCTTGGCCGCCGCTCTCGCCTTCGAATCGGAAATAGGTGCGCTCTCGTCCATCTTCTCGGACATCGGCTGCAATGAAGGTCGCACGGCCAGCAGGGCCTTTGCCAAACATAGCTTCAGCAGCGCCGCCCCATCGCTTTCCAGAGTTGTTGAGGGCGCTTGCACCCTGTTCAACTTCAGCCCAGCCAGCGCCGTAGTTGTCGGCAAGGGCTCGGTAAGATTGGTAATCGCATGTTGGGCAACGAACGTTCCAGTCGCCATCTTGGTCGGCGTTGAGTGTGTCGCCGCAGGAGGGGCAGATTGCATGGAGCACGCCGCAGTCGTCGCGGTCTCGGAAGGAGATACGGAGCACTGGGCTCGTTTCTTTGACTTCAGCACGGCACACATCCCGTCGGCGAACAGCATCAGATGTTTGGTGCATGTAGCGATCGACGATGTTGGTGACGTGGAATTGGCCGTACAGATGCTCAGGGAGAACGCTTCCTGGCTTTCCTTCGACGCAAATCACTTGCGCTTCACCGTTCTTCTCGTTGAGTTTGACAATTTCACACAGCACGGTATCGCCAACTTCTGGAGTGACGATTGCCTTTGAAGCCGTAACGGATCCAATCCCTTCGTTGATGGAAAAGGCGCCAACTGCGGTGGCCACAATGCGACCATCCACTTCGATTGTTCCTTCTCCAGCCTCGCAATCTGCGGTGCTTGATACATTCATTCCTGGGGTGACGAGGCTCGGCGTCATGTGATTCATTCCTTTTGCAAACATGGCCCGAGGTAGGTCGCACGCTGTTTCGCTTGTTTGAACGGGTGGGCCGTCCCCTTTTCAACCCCTCATACGAGGTTTCACGCCTCTTCGATTTCGTCCTCGATTAATTTCGCATCCCCTGGTAGGTGGAAACGCCAACATCGAACTGCAGTTGCGGCTTTGCCCTTGGTGTGGTGAGCGTAGGTTGGAGGGAGACGGAATTCAGTTTCCAGCATGATTTCACCCTCGTAACCGTTGTCCCGCGCTATGGCCTGGACATGTCGGGCTTTTGCACTGTGAAGAATGTGAACCGCTGTTGCGCCAAGTGAAAACGCAAGTTCGAGCAACGGG
>DUKM01000115.1 GCA_013329255.1 Candidatus Poseidoniaceae archaeon | reverse complement strand
GAAAACTTTTCAGAAATCATGTTACTCATTCGCGGGGCATGCAAACGTGCATATAAAGGAGTGTAATAATCCAGTCACCAAAATAGAATTATCAGCCAGTTTGGTCAACGCCGGGCTAAGTTCGCGCTCCGGTTTGGACGGCCCACATTCGAGCGTAGATGCCGCCAAGTTCAACTAAAGCCTCATGCGGGCCATCTTCAGCAATTTCTCCTTGTTCAAGCACGAGAATTCGATCTGCATTACGGACCGTCGAAAGCCGATGTGCGATAATGACCGCGGTTCGATTTTTGGAAATTTTGTTGATCGAACGCTGAAGGGCCGCTTCAGTCTCATTATCCACAGCAGAGGTTGCTTCGTCGAGGATGAGCAAAGGGGCGTCCTTCAAAACGGCTCGAGCGATTGCAAGCCGTTGCCTTTGCCCACCAGATAGGCGGTGCCCTCCTTCACCAACAAGGGTGGCCCACGAAGCGGGCAGCGCTTCAACAAAGTCTGCAACTTCTGCTAGGCGAGCCGCTTCCATAACAGCGCCATCATCAGCCTGCGGGTTGCCGTAACGGATGTTTTCAAGAATTGTTGTTGGAAACAAAGTGATGTGCTGAGCGACGAGCGCCATTGACGAGCGCAACCGCTTGAGGTTCCATTGATGAAGGGGCTTGCCGGCCCACTCAATCGTGCCGTTGGTCGGTTCAGCAAACCGCAGAAGCAACCGGATAAGCGTGGTCTTTCCCGCTCCCGTGGAACCTACAACACCGACGGTCTCTCCGGATCGAAGCTCCAAGTTCAATTGATGAAACACCGGGTCTCGCCCAGGGTAAGAAAAATCAACATCTTTGAACACAATCGAAGAGGATTGAACATCGGGCCGTTCGGGTAAATGGCTTCCTTCCTTCACTTCAGTGGGGGAGGTGAGAACGTCAAGAACGCGCGTCGAAGAAGCCATTGCGCGCTGGTAAAGGTCGAATGTTTCCCCAAGTCGTGTTAAGGGCCAGAGCAAACGTTGCGTCATGAACACCAGCACAGAATAAGCCCCAACGGCCAATTCGTTTTCCAACGTCATCCATCCACCGAGCAGCAGTGTTGCGGTGAACCCCGTGAGAATGGCCATTCGGATGAGCGGTGTAAACGCAGCAGACAGCCGAATCGCTTGTCGGTTTGATTCGCGGTACACATTGCTCAGATCTTCTACCCGCTTGATTTCTCGATCTTCTGCGGTGAAGGATTGGATGGTTGACATACCAGAAAGATCGTTTTCTAAGAGAGCGTTCATTGCGCCTGCGGCCCTTCTCACTTCGGCATAGCGCGGTTCTAGGCTTCGTTGATACCGGAATGAGCCCCAAACAATCAGCGGAATAGGGAGGACGGCAAACAATGCGACCTGCCAGGATATCGCAATGAAAACGGCGCCAACAACCACGACGGTTGTTGAAACTTGCAACAAATCGTTCGCTCCTTTATCCAAGAAACGTTCGAGCTGATTGATGTCATCGTTGAGAATAGCGAGAATATCTCCTTTTTGTCGTTCATCGAACCAGCCCATGCCTTGTCGCTGAACATGGGCGAAGGTGTCAATCCTCAGTTCATGCTGTACAGTCTGTGCGAGGTTTCGCCATAGAATTCCGTAAAAGTATTCGAAAAGCGATTCCAAGCCCCAGATAGCAAAAGTGAGAACTGAAAGCAGGATTAACTGGTTCCAAGGATCAAGAATGCCCATGGACGCAAGAAACGAATCCTCTCTTTCAACGACCACGTCAACGGCCAAGCCAATCAGTAAGGGGGGGGCTAAGTCCCAAATTTTGTTGGTCACTGAACAAAATGAAGCCAGTCGAATTGTGGCGCGATGATTCCCCATGTGCCCGAGCAATCGTCGAAACGGTCCCACTTCACCCATGAGCCTGCGACAACGGCGGGGTTTGAGTAGTCTGTGGATTCAACCCACGGCGGGGCGATGTTGCGCAACGCCTATGCTGTGGCGGCAAAACCGAGAAGCGGGAACCCCATGCGTCGCAATGAACAAACCACCCTCGAATACACGGCGAACAGCAACGGGCAAACCCGCCACGTCACCCTAATCGATCCGGCCAAGCAAGACCCAAACACAGCGGCCAATCGGGCCATGGTGGCAATTGAAGCAGGCTCCTCGATGATTTTTGTTGGCGGTTCAACCGACACCCCAGACGAGATTGTTCACGCTACGTGTGTTGCTATTCAGGAAGCGTTTGAGTTGAGAACGTTCGCAGCGAGCCAAGATCCCGAGGCCGATGAAACGATGTGGCATATTCCTGTTGTCCTGTTCCCAGGTGGCGCTCATGCACTCTCTCCGGCAGCCGACGCAATCACATTCATGATGCTGATGAATTCAACCGAGCGCCGCTTCCTCGTTGGAGAGCAAATCCGTGGTGCCCCATACCTCAAGAAATTCGGCGTCGAAGCCCTTCCTACCGGCTACGTAGTTTGTGCACCAGGCGGGCGCGTCGGTGAAGTCGGTGCTGCAGAATTGATTCAACCCGAAGATCATGATCTTGTCCACGCATACGCCCTTACCGCCCAAATGTACGGATTCAAGTTGCTTTACCTTGAAGCAGGCAGCGGAGCTTCGACTCAAGTCAATCCAAAACTCATCGAAAGCGCCCGAACCGTCGAAGGGCTCACCCTTGTTGTCGGAGGGGGCATTCGTACTCCAGAACAAGCGCGGCGCGCAGCCCAGGCTGGCGCCGATTGGGTTGTCACCGGAACCCTCACAGAAGACGCCGCAGATTTGGAAGAACTCCGAACACGAATCTCAGGTGTCGTCAACGCTCTAAACTGA
>DUKM01000095.1:17243-33224 GCA_013329255.1 Candidatus Poseidoniaceae archaeon | reverse complement strand
CGGAGATTCCTGAAGGTCACTATGAAGAAGAGCAAATGAAGGCCACAGTTGTACCAAATCGAAACGCTATTTTTGCATCCATTCTCTATGGCCACGCGCTCTCCATTTCATCAAGAGAATCCACTGATGTCTCGATTGCACTGGGCGTTCATTCGGGTGACCATGAGATCTACCCAGATTGTCGGCCAGAATTTTACACTGCCCTAGAACACGCATTCGCAATTGGCAACTGGGACAGTGAGCGGGTGAAATTTCAACTTCCTTACTTGAACGGAAATAAGGTCACCATTCTAAAGGATGCGCTAAGGGCTTGCGACCAACTTGAACTTAATTTTGACCGGGTTTTTGAAAATACAATTACCTCGTACAATCCAGATGCAAAAGGAAGAAGTTCGGGTCGAAGCGGCTCGGATGTCGAGCGCATTTTGGCCTTCAACGCACTAGATTTGGTCGATCCTATCGAATATGTTGAACCATGGGGCGTCGTGCTGGAAGCAGCCCTCGAGACTGAGAGAAAGCACAAGGATGCTTACTACAAAGAAAAATTATCCGAACTGCAATATCATGTCACACGCAACAGCGGAACTGAACAAGCTTTCACTGGAATTTACTGGGATGAGAAACGCAAGGGGACGTACACATGCGTCTGTTGCGGGCATGTCCTCTTCACATCAACAATGAAGTTCGATTCAGGCTGTGGCTGGCCTTCATTCCACAGCGAACACGCAAGAGCGGGAATCGTTCAAATTGAAGATCGAACATATGGCATGCTTAGGGTTGAAGTTCGCTGTAAAAAATGCGATGCTCACCTCGGTCACATTTTTGAGGACGGGCCACGAAAGCACGGAGGCAACCGATATTGCATCAATTCAGCATCATTGAACTTCGAGGAGATGGAAGAATGACAACAAGAATCCGCAGATACGTCGAAACCGATACGGGCCATAGGGTTCCTAACCACAAGAGCAAGTGCCGACACATGCATGGCCATCGCTACAGATTTGAAGCGGAAATTGAAGGCGATGTGGTTCAGGAACGTGGAGTTTCAGATGAAGGCATGTTGATGGATTTCTCCGATGTGAGTGAAATCTTAACGCTTCATGTCCACGACATCATCGACCACGCTTTTGTTGTCTATGAGCACGATGAACAGGCACTTGCAGCGCTTGCATGCATGGAAGATGGGCACCGGACCCTGGTTGTTCCATTCATACCAACAGCAGAGAATCTAGCAAAATGGGCTTTTGAACAGGTTCAACCTCATATTGCTTCGGCGTACGGTAACCGATTGAAATTAGTGGCTATGCACGTGAGGGAAACACCGAAGAGCACCGCTACATGGTATGCGTGAATCGCCTCATTCCTCTTCGAGACTGATCTTTCGTCTACGTTGACTTCGCCAAATTTCGTTGCCCTCAACGAATTGAATAGCCGTAGTTGCATCGAGTAAGCCGCCAATCATTCGAGTAGCCTCACCTTGAGTGGGCATTGAACGCATGATTGAACGCATCAACGATTGTTGGAAACTTTGCCTTCGCTCATCGTTCCCCGGTAACGCACCTGCAAGTTCCTTCACGGTTTGCAAGAGAACCTGCTTCAATTCAGGGTTGAGTGCACGTTCGAGCGGAACCACATCTGGCATCCCAGCATCCTTTCCTTGTGCGTTGATCACCCGATAGCGGTGCAGTTCGTAAACGCAGGCATTCACGGCGTGTGAAAGGTTGGCAATAGGATAGCCCTCCCATGTGGGCAGCGTCACTAAATAATCGCATTTAGCTAAATCTTCTGTGGACATCCCCTTCCCTTCTTCACCAAAAACGAGGCAAACATGACCGTTGAAATCATTGACGCGCTCGGCTAACTCCCAAGGGTAAACGAAATGTCGAAAGTTTGTTTTAGCGCCTATTTCTCTTTTCCCAGAGGTCCCAATCACCATCGAAGCGTCTGCAGTTGCCTCTTCCAAGGTGGTGTAGGTGGTGCATAAATCGAGCACCCTACCTGCATGCTTGGCCCGATTTCGTGCTTCAATATCGTCCGCCTGACAATTTGGTGCTACAAGGCGCAAGTTGACAAAACCGTAGTTGAGCATCGAGCGGCACACGGCACCAAGGTTGCCCGGATGGGAAACGCCAATCAAAACAATGGATAGGCTGTAGGGCGAGGTTGGCAAGGGGAGCGTTGTTCTGTCACCCATTCCTTTCACTCCTCTTCGAGAACGGAGTCGGTATCAAACGATGCAATCCATCTTGGATCGCATGCTTGATAGAGAAAGAAAAGGTACCCAGGACCTTCTTCCCTGTCTTCCATGACAATTGAACGGCGTCGGACACCATGCTTGTTGCGTAGATGAAGAATGAGACCTTCGAGGACAGCCTTGCGGTCGTGGTGAATCGAAACGGGGGTGCGGTCCCAGTTGACCCGCAGTGCCATGTGTATGCCCCTGCTCAATCGACTCGGCGTTGTCGGTATGTGGTCACGTAGCCAGCGATCCAGTTGCGGAGTTTCTTAGACTCCACATCGGTGAGTTGTTGGACCATTTTCTTGTTGTGGTCGAAGTCGTCGGTGAATTTCTCGCCGTGATCTTCAACAAGGTGGATGGCTCGAATTTTGATAAAACTTGGTCGAATATTTCCCATAATTAATCACTCCGTGGATAGTTTGACTTCGATTGGAATATCAGGTTCGTCGTGACGAGTCACGTGAAGCTTGATTTTGCGAGGTGGGTTTTCAATTCCACGAGCCCAGATGTGCTCGTTGACCGATGGGTCAATCCAGACTTCTTCGTCTTCTCGCACTTTGAGGTGCTGAATGACGTGTTCTCGGATGATTTGAATTGCACGTGGAGCGCGCTTGTATCGGGTGATGGCCCATGCCTTTCGGAGTGGGACAATTAGCTCTGATTCATTTGGTCGTACCATACATATTCACCTCAGCGTTGGAGCTTACTACGGCGCCAGTGGTGTCGCTTTGGGTGCGACACAGTGTTTCGGTCGGTCTTTAGCATGACCCAAACTGGGACACGCCGATTCTGCTTGCCCACCTTCATCAGGCGGATTTTTTTTGCGGCTGGTTTATTTCTAGACATATTCGAGCACCCTTTCAGATTCTTCGGATGGACGCACTACGGCGGCTCTTCGAGTGGGAAGCGAGCAACTGCTTGAGTTGCTCGTCAGACATTGGGGCGGTGAATTTGCCCTGTTGATGGAGTTGGAGGATGGATTGTTTGATCGATGCTGCCCGAGCGGGGGTGGCGAGTGCAAGTGTTGCAATTCGGGCACGTGCATCGTTGGTGAGGAGTGTTCGCATAGCGCCGTCAACTTGCGCTGCTTCAACCTGCGCTTGTTGTGCTTTGACTTCTGCATCGGCCTGTTGGGATGCTTGGGCTTCGAACTGTTGTTGGAGGGCTGCGCGGCGTTGCTCGCGAATCATGTTGAGTTCGTCATCTTGAGACGTCGACATGCTGGCCACCCTCTTCACTTCCTCTTCAGTACTTTGACAGTCCTGGGTAATGTTCGTCTGCGTCGGCTCGGCAAGAATGAGCGACAGCGTCAATCATTTTGTGGCCGGCTGCTGTGATGCGTCGACCTGAGTAGAGTTGTTGTGGGCCTTCTTCAGTCTCGACGGTTCGTGTAGGAACTTTTTCAACGAGTCCGGAGGCTTCGAGTTGTTGGAGTGCGGTTCGGATGATGTGGCGTGATGCGACACCTGGTGTGTTAGGTGCTGCGCCGTTGTCTTTGCGTCCACCGTAGGCTTGAGACAGGTGGGTCACACCCATTGGTCCCTCTCGTGCTAGCTTGCGCATGAGTGCAGCAGATCGAAGGAACCACCAGTTTTCTTGGCTTGGGGGGCGTTCTCGTGAGACTCCAGTTTTTACGAATTCTGCCCATTCTGGGATTTCCACGGCCTTTTCTTCAGCCAATCGCGCAGCGAGTGCGGGGTTCAACATTTCTGCGGGAATATCATAGAGAGTCGTCAAGACAAAACACCAAGCAATTTGCCGACCTTACGCCCCTATATGAAGAGAGCGGGTCACCAGCACCTCCTGAACTCTCGCTGTGTCCTCTTTACACAGGGGGTTCTATCCTCAGACAAGGGTTGATGAAGGGCCCTGTCTTCCAAGGCTTGATGAGGAAGGCATTAGCCCAAAACCCGAACCTTTTGCGGACGCTGTTAGGTCTTTCTTTCACCCTTATATTTATGCTGTCATACGCCGTTTACGGCGCAACGGTATCGCCCTCCTATTACCTCTATGATACAGATTCAACCCTCACCACCCATGAAAATATTGATCCAGTTCGCATCTATCAAGAAGACACGAACACGACGACTTGGACGTGGTCAGTGCCAGCCGACGGAGCGAACTTGACTTGGGTTAATCTCACTGCGGTTGAACTGTCGAACGGAGCCGAAGTGCGGTTGATCAACGGAGCTGGTTTATTCAGCCACCAGAAATTAGGCGTTGACGGAGCAGATGGGTTCAGTTGCCGAGACTCCTGTCAGAAAAACACAACACATTCCATCATCGTGGAGGAAGGTGGGGAAATATCGATTATCGCTCTGACGAGCACAGATCCCGCTCGACGCTCAAACGGAACCGTATACGCCCAAACTGAATCGGGAGCCAAAGAGAAGGCCCTTGATGCAATCGAATACGAACACTCACCGTCGCTCATCAGGGTTGAAATCATCGAAAAGGGCAACAGATCAACAGCCCCTGCCATGACCATCACCACGGTGAATGAAGCGTTTGCATCGATTGGACCGTTTTCAGTGGATGCAGCAACCGAATTTTTGTGGGCTTTAGCGGCGGTAGTCGGTTGTTTTGCTATGGTGTTAATCCCTTCATTCACAGTATATTTTGCTGCCAACGCTAAAGAAAAGCGCGACGCAGTCAAACTGGCAGCATCGGAACAGGACATCAACGAAGCCTTAGGGCCCCAAAACGAAGACGAGTGAAGCCGCCACTTTCCTCATATATGTTGAAGCGTTGTACTCGCACGAGCGCCATGATTCGTACGCCCGCAATTTTGTTGGTTGTCCTTTTCTTACTGGCTTCTGCCGCCCCAATGGCGGACCTAACAGATGCAGAAACCGACGTTTCAATGTCGGTTGCAAAAGCGACTGGTGTCGATGTTACAGTGTCGAATGTTTCTTTTTCATACACAACCGCAGGGGATGAAGAGCGATACAGAATGTTCTCATCAAACCATCCGATTCCCGCATTCAATCGTCCTGCAGAACTCTATGTCGTGGACGCCGTTGTCGATGTCCCAATCTATGCTGAAGTTACAGTGGATAATATTGGAACCAGTGCATCAGGTAACATTGATGTTGAACTCAAGGTATTCCATAACGAATATCAGCAATTTGAAATGATCAATACCACGAAGCAGATGCCTTCCCTTACGGGAGGGAGTTCGAACACCCTCGGATTTACGTTTACCCCAACGTATTCGGGAAACCATTCCCTCCAAGTTGTTGCTGCATCAACAATCGCTGACGACAACCCTGCCAACGACGACAGGAACCGGCATTTCACGGTAGCCTCACATTACTTCAATTGTGAAGTTCTTTCGGGCTGGACAATCACGAATGAATGGGGAATAAACTCTGAGACCTCCCTCTCACAAGGGACTGCCTGCCATGTCGGAAATGGAGCCTCATCCTCTTACACTGCATCGACAACCAGTGTCTTGGAAACCCCAGCTTTTGACATGTCGGATGCTGTGTCCAACCCCCTTAGAACGAACGGATTGAGTTTCTTCTACACGGGCAGTTCGCAACCAGGTGATGAATTGAAGGTTTATGTCCAAGATAACGCTGGAACAAACACCCAACTGGGAGGCATTACTGGAACCGTCGATGAAGCCTTCATTGACGGAGTGAGTTGGCAAACATTTTCGGTCAACAGCCAGGGCATCACTTCGCCACTTATTCCCGCCCCTCAAAGCGCTTTTACTTCTTCAACAAAATTCCGTTTTGTATTCACAACTGATGCTGTAACCAATGACATCGGATTTTGGATGGATGACATCGTCATTATGTATGATCAAAAAGTCAAGCCAATCGAGTATGCCATTTCCTCCGCAGGAATCTCCACCATTGGATCCCTCCCTGATGAATGGGGGAGTGTTCAGGTGAGTTTGACAAATGAAGGGAACATCTCAGATTATGTGTTGCCGACCATTGAAGGCTTACCTGATGGCTGGGAAGTGTATTTTGCACACCTCACTGGCGTTTCTATCAACGAGCAAACAGGAGTGTTATTGTCGCCCGGTGAAACGAAGGCAATTGAAGTAAAAATCAGGCCCGACGTCAACGCCACAACTGGATTCGAGCAAATGACCTTCATCGGGACCTCCAGCCAATATGAATCAATTAACACTACACTCCCTGTCCAATTCCAAGTTCTTCCAGACAGAGAGCCGTTCATCGTACAGCCAGAAGTTCGACCAACATGCCCCCCTGGCTACAGTTGCCCGTTCACGGTTGAAGTGCAAAACATTGGGGATGCAACTGACGTGTTTGATTTATCCATCGAACAGGGTGCTTTGCCAGAGGGATGGAGCGTGCAATTGGCATGGACTCAATCCACCTCAATTATGGTTCGACCAGACACCCCCGTGCAGGTCGCAATGACAATGACGATTCCATCCACTGCTGCGCCGGATACAGTGGCCCCATTCACGCTCATAGCCCAATCACAAAACAACACAGCTAAGCAACATCAAGCGGACATTAGTGTGTCAGCATCGATGATCAGTGAAGCGTACATTGGGATGACGACAACCCAAATGATGCGCGATTGGTTGGTTGATGCCGGTGAAACAAAAACTGTCGAATTCACCATCTGGAACAATGCGACGCGTCAAGATATTTTTTCGATGGAAGTGACTCACGAAGCAGTTGGTTTGTGGACCATCGAACAGCCAACTCGCCCAGACGCGGTGATAAATCCAGGCGCAAGCACCACCTTCACTGTGAAAGTAACTGCACCCGAAACAGGGCAAGCAGGTGACAAAGCACCCTCACTTACGCCAACCATCACCTCGAAACGCAGTGGCATGTCCATCAGCGGTGAGATGTTTGACAACATCGTGGTCCGGACCATCAGCGACCTCACAATCACCCTGTTAGAAACGCCCGACAAATTAAGGCCGGGTACGGCCAATAAGGTCCTCATCGAAATCGTCAATCAAGGCAATGGACCGATCGATGCCATCGTAACAGCAGATGGACTGCCTGCAGCGTGGGATGCATGGATGAAAGTCAATGGCGATATTGTATCAGAGTCCATTGCCCTCTCTGCACCGTACGATTTGGACAACAACGCAACTGTCGAGATGTGGATCGTTGTTCCGAGCGAAGAGGCGGCAAGTGAGATTCATACAATCACCATCATGGTTTCAAACGCCTTAGGATTGGAAGACGTTCAAATTGAAGACAACAGCGTCACCTTCGATACCATCACGGCATCTGTACGCATTCCAGACCTCGTAGGTTCAAGTCAATCTCAATCCGCAATGGTTGGCGACACAGTGAGCGTCAACGCCACCTTACGAAACATCGGAAACGCTGCGGATGATGGAATCATTGTCCTTGCATCCTTTTCGAGTTCACCGCCCGAGGAAAACATTGTTGCATTCTTCACGACGAGCAAAGGTGGGTCTTCCAAATCTGTTGGTGAGGCTGTGACGATGATGCTTCTGCCCAACCAATCAACAACATTGACAGTGGACCTGATTCTGCCGAACACAATGATTCTTAACACTCGAATTGTCGTTTCGTTTGAAGTCATTGCGGGACTGAACGCCGAAATGCAGCCTTATGAATTGAGGCATGAAGCATTAATCATCGTGGACCAACAACGCCAAATTGGAGCATCACTGAGCAGGGGGACCGATGAAATATACCCTACTGGGACTGGTGTTCCGTTGTTTGTGAACATCACCAGTACCTCAAGCCAGCGCGAGGATCTTAGGTTACGAACAACGTTGCCCGAATCTTGGCAAATGGTGTGCAATGGCATCCTCGTGGATAAAGAAGGTCAAAATCTAACTTTTGAACCGGGCCACGTGGCTCCACAGTTATCCGATGTTCCATGCACGCTTCACCGTCTTGGCGGCCCGTTAGGGGGTATCGTAACATTTCAACTCGAGACAGAGGATGGTGCCCGTACATGGCAAACCAGCCAAGCGTATTCCTTCTCTGAACGCCCAACCGACCAAGCCTCGATGAATGTAGGTGCGATTGCTGGAGGTGGAGGTGCCCTTGTTGCATTTGTATTCCTGATGAGTGTCCTGCTTCGGGGTCGAAGCAAAGAAGAAGAATTTGAAGAGGAAGTCAAAATTGTACCGCAGGAGTTCCAGCATAGTGGGCCGCCTGTCTCAACTGGGCCACCGATCTCAGCACCTCAAAGTTCCACACCTGCAGCACAAACTACAGAAGCACCAGCGGCTGCATCCAATGGTCCAGAAGTTCCACTCACCGGTTTACCATCCGGTTGGACGATGGAACAGTGGGCTCATTATGGTCAACAATACCTTGACCGACTTGAAGGACAAGCATGATACATCAGCGCTAAGAGCGAAAGCCATGGCCACATATCCTGCCCCGTGGTATGGCTTGTGGGTCTTGGTTATGTTTTTCGGCGTAGCCACGTGGTTTTTGAGAAACTTCACCGAACGGGTTGAAGCAACTCGCCTTTCTGCTTTGTTAGGTGTAGTTTCCATGACAACCCTTCTTTTGTGGACTCTTTTGGAATTTTGAGGTGCGATGATGGACATAGTTGATGTGAGCAAACATGCCTATGCTGGCACTTATCCTTGCCGAGTTCCAGTCTGGTGGGGCCGCTACGGTGAGGCTGGACCACATCCCGACCTCGATGGCGTAAGTGGTCGCCGAATTGTCTTGAGGATTGAAAAAAGATTTAACCGCTTTGAACGAATTTTAGCGCGCTTGTTCCGAGCACCGAGGGAAGTACGCAGGCCCCTTGATCCAAAAAACAGCATGCTCTGGGAATTAGCCAATGGCATGCGTACATTCGAAGAAATATGCATCCAAATGAACGAGGTATTCCAAGAAGATATGGCACCTGTTGTCGATCGCACAGCTTCAGGGATTGACGCACTTAAACGTAGAAACTTAATGACGGTTCTTTCAACTGAATTCTCAAAAAAATGGTCCACAGGACCAGGTGTCGTTCCAGAACATCAAACATTAGCGCCGCTCGGTGAGGGTATGAAAATCGACGCAGACCCACTTGACGGAGAACAAAACGTCAGAGAAGTGGAAGGAGCAACTCAACCGGCCGCCCAACACAACTGATCGTTCCTGTATCCAATAAGGGACGCTCCATGAGATGGCCGTTTTCTGCTAAAAAAGCAACAACTGAATCCAGTTTGGAGGGTTCCAAAGAAGAGGAATCAGCAGATTTGAATTTCGGATCTTTTAGACGAATAGCATTGTGGAGTGGACCTTGAAGACGCGACAAAACCGAACGGATTTCCGTAGTGGTAAGAGGTGTGTTGAGGTAAAGATGAACTCGTACATTCATCGATGATGCTTCGCACATTGCGAGCGCTTGACGCGATTTTGAACATCGTGGGTTATGATAAAGGGTGATCATTGGTCCACATCCGTATTTTTTGCACCTTCTGCAGCCGGTGACCAAACCAATCGTAAACCAATGCCGTCGCCTCGATGGTCCCTCAAGGCGGAAGCACGCGCACGGCTTCGGGTGCTGTCTGATTCTGTAAACCATGAACCGCCTCTGTGGACTTTGCGTGTGGTCAAAGAGGAAATGTGAGCGTGTTGTGTACCGGAATGTTGCTTGTAGTTGGGTGCATAATCATCTTGACACCATTCTCCTGTTTGGCCGTGGAGGTCCAAGAAACCCCATGGATTAGCCTTTTTTTGACCAACTTCACGAGTGGTTGCCCCTGCGTTTCCTGCGTGCCAGCCATAATCATTCAATTCTGAATCGCGGTCTCCGAAGCTCCAACGAGAGTCTGTGTTGGCGCGAGCGGCGTATTCCCATTCTGCTTCCGATGGTAGGCGCCAAGTCCCTGTCAATCCTAAACGCACAGTGTTTTGTTCTGCTTCATTCATTTTTGAAATGAAGATTTGAGCATCATCCCATGAAATCATTTCCACAGGCCTCAGACCTGCGGCCCAACCCTCCTGAAATTTCGATGGATTGAGACCCATGATGGATTGCCAGTGGGCTTGAGTAACGGGGCGTTCTCCGAGGAAAAAAGGATCGAGGATTTCAGTTTCAATGGCTGGCCGTTCGGTCTTAGAGCCACGTTCATCTGCGTCACCCATCAGAAAGCGACCCGGTTCAACCAAAATGTACCGTCCGCCGTAGAGGCCATCGAATGCAGGGCGTGTGGAAGACATGCGCCTCACGATTCGGATTTGAGCATTTTGGCTGTTCGCAATACGGATTCAACGAGGGTGTTGAGGCGTTCAGCGGTGGCAGCATTTACCAGTTCTCCATGGTCGTCAAAGGCTTCTTTGACATGGCCGACTGCGAGTTGTTCCGGGACGGGCCAAGCATGGAGCCAGCGGAGCATAATCCTCATGTGGTTCAAGGTGTTGGAATTCTCTATACCTCCAAGCGTGCACATGAGGCCGAACGCTTTGCCTCCCACATGCTTGTCATAGAGCCAATCAAATGTGTTTTTCATAACACCAGACATTGTACCGTGGTATTCTGGTGAACAGACCAAAAATCCATCGCACGAACTTGCTAGTTCCTGGAATGCTTTCACGTTCGCATGCTCCCAACAGCCGTCTTCACCAACAAAGGGAAGCGGGGTTTTGTCACAATCCCAAAAATGAACTTCAGCCCCTGCTGCTTCTGCAATAGAGAGGGCTTGAGTGATCATCATGCCGCTTTTTGACGATGTACGGTATTCGCCAGAGAGTCCCATGATGCGCAATGGTTGTTCGGTCATGCCACTGGGTCGGCACCAAAGCATTTCAATTTAAGGTCACAAATCAAACACACACAGAAGCAATCCTTATGCATCCCTGTGGACCCCTATGGATTGGGGAACCTATGATGGACGCCACTGACGATGAAAACAATTCAACGCCAGATGGCAGTTCGGATGATACTGTTGCTGATTCAGTGATGGACTCCATGGCCGCTGCGCTCGAGTCAGCGGGTATTTCCTTGGCCGAGCCTTCGGAAGAAACCGAGGAGAAAAAGAAGTATTCAGACGAGGTGTTGCGACAAGTCCTTGCCGACCAAAATATCGAAGATGAAGAAGGATTCATCGCCTTTGCCAAAACCATGGATGGTGATGAAAATGGATACCTGAACAAAAGTGAACTTCTTGATGCTGCCGAAGCATGGCTTCACATGAACGCAAATGAAGGCATAGAACAAGAAATGTCCGTTGAAGAAGAAGTCAACGCTTTGCTTCAACAAGGCGAGGAATATTCCCGGAAAAACGACTCCAAGAAAGCCCTCGCTGCGTTTAACAAAGCGATTTCAATTGATCCTTCATGCGACATGGCTTGGTTCAACCGAGGCGTGTTGCTTGAAGCTCAGCAAGACGCCCGTGGGGCGCGGCAAGCCTTCCAGATTTGCCTTGACCTGAATGAAGAGCACGCACCGGCAACCGCTAATCTAGCTATTCTTCTCGAACGTATCGGCGATGAAACGGGAGCATACGAAATGGCGACAAGAGCATTGGTGTTTTTCCCAGGCCATCCGACCCTCTCTGAATTGCAAGCGAGGTGCAAAGGAAGCATTGAGAGCATCGAAATTGAAGCAATGCCAATCGTGGAACCAACTCAAACCTTCAGCGAAGCCCAAGTGAAGAAGGCTATGGAAGAAACCGGGGCAACCGACCGCGAAGCGGTGTTAGCAGAGGCTGTGCATCACGACGACGGCAACGAGAACTTAGAATTCAGTGAATTGATGGCTGCTGCTGAAGTGGTTGCGGCGACTGAAGTTGTAGAAATCAATCTTCAAGGTCAACCGGCTTTATTGCATGAGACCGTAGAACCTCAGCCAACTGCTGAACATGAAGCAGTGCCACTGCCCGAACCGCAACAAACTGTGGCCCTAACTCCTGCACCGGCTGTAGAGCCCGTTCCAGTTCCACAAGTAGAAGCGGTCAATCTTGATCGTTTGGTCGAACAAGCAACGGAATTGATCAAAACAGGCGCCGCTGCTGATGCTCTCAACCTCCTGAAACCTCATCTGAAAACCATCGGTGCTCAACACGCACCATCATGGCGAATTGCGGGTGGTGCTATGGCTCGTTTGAATTTGGATGACCACGCCATCAGCGCTCTTACACACGCCCAAACCCTCGACCCAACTCAAGCAAGCGGATGGTTCAACCTCGGTTCAATTCATCAACGTCGCGGTGAACACCAACAGGCCATTACCGCTTACATGAGCGCCCTTGGAGCGCAACCAGATTACCTCAAGGCCTCGCTCAAATGCAGTATGCTTTGCTATGAAACTGGCGACATTGAAAATTACCTCATAGCAACACGTTCAGTGCTACTGTCCGATGCGAATAATGCAGTTCGCACGCAAATGATAGAGGTCTTGATTGGTCTTGCAGAAGGGGAAGCGAACGTCATAGAATCAGCCCAAGGGCTACCACCGACCTTGCCCGAAGGCCCTCACTTGGCACATGAAGCACTTCAGATGCTCGGTGTTGGGGCCACGGCCCTCCATGCACGCGCTCACACAGCCTCAAACGATCACGTGCAAGCAGTCACCACCTGGAAGGCCCTCATCCAAAGCGACGGAGCAAACCCAGTCAACTGGCGAGGACTTGCTCGAGCGCTTGAAAATGCAGGTGATTTGGAAACGGCTCAAAAGTGCCACGCCAAAGCAACCGCATTGGATGGAACAGCTCCCGCATCACTTGAATCAACTCTAGCCCCAGTGGAGCCTCTGGGGACCACACAAGCAACACCGCCCCCCACTGCACAACTGAGTCAACCGGCGCCAGCACCTGCCTACCCTGCACCTGCAATGACACCGCCAACTCAACCGGCACCCGAACCAGTCTACCCTGCACCTGCAATGCCAGCGCCGACTCAACCGGCACCCGAACCTGTTTATCCCGCTCCGGCCTACTCGCCACCACCTCAAGAGCCCCCACATCCAGATGAGGCAACAGCAGATTTCTACATGGGAGCACTTGGCCTCAACAATGAGCCACAGGCACCCGAATTTGCACCGCAAGCAGCAGCAGCCCCCGCACCTTTACCAGCGTACGATTTGGCTAATGACCCATTGATGCAGCCTCTACCTGTGCAGCGCACAGAACCTCAAGTCACCTCTCAACCTGAGGTCGACCTAGCAAAGGCGGCCCTCGATGCAGCTGCTAGGGTTTCGGTGCAAACAACTGGCGAAGTCAATTCCATGTCGATCGCAAATCAGGACATAGCGTGGTACAATCAAGGGGTTCAGTTGATTGAAGATGGAAAGTACGACAAAGCACTTTCATCCTTTGACCGGGCCATACCCTCGTTTGCCAACGATGAAGACATGCTCATTCGAATTCTCAATGGAAAAGGCAACGCTTACTACTACCTCGAACAATACCCGAAGTGCGTTGAAGCTTATCATCAAGCCATGCTGATTCGTCCCGCTGAAGTCCGTGGAAAAACACTCTACAACATGGGAAGCGCCTACGCTGAAATGGAACGTTACCCCGATGCAATCAAATGCTTTGAACAATCGATCCCACGTGGCCTTCTCAAAGAAGAAGTGGCACGAGCCAGGGACCAAATCCGACGCTGTTCAATCCTTCAAAAGGAACGGGATAGGAAGCGACGACGTGCTTGAGCAAGAAGTGATTGTATGAGTTCAAACGAATCTTTAGACGTCATTGAACGATTGATTGAGTGTGGTCTAGAACCAAAACGGGCTCGAATCGTGATGGATTTAGCCACGCACCCACCCTCAAAGGCCAGTGAGGTCGGGAAGCGAATTGGTATCACGAGAATGGATGCGTACAATTCACTGAGAAAAATGCAAGAGTTGGGTCTCGTTAAAGCAACACTCGACAAGCCGATGAGGTTTCAGGGAATTCGCATCGAAGAGGTGTTCGCTCTGCTGATTCAACGTTCGGAAATGGACCTAAGGAGAATGCAAGAACACCTCGATGCAATGAAAGAAGGGGAACAAGCAGCCTTGCTTTCTTACAACGCCCCCGAAGCAGAAGCAAATTTCAGTGTTCTCAAAGATCGTCATTCCATCATGGCAAACCTCCAATCCATCTTGAATGAAGCTGAAAACAATGTCTGGATGCTTCTGGGCAATTGGGGAATCCTTCACCTGAAGAGGTCAGGCGCCTATGAGGCGTTAATCGAAGCTGTGAACCGTGGAGTGAAGGTGCGGATTTCGTCTTCGCTCAATGAGAAAACAGTCAAATTCTTTGATGATATTGATGAACGCATCGAGATACGTCATCACGAACATTTTACCATCCAAGGAATCTACGTGGATGACGAACTTGGACTTCAGTTCATCAACACCGATGAAAACCCGACTGGAAGGGGGAAAAACGACACAGCCTTGTTGATTGAATCCAAAGGCTTCATCGAGGCTCATGCTGAACTAATGAACATTCAGTGGGCTGCTGGAACCAGTTACCGCGCCGCACGTGCACGACTGATTGAAGGCTCCATCATCGAACCGCTCAACCTTACTCTTGGGGATGGATCCTACTATGAACGGCTCAAACATTCCCTAGAAGAAAACAGATTAAAAACTGAAATCCCTAATGCACCGAACGCATTTTTGAGAAAAGCAGGAGAACCGATTCCCTCCAAGGGCAACCCGGAAGCCGCTGCATTGGTCAGTCTTGGTATTGACCTCAATGAAGTATTGAGCGCCGTTGGAAGACGCATTGGGCAAGAACTCGCTGGAAAATGGAACGGTGTGGAAAGCGATGAGGATTTTTGGAGTCATCTTGGCAATGAATGGAACCAACTGGGCATGGGTCAAATAATCACAAAAGGCATGCCTCCACGATCTGTTCTTGTTCAGAATGGTGCAGCCTGTGGCGGTAAACCGACGATAGGTGGAATGTTCTGCCACCTCGATGAAGGTATTTTACAGGGCATTGTGATGGAGCGGCACAACATCAAAGTCATGTCAAAAGAACGCGTTTGCACAAGCGACGGACTCGACACATGCCATTTCGAAATTGAGTGTCAAAGTTCCCCGACTGAATCAGTGGTCTGAGCGCAAGTTCTTAGGCGACCACCTCGTGGGCTAATCATGGACTGCGGTACATGTGAAACGGCTGGGCCTGTTCAGGTCATGCAACCTGAGGTTGTCGATGTTGGACTTACCATCTCTGATAAAGCACAAACAATGCTCGCTGACGCATTTGGCGATGACCGCTCGATGGCGTTGCTCGTGGGTGTTCTTTCCGGTGGATGTTCTGGCTACATGTATGATCTACAAATTGTTGAAGAGACAGATCAATCGTGCCAAGAAATCACCATCAACGGCTTCCGAGTGCTTGTTCCAAATGCATCCAGTCATCTTCTTGACGGAATTGAAATTGATTACGTCGACCGCTTGATGGGCGGGGGATTCAAAATCAACAATCCCAATGCGGACTCATCCTGCGGCTGCGGCGAATCCTTTGCTTGAGGAAAAACAATGCCGACAGCGCCATACCACGATGGTCATTTGAGCGTTTGGCGCGGCAATGATGTTCTTTCTTTCATCGATGGTTTGTCGACAAACCATGTTCTTGACCTCCAAGAAGGGCAATTCCGTCACACAACCTTCACCACAGCACAAGCGAAAGTTATCGATCGAGTCGGTCTCTTCCACATGGGTGGTTTCATTGCGGTGTTCAGCCATGGACCCTATTGGGAATCCCTCATGGCACACATCTCACCACGCATCTTAGGTCAAGATGTAACCATTTCCAACGCAACGGATAACAATAATTTTTTTGTGCAATTTGGGGTTGA
>DUKM01000095.1:5906-16869 GCA_013329255.1 Candidatus Poseidoniaceae archaeon | reverse complement strand
ACACCTCAACTACATTGTTGCGTCCAAGAACTCGCAGGTGCCAGTGGATGCAACACCATCTGATTTCCATGAATGGAGGACGCATCATGTCATTCCATGGCAAGGGTTTGAGATCACAAAAAAGCACCATGCATTTGCATGTGGTTTGGGCGATGACGTTCACCCTTCAAAGGGCTGTTACATTGGACAAGAGTTGCTAACAAGAATGCGCACAAGGGGAAAAATGGGGCGTGAATTGGTCTGCGTCAACACAGACGATGTTCCACCCAAAGACGTTACAACTCGGGGGTTGTCAAAGTCCCTCGCTATCGTACGCCTCTGAATCAGTAGCCTAGCAATTCCGAAAGTTGAGACTTGTAGAAGTTGCCTGAACCTTGCAGTGAAGCCAATTCTTCTTCTGACAATTCGAGTTCTAGAATCCGTTCAATACCGCCAGCGCCAAGGATTACCGGCACGCCGATGTACACATCATCAAGGCCATATTGACCAGTGAGGTGCGCTGAGGCTGGTATCAATCGCTTGCGATCGTTTAGGACGGCTTCAGCCATGATGGCTGCTGCTGAACCAGGTGCATAGAATGCGGAACCCCGTTCAAGGAGTTTGACAATTTCCCCGCCACCGGAGGCTGTTCGCTTGCAGATGGCGTCAATTGTTTCTGCGTCGAGCAGATGAGTAATGGCGATACCCCCAACGGTGGTGAAACGGGGCAATGGCACCATGGTGTCACCGTGGCCACCAAGGACCATGGCTTGTACATCTTCTTCTGCACAACCAACTGCTTGCGCAACAAAGTGTGTCATGCGAGCTGAGTCCAAAACGCCCGCTTGACCGCAAACTCGGTTGGCTGGGAATCCTGTGACCTTCTGCATGTGATAGGTCATCAAATCCAACGGATTGGTGACCATGACAATGGTTGACTCGGGTGCGTGGTCTCGAATGCCTTCACCGACCTGCTTGACAATACCTGCGTTCTTTGCAATGAGATCTTCACGGGTCATCCCGGGTTGACGTGGGAATCCTGATGTGACGACGACAACATCAGCGCCTGCTATGTCTTCGTAACTGGATGTGCCAGTAATGGCACCATCGTAGTTGAGAACTTGTCCGTTTTGAGACATATCGAGGGCTTTTCCTTTTGCGAAGCCTTCGTAAATATCGAGCAAGACAATATCTGCGATTTTCATTTGTGCGAGGACAAAGGCGCATGTTGCACCAACATTTCCGGCTCCAATCACTGCAATTTTTCTTCGGTTATTTCCCATAATGGTCACTTCGGCAAATCCCTCCATACATAGGACCTCCATAAGGAACATGGTGGAGGTTTCAATCTCCCAATGCCAGAAGGTGGAAGAAATGATGGAAAGTGATTTGAAAAATCGACAATGTCGAGCGAGTTGTCTAAAAACCCCCTTCCGTTGGGTTCAATCAACCCCAGCCAGCGGCAACGTAAAGCGGGGGCTTGAGGCATCACAATGAAACTCGGCGTACCAATGGAACCAGAAGGCGAAACCCGTGTTGGGATTGTCCCTTCGAGCATGAAAAAACTCCTCAAAGCAGGCTTTGAAGTTGTTATTGAAAGCGGTGCTGGAAAAGCTGCGAACTATCACGATTCTGAATATGAAAAGGCTGGAGCAACCGTCGGCACACGCGCTGATGCTCTTGGATGCACAAACATCGTCTGCATCAGATTCCCAGGTGTAGAAGGCATCAGTGAAGGAACCAACTTAGCATGCACATCTGATCCGTTCAGAAATCCGGAATACGTCAAGTCGTGCATGGATGCAGGCATCACGCTTCTATCGATGGACATGATTCCTCGCCGTCTTTCTCGTGCACAATCCATGGACGTCAATTCCTCACAAGACAATTTAGCAGGATACAAAGCGGTCTTGCTTGGTGCTTCACATGTGCCAAAGGGCATTCCAATGATGACCACATCAGCTGGAACCATTCGTCCGGCAAAGATTGTCATCATGGGAAGCGGTGTTGCAGGATTGCAAGCAATCGCAACAGCAAAGCGACTTGGTGGCGTAGTTTACGCATCTGATGTTCGCAAGTCTGCGGCCGAGCAAATCGAATCTGTAGGCGGTCGCTTCATTGAAGTCGAAGGCATGGACGATTTCGAAGACGAATCCGGATACGCAAAACCACTCACACCTGAATTTATTCAGAAGGTCAATGACACTGTTTGTGGGGTCGCGGCTGATGCTGACATCATCGTCACCACTGCTCGTATTTTCGGGCGCCCTGCGCCGATCACTGTGCCATCAAGCGCAGTTAAAAACTTCAAATCTGGAGCGGTTGTTGTCGATATGAATGCGGATGTTGGCGGCAACTGTGAAGACACCGTCGCAGGTGAAGTCAAAATTACCGACAACGGCGTCATTATCGTCGGAACTTCCAACCTACCAGGAACCATTGCTACAACCTCGAGCATGCTGTATTCAAACAACTTAACCACCTTCATGACTTCACTTGTCCATGAAGGTGAAGTCGTAATCTCAGAAGAAGATGACATCCTCGTCGGGGCTCCAGAAGGCAGCGATTTCTATGTCAACGGCATGGGTGGCGTCCTCATCTGCAAGGATGGAGTCATACATCCAAAGCAAACTCGCCTTGGAGGTGCACTCGAATGACGCCAGAATTTTTAATCGGAAACCTTACCCTATTTATCCTCGCTATTTTCCTCGGATTTGAATTGATCACCAAGGTTCCTGCAACATTGCACACACCATTGATGAGCGGAGCAAATGCTATTTCCGGAATTTCAATTATTGGCGCCCTCATCGGATCCAATGTCGCATATGATGGTGGTGAAACGGCCCTTTCTGGACTGTTGGCATTTGTCGCAGTCGTTCTAGCCATGATCAACGTCGTTGGAGGCTTTGCAGTCACCAACCGTATGTTGAATATGATTGCTGGTAAAAAGCGAGGAGGTGCTTGAGATGGAAGACTGGATTGCTGTAGGCTACCTCATATCCGCTGCCCTGTTCATCTTCGGTTTGAAGAAACTCGGCCACCCGAAGACCGCTCCATTTGGAAATCAACTCGGTGCCACTGGTATGCTCGTTGCTGTACTCACCACCGTGCTCAGTATGCAAGTCGCTGGTAATGCAAACTGGGAACTCATTATTGCAGGACTGATTCTTGGTTCTCTGATCGGTTATTGGATGGCTGTGAAGGTCGAAATGACCGGAATGCCGGAATTAGTTGCTCTGTTCAACGGTTTCGGTGGAGCTGCATCAGCGCTCGTTGCGCTTTCTGAAATTCAGAAGTTCATCGCTGACTCAACCACCGTTCCAGAAGGACTCGAACTTACCGTTACAATGGTAGCAGCCGGACTCTCGGCGCTCGTTGGCTGGATGACATTGACCGGTTCCATGCTGGCCATGTACAAACTCAAAGGTGGAATCGAAGTCTTTGGAAAATGGATTAAGACACCCACATGGGGCCCGACTTGGCTCAATCCAGTCAAGATTCTGCTGTTCCTAGGTGTCATTGCGCTCATCATCGCCAGCATCGAAGATCCAACAAACGAACAGTACCTTTGGGCCATCATTGGTATCTCTTGCATCCTCGGTCTAATCCTTGTTCTTCCAATTGGAGGAGCAGACATGCCCGTTGTGGTTTCCTTGTTGAATTCACTCTCAGGAATTGCAGCGGCATTCACTGGTTTCATCATAGGAAACTCTGTGTTAATTATTGCAGGCTCTTTGGTCGGCGCATCTGGACTTATCTTGACCTTCATTATGTGCAAGGCAATGAACAGAAGGCTGATTGATGTGTTGTTCAAATCCTTTGGAGGCGACGGCGAGAAGCAATCTCTTACCCGAACAAAGGTAGGCTCTGACGCTGATGAAGTCGCTATGATGCTTGATGGTGCGCAGAAAGTGATCATCGTTCCAGGCTATGGAATGGCGGTTTCTCAATGCCAACACCAAGTGAAGGAGTTTGCTGACTTAATGAAGGAGAAGTTCGACACGGAAATCAAGTACGCAATTCACCCGGTTGCTGGCAGAATGCCAGGGCACATGAACGTCCTTCTCGCAGAAGCAAATGTCCCCTATGAGCAACTCATCGAGATGGATGAAATCAACAGTGAATTCCCAGATTGTGATGTGGCACTTGTTATCGGCGCTAACGATACGACAAACCCAGCTGCTCGTAGCGGCGAGGGCCCGTTGGCTGGCATGCCAATCATTGATGCCGATGCTGCTCGCACCGTTGTGATCATCAAGCGCTCATTGTCGGTTGGTTACGCTGGTGTTGACAACGACTTGTTTTACATGGACAAAACCATGATGCTTTTCGGCGATGGAAAGGCCATGATGGCTGGATTAAACACCGCTGTCAAGGAAATTTGAGCCATCCTAAAAAGGCACATGACCAGTTGTTTGGCTCGTTGCTGAAAAGTAACGTTCAAAGGGCTGGGTCAAGTGGCATTGGTAAGGTGAGTCTATGCTGTCGCGCAATACCCGTCTCCTCATGGTTGGTTTGATTGCCCTCCTGTTCGCAGCCCCTGCTTTAGGGATGCCAGGTGGACCCCCTTGGAAGAACGGCGATTCACTCGTCGTTGAATCCGGTTGCTCATGCCACGGTGACGGCGTTCCATCTACCGAAGTCGTCGTTTCGATTTCGGGTGTTCCACGCTCGTATACCCTAGATGAAACATACACGCTCACCGTTTCACTCCAGCATGCATCCAATGCTGAGGGCGGATTTATGATCTGGGATTACAACATCGGCTCGCTCGCACCTGGCGAAGGTTCAGCGGTTGTCGCCGATGAACCCGGAGCCATTTCACAAAGCGCTGTGGGCAACAACTGGGTCTTTACGTGGACCGCTCCATCCGAAGATGTTGGTGTTGTTCCGTTCCAACTCGTTGGGAACGCTGTCAATGGCAACGGAAACTTCGATGCAGGCGATGCATGGAATATTCTCTCCTTCTCCATATCCCCACCGGGCAGCACCACGAACGATGGCACCGATGAATTGGCCGTGCGAACCATCAGCGTAGGGGACTACGACAGCCTGTTTGTTGCTGACGTCGATCCTGAAGTAGCAGAGATTGAGCGGCAAGAAGAACTCGCAGATTTGTTTTTCGATGAAGGGAACATCTACTACTTTGCAACCTTCTCCATCCTCCTCGTGGCTGCCGTCATCCAAGGTGAATTTTACCAACGACGCTTTGCCGGTGGACCTGAACATTTGGACAAAAGTTTGGCCATCCCACAGGGTCTTCGCCGAGGCGCTCTCAGTGCAGGCTTGCTGATTCTGTTTGCTTACCTCATGGACAACGACTCTGGATGGCAACTCAGCCTAACCGTTGGGATGTGTACCCTTTGGGCCATGTATGGCGTTTACAGGACCATTGACCAAGCTCGCGCAGAACCTCAACCAGAAGACCTTGTTTGAGTCACTTCCACCTCCCCAAATCCAGGGTTGAGGGTACACCATGTCTTTGCAACTCGAACGGGATCAGCGGGTACATCTTCAAGCCCACCTCGACGAATTGACTGGTCGAGTCACTCTCATTTTTGCCGCCATCGTCGTGATGACGCTTGTGGTTTCGACCCAAATCGATGCTTGGTTGGATCTGCTGCTTGCTAAAATTGACCCATGCAGCAGTGATTGTCTCAACCTCTATGATCCTGCCCGATGGAGCGCCGTACGGTGGCTCGGCGCACTGTTAGCCGCCATCGCTCTCGCATCGCCACTGATTATGCAACAGGCTTGGGCCTTCAGCAACAAAGGCTTGTTGCCCAGCGAGCGTGCATGGATGCTACGCTGGATGTTTGGTGGATGCGCCGTGGCTCTAACCGCATCAACCCTTACCCTCGTTTGGCTTCTTCCAACAACATTTGGTGTTGGGCATTCAATTCAAACCGACATGGGTTTAGTTGCACGTTATGATGCGGTCCTAATGCTTTCAATCGCCATTGCTGTGATTTGGATGCAAACCGTCGTCAGCGTGGCTGTATTGGCACTGGCCATTGCAGGACAACTTGGTGCTCTCAACAAACACACGGCGGATTGGTGGCGCTTGAGAACCTACGGATTAGTGCTTTTGTTGCTGTATGCATCGCTGCCACAATTTGGTGGTCTTGCGTTTGTCTTGATCGTTGCGTCGCTGTTGGTGATGGAGGTTGTTTGCAAGCCGTGGTTGAATCAAGAGCCACCCCTCGCTGTTGAAATCGTAACGGTGTTGGACGAAGAAGGCGGTGCTCGGCGACCGATGGTGTTAGAATGCCACTGCAACGGAGCAGCCATACCTTTGCCGTCGCCAATCGATTTGTCTGTGCCGCGTCTTGCCTACGAAGGCTTGTGCAGGTCCGAACACCAACGGGAGCAGGTTTTAGACGTCATATTAGCCACCAAAGCAACCGACCTTATCGTTACAGGTTGCGATGGAGTCCCCCTCGGAGAACAATTCAAATCCAATTGCACAAGCCTTGGAGCCAGTTTGCGAGGAATGAACCTGCTTGAGCGGCAATCCTATCGAACCCAACCCGCACAACATCCTGGACTTGAATTCAAATTGATGCTTGCCCAACTAAGTTCCCCGTGGCCGGAACAAAATCAAATTGAAAGGCTCGTCCACATCATGAAGAAGCATCCCGATCAAACCTATGTCTACACCTCAGGCAACGAGAAGCATTCATGGGGCCAACAACTTAACCCAGACAGCGTCTTCATTCACATTCCGTCAGCGTTCAAAAAAGAATTTGAACAACGCGTGGAGAACCTCAGAATTTCCGTTGAATGCATTTGATTCTTTTTGAATTAAATTACGATTCCGAGGGTCAATGCACACAAGGATTCAAACCAAATGGTAGGGAGGTTAAGCCATGAACCCAAGAATCGGTGTCCCCTTCATGGTGGCTCTTCTCTTGGCGAGCAGTTGGGCGTTTTCAAATGAGCAAACGGTCAACGATTGGGTCCGCGAAAACCAATTTGAAGCGGAATCCGAAGAACTGGCGCTTCTTGGCATGCAGAACAATGAAACTTGGCTTGTCCTAATTGCAGACTTCCAATCTGACCGGGCAAGCGAGGCATGGGGTCCTGACCAAGCTCAGTACCTCCTGGACGATGTTGCAGCAGCCTACATCGGGCAAGTTTCAGGCAATCAAAGTCAACTCAATGTTGTTGTCGACCAGAAGGTGACGACAGCGACAGACTCGATGGAGTCGTACGGGACTGATGTTGGCGGAAACAGAGACACAGACGCATCAGGTCAATTCCAACCCATGCGTCTGGCCGAAGAAGTCGTACTGGATCATGCAAGCGATATTAATTGGTCTCAATTCGATCTCAATTCAGATGGCGTCATCGACCGTTTGCTGATCTTACACACCACCAAAGGGCAAGAAGAGACACCTGGCCAAACCAATAAAATTTGGAGTCATTTTACACAGTTCGAGGACCCAATACCAGTCGCCAAAGGGTACACAGTCGGGCATTACACAATGGCAAGCCTTCGTACGGGGTCAAGCGGCATAGGAATTATTCTGCACGAAATGATGCATCAAATGGGCGCTCTTGACCTTTATCCGGTTCATGAAGCAAACCCACAAAGCGACTGGCAAGGCGTCGGGAAATGGGACATCATGGCGAGCGGCAATTGGAACGGTGGTGGAGCATGGCCGGCACTGCCGACGGCTGCTTCGCTGGATTTGATTGGCCTCGAACGAAGTTCATCCATGGATTTGACATGGCCCTCATCGAGCGTTGCACCATGCATTGGACCTACTGTGGAAATGGTGGGCATGAGCGAAGGTGGTAATGCGTTACGAATCCAAGAGGATGAACAGCAAGTCATCTGGATTGAACATCGAACGGATTTTGGATTTGATTCGCATCTGCCTGGCCATGGAATTCTCGTCACCATGCAAGACAGAAGTGTGGGCGATGAAGAAAGGAACGAACTCAACAGGGACGCCGAACAACCGTGGTTGGCTGTGCTTGAAGCAGATGGACGCAATGATCTGAGGAAAGGCGCCAACGATGGCGAAGCCAGTGATTTGTTCACCAACGGCACCTCCTTTGGTGCGCAAGGTGTGCTGATTCGGGACCATGATGGCTTCTTGGTTCCCTGGACTGCAACGGTAAGCGGTGAAGAGAACCTTTCCCTCCAATTCACGGCTGCAAATTGCACCCCTAACTTCACGGCAAACGGGCCAGATTTTGGTGCAGTGCTTTTGCCAAGTGAATCGTTGATGTTCACGATGCAGACTGAAGCACCCTGCACCCTCAACCACACACTCACATTAACCGACGGACGAGGTATCGTCTTGGAACCCAGAAACTTGACATCTGGAATCACCGATGTCTCCTTGCAATTTGGATGGAACGGGACCCCAAATTCAGAATCAATACTTCAAGGAACAATCACGTGTGGAACTGGCACGCTCGACCTCTCAACAAAAGTCTTGACATTAGCGCGTATTCCGGTGGAGAACTTGGTCACAGGCACCCTTTCGATCAACCAAGAAAGCATCATACTGCTGCCAATCGAATCGATTGGAACTGGATCGCAATCATTCACACTGGATTTGGATGGACCGATGTCAAGGGTCGCAACCATCGAAGACCGGATTACGCTCACTGGAGAAGATAATCTTGAAGTTCAAATTACCCCCAACAACCTTCTGGAAAATGGCATGCGGGTGCGTGGCGAGCTCGTGTTGATTGATTCAAACGGCCACCGCTGGATGTATGGATTGGAATTCACGGCAGAAACTGAAGAGCCTTCATCGCTCGAAGAATGGCGCACTCCTGGCCGTATACTGGGCCTTGTTGGCCTTGTCGCTGCTGTCTGGGTGTTGCTCGGAATGACCGAACGGAAAAAGAAACCAAAACCCTCTCCGGATGTGGAGCAAAACCAAGTGATTGCCCATGCAACAGAACCACATGCATCAGAAGAAATTCATGACCCATGGGGTCGGCCTGTCGATAATTTCGACTGATCAACGGCCTGGGAGCCAACGCTGAACTTGCAGGTACGACCAATCATCCTTCATGGTTAAGGCACAAACCCAAGATTTGTGAACACCTTCAGCTAAGCGAACCGCAAGGCATGCAGCGTTCCATGTAACAGGAGCACGTTCCAAAGGCAAAAGCAACCACGGAGCATGTGTTTCTCCAACAGCCGCGTCGTAAATCCTCCATTGACTTCCGTACTTGAATCCAGGTCGCAAAACCACGCCTCGTCCCATTAAGTCATCATAGAGATGGAGGTGTGGAGGGAGTGGATTTGATTCAAGGCGTTCAGCGAGCCATTCACCTTCTTCTAAGCGCAGGTGACGCCCAGACTGGTGTTCGACCCCCAAGGAGGGCCAAGGCCATGTTCCCGTCAAGGGAATGTACCAACCCTCGCCTCGTTTGATTCGTGTTGCCCAATATTCTGCAAGGTGAGTTCGGGATGAATCATCGAGTTGAGACCATGTGGTTTGGTTTCCGCTGATGTCAGCAAAACTCAATCGATACATGGTCACGTCGAGTTCTTCATCGACGACAAACAGTTCAGCGATCATGCCGTTTTTGATGACGCTCCGAGTCCATTGTTCCATTTCCACCCAATCAACATCATCGGTGGTCCAAGCCCACCGAACATGAGCCACAGGGTCTTCTTTGGAAAAAATTTGTTCACGGTTCCAGCGAAGCGCCCATGTTGTTGATGCAATCGTAAATCCACGCTTTTCTGAAATGTTTTCGACGGGGACAACAAGTTCCCCGCCGCTTCTGGCCACATCGAACGCAACTGAGCGTGCAACCAAATCAGGATCGTTCTTGAGTGAATCAGAAAACCACTCATCGCTTGGTAGTGGGAGATGACGGTGCCAATGACAGAACAAAATCTCTTCATGAGTCATGAAAACACCACCGTCAGAATCCGTCCGGCCGAGAGCGCTTTTTTGATGCAAACGTGATGCCAAAGGTGCTTCAATGTACCACTCGTTATTTTTGTAAGACGGTGGAGGTAAGGGCATGCTTGGTGCTTGATTTGGAGTCAATGAGGTGCCAAGCGGTCGCGTGGTGCGAACACGGGGGGTGAACGTTCTCTTGTGTCGCCCCATGGTCCTGCGTTGTGAACGCTTCATTTGAGTTCGTTGGTCAACCGATTGTCCTATGTGCTATGGGCGCTGACAAGCAACAGGGGAGCGAAAGTGGTCGACGGGTATCTCGGTTCATTGACAACCGAACAGCGGATGCTTTTGCACCTGTTGGACCATCGACTTCCCGAAGGTGAATGGGAGGCTCCCGCTGCGGTAACTCAAGCGGGCATTTCCGCAGCGGTTCACGTCCAACGCAAGCACGTGCCCCGAACGCTCAAACGCCTCGAAGAAAGGGGAGACATCGTCAAGGCCAAGCGCCACGTTCCGGGCGGCAAACAACGCCGACAGGTGTACGGTTTATCGCCCACTGGTCGAGTTACAGCCGAAGCACTACGAAACAAGATTTTGGCACAAGCGGTACGAACCGATGGAAACACCCAGACACTCCTCGAATTGAGGAAGGGCGGACAGCCCACGCTTGATTTAATCTCCCATGTGGATGAGGGCATGAATTTCCATGCACAACCCGTCGTTTCACCGGTTTCCAATCCAGAGGGCGTTGCCTCTCTCGATGCTCAGGCGGGCGAAAACCTCGTACGCAGACTGTTTGCACGAGCATGGGAAGATGGAAAGATCACCAAAGACGAGCAATCTCTGCTGCAGGAGGTCGTCGAATTTTTGGGCATGCACCCTGAGCGGGTCCGAAGGCTTTCCAATGAAGCAAGACGCGAACAAAAGGCACCGCCACCAGAAGAGATTTACATGGATATGCTGCGACAAGCCCTAATCGATGGCCAACTCGTTGACGACGAAATTGCCTTGCTGGAAACATTCCGAACCGCTTTTGGCTTCGACCGTCTTATGCATGACAAATTGCTTGCTGAAGCCAAAACTTCCCCACTTCGTTC
>DUKM01000095.1:765-5531 GCA_013329255.1 Candidatus Poseidoniaceae archaeon | reverse complement strand
CGGCTGACGAAGAAGCCATGCTCCAAACGTTGCGAGCATCACTCGATGTATCAGACTCACAGCATGCAACACTGTTGGCAGAACTGCGCGACGGCATCAATGAGTAAGGAGGTATACATATGGGAATGTCTGATGAAGAAGTGGAAGTTCACGATCAATTAACCAATCTAAAGCGTGAACTAAAGCAGGTAGACAATGCAAAGGTGGTTCTCATTGGAGACGTCATCATGGATTGCTACATTCATGGATATGCAAACAACCTCAACTCTCGAGCACCGGTCCCTGTGCTCCGTGAAACAATGCGAGAGGAAGATGTAGGCGCTGCCGCACACGTAGCGCGTGGCCTCAACTCGATGGGTCTGGAGAGTCACTTGTTTGGCGTCGTTGGCGATGACCGAGCTGGACTCAGCATTTTAGACGCCCTCGATGAAGAAGGTGTCTCTACTGGAGGAATTGCAATTGTTGAAGGCCGAATTACAACGGTAAAAACTCGATTACTGGCCACCCGAGAAAGCCTTGTTCAAGAAGAACAACTTTTGCTCCGTTGGGACATCGAAGACGACAACCCAGTTCCTGAAGTTGCGGCTGTGGCTCTCTACGACCAGGCCATGGGAGAATTGGACGATGCAAAAGTCGTCATCCTCTCTGATTACGGTCAAGGCGTCGTCAACGACACGGGTGCTGACAGAATGATCAAGCGGGCTTTGGAAAAGAACGTGCCAATCATTGCAGACCCAAAACTCACAGGATTGCACAGAACCCATGGGGTCGATTGGATCCTCTTCCAAGCACAAGGGCTTGAATTGATGCGCAGAAGGCTTGGCAGTGCTACGGGCTCGGATGCTGCACAAAAACTGATAGAACAGCACAACTGGAAGCATTTGGTCGTGTTGTCGGGTGAAGCGGGGGTGACCATCTATTCGGCAGAAGAAGAAACAGTACACGCTCCCTGTACGTTGGATGATTTGAGGCAAATGATCGGATTGATCGATGCGGCTGCGGTTGCGATTGCGGTTGCTATATCCAAATCCTTCTCAGTACAAAACACCGCATTGCTTGCAAACGCAGCGTGTGAATGCATTCTAGGTGCCGAACGCACAGAGGCGTTCTCCCTAAGCCGTGAAGACCTCGTCGACCGAATTGGCGAAATGACATGGAACTTGCAAATCTCCAAGCGCTGAGGTGGTACCGTGAGTGCATGGCCTCGTCCAACTACGGCTGATATAGGTCTACGAGCCTTTGCTCGCTCACCCTCAAGGTTGTTCGACGAAGTGACATTAGGGATGCAGCAAATATTGGTTTCTTCGGAATCAGCATCCAATAGCGAGGAACTAGTACGCCATTCAGCGCAATGGAATGTGGCCATACCGGCCACTGCTGGCGATCAAGAATTGCTGCTTGTTCACTGGCTCGAAGAAGTGCTTTACCGGTCAGAAGTTCATCGTCAATGGTGCGTATCATGCAGCGTCATGCTGCGCGAACAGAATGGTGAATTGCAGGCTCATGGTTCAGTTTCATGGGTCAATGCGGACGATGTGGAGCAAGAAGTGGAAATCAAAGCCGTGACAACACATGAGCTTCAAATCTTCGAGATTGGCGTAGGAAAAACTGCGGTTTCCAAGTGGGAAGAAGTACCAAATTTCGACGGACCAGGATGGGTCGCTGACGTGGTCTTTGATATTTAGATGGAAGTGGGAGGGCCTAAGGTGGACGCTCGTTCCTTCTGGCTAAGCCCATACACTTCCTCCATCCCGTTACCCCACAGCACTCATGGCCCTAGGTAGGGCTGCTCCGTTCCCGGCCTGACCTGTTCCCCCAGTTATTCGGTCCCTGTTCCCCTCCGGGAACAGTTCTCGACACCCGAGTCATGTAGGGGCGAGACATCAATGTCCGCATATGGAAACCAAAAGGCCGCTTTCGCCGCCCAGAGGCGTTCGGTCCACCGTAAAGACGATTTGTGGTACAGGGTACGTCTAGCTCCCCACCTATCCCGTATGAGCCTACAACCGACTGTATTTGAACGCAACCCTTGTTCAATCCGAGGCCATGGAGGCTGGAAATGTAGGGATTCAGCCAAACATCATCGCCAAATCAGGGTGAAGTCAAGGGTTCTGCCTAATATGAGAGAATCAAAAGCAGCAAGAGTATACCAATAAGAGCAGCACCAATTGCAATAATGACGCCTATTGTAGCAACCCCTACACCGTATCCAACTGCTGTTGCTTGGAGGGCCTTTCCAAAAGCGGCTGTTTGTGGAATGGGTGCCTGTGGGACCGTGCTGGGTTGTGAAAGATCAATTGGGCCTGAGGTTGGCATCACGCCAATTGTAACCGAGTTTTGGTTTTCCATCATGTTGTAGCCAAACATACCGAGGAAGAATCCAATCGGTAAGAGAAGGCAGCACGAAGTAAACATTGTTGTCATGAAGGTGCTTTGGCCGCAGCCCCTTTCCTCGTACTCTACAGCGTTGAGGTAATCCAATTCACAATCCCAAAACAAATTCCATTCGCTTACAACCATCCACACAGCAGCGATGCCGATGACCAACCCGATGATCATCATGCCTGCAGAGATCTGTTGAGTTGTCAGGCCGCTTTCGCCGAATGGTGAAGGAGATTTCGTGCCGCGTGAATCTTGTTCGGTTGAACACGTCGGGCATGAAATCATACCATGGTAATCGACTGGAACACGCAAAATCACATCACAACTTGAGCAGTTAAGTTCCCTAAACTTTTCTTCGGAGGCGACTTCTTCATCAGTCTCAGTTGATTCCCACACCGAGGTTTCGGGTAGATGGTTCGTCAGCCGTTCAATCAAAACGGTCTTATTTCCAGAGACAAGAAGGCCTTTCTCCCTGAGGAGGGATTTCAATTCAACGACTGTCATATTCTCAAAATCAGTCGCCATGTATCAACGATACTGCAATCGAGGATAAGCGTTGACCCGTATAACAAACCCGGAACATCATATCAACAGATCATGGGGAGGCCATGAGGTCATCTTGAAAAGATTTGAATGGCGAGGGGGGTTGGTGATAGCGTGGCACGCCAAGGTATTCTCTTTTCCCTCGTGTTTTTATTGCTCATATCGGTGACTTCAAGCTCAGTTCTTGCTCAATCGCCTGTCAATACTCAACCGAGTTCTGAGAATCAAACAATGTACCTTTGGGGCGATGCATCACTCGCTAATGGCAATTGCTTCACCCATTTCTCTCCAGACGATTCAACCGATGCAGGCTATGGAGAGGTTGACGAAACTGAAAACATCGATTTCTCTTGCCCACTCGACCAAGCCTTGCTGAACGACATGTACCTCGATCCTGAGGGCTCAATAACGCTTCAACTTGGATTTTTGATTCAGTCCTCAGAAAACAGTGGTGGTGACGAACTTCGCATTTCACTTCAAAAAGACAGTGAAGTTCTGGCGCAACAAGAATTCACATTCGACACGTATTCAAATGAACAAATTACATGGCAAATTCAAGTCTCAGAAAACATGACATTTTGGGAAGAAGGTTCCATCCCTCAACTCAACATACAATTCAACAAACCTGGGCCTACCACCCTTGAATGCTTGAACCCTCAGAAAGCGTTGGCTGGCTGTGATCCGAAGTTTCGTATGTACTATTCAGACAATACAGATGGTATGAACGTGGAAGGAATGTTTCCCGTCCTTAACGAGACTGACCCTGCTGCAGTCAATCCAAATGAATCAGGTAGCGATGATGAAGCATCCACTATGGCTGTCGGTGACGGCTCCCTCCCGATCTTCCTGTTCGCCGGCTGGATTTTCCCAGTGGCTTTCCTTGTGGGCTATGTCTCAACCAGGCAACGCGACCGTTTCCATCTTGACTTGGATTTGAACGAGCCAGAAGAAGCACTCGAGGGAGAGTCAACCTCCGATGGCGATACACTCGTGGACAGTTACAGTGCTCGTGTCATCACCCTATCGGCCCTCTATGTCGCGCAGGGCGTGCCTTGGGGCTTCATCACGGTCACGATGGTGACCTTCCTCGCTGCTGAGGGTGCTGACGCCGGAGATCTTGCCTTCTTGCTCACCCTTGGGACCCTTCCATGGTCCTTCAAGTTCCTGTGGGGCCCCGTTATTGACCGTTTTCAAATACCCCAACTGGGTCGAAGACGCCCATGGATTCTCGTTGCACAAACGGGTATGGTCGCCCTGCTCATCACCATGCTGCTGGTTCCGGACCTGACCAACAACATCTCGTTGTTAGGCATGCTGTTCTTTGTGTACAACGTGTTCACGGCTCTGCAGGACGTATCTACAGACGCTCTTGCAGTGGATGTCCTTCAATCCCATGAATTCGAGCGGGTTAACAGTTACATGTTCACTGCCAAGTCCTTGGGCGGTGTGATCGGTGGTGCAGGGCTTGGTACAATTATCGGTACCGTTGGTATTCGAGGTGCGTTTTTGATTCAAATCCCCATTCTATTGGTCATCATGATGGTGCCTCTCTTCATGCGTGAGCGCCCAGGTGAGAAGCGGTTTCCGTGGGACGATGCTGAAGTGGTTGTGGCAGCGGATGAGCTTGAGGAAGGATCATCCAAAGACGAGGTGCACGAAGTGCGAGACTTTGGTGTCATCATGGGCAACATCAAGACGGCGTTTTCTGTTCGCTCAGCACAATTGGGCGTTGTGGTCAGTCTGGTCATTTCTTTGGCCTTTATTCTCATTCCGATTCTCCCGTTGCTGTTCCTTCAAGAATTGGGATGGACGCAAGAAGAATTCAACGCCACTAAAGGAGG
>DUKM01000095.1:0-397 GCA_013329255.1 Candidatus Poseidoniaceae archaeon | reverse complement strand
CGGTTTGGTGGTAAATCCATGCTTATGTTTGCCGCTTTGGGTGCATCGCTCACCACCTTAACATGGGGAATGTTCGATTCAATGTGGAGCGAGGGGTGGTTCATGATGTTGGTGTGGATCGTTCATACATTCCTTTGGTCCATTGTCTCAATCTGTGCGTATTCGCTGATGATGCGGGTTACATGGGCAGAGGTGGGTGGTACGCAGTTCACGGGCTACATGGCGATGATGAACCTCTCAGCTATCATCGGCTACCAATTGGCTCCGATCTTTGCTGCTCGCTACGACTATCAGACCATCTTTTACATCGCCGCCATGCTCGAAACATTCGTTATTCTTGCAGCGCTGTTCGTCGACCCGGGCGAAACAAGACGAACGCTCACACAAGAACCGCTGA
>DUKM01000080.1:17639-18228 GCA_013329255.1 Candidatus Poseidoniaceae archaeon | reverse complement strand
GGCGTGGTCGCCATGACTTCGCTTGTTGCAGGGTTGAGAATATCGGCTGTTGCTCCATCTTCAGCATCGCACCATTCGCCGGCGATCCACATTTGTTCTGCGCTCATGTTCAACGCCAAGTGCCCTCCCCTCAAAGGCATTCGGTTGGCGTAGAGTTGGGCTAAATCCCTGTGAGCGAGCAAAGGAAGGCGCAAAGACTCTTCAAGGCATCATCGCCACACATCCTCATGGCTCGTAAGATTGGTTTGGGTCAAGACGCTGCCCGCACCCTTGCTGACCGTGCTCCTCGACTCCTTGTCATCGCTGGTGCTACAGGGACAGGGAAATCAACCGCTTCGGTTCAACTCGCAGCAGATTCGGGTTTTGCTCGTCTTTTGTCCACCGATGCAATCCGTGAAATCATGCGAGCGTGTGACGAAGAACGCAGTGTTGCAAGCCTTCACCGTTCTTCCTTTTCCCGAGGCGAATCTGGTGAGCCGGTCATCGACTGGCTCGATACCTGCCAAGCTGTGGAAAGTGGAATCGTAGCAACCATCGATCGCGCTCGGCGTGAAGGCATTGACTTGCTGATTGAAGGCGTCCACATCAA
>DUKM01000080.1:16986-17268 GCA_013329255.1 Candidatus Poseidoniaceae archaeon | reverse complement strand
TTGGTGATGGCGGTCAGCGAAGAAGAGCGTCACAAGGGCATGCTTCGAACCCGAGATGCGCATTCGTTTCGTCGAGCCGATCGCTACCTTGCAGCGTTCCCTCGCATTCGGGCCATTCAAGGAGGACTGATGGACCGGGCCAAGATTGCCTCTTGGCCCATTGTTGATTTGTCCATGGTCAAGAGCGATACGGACCGCATCAAGCATTTGATGGATGTCGCATGGAACGATCACCAAACACGCTGATTAGGCGTGCGTGATTGTAAAACTGATTTGAACGGT
>DUKM01000080.1:13082-16607 GCA_013329255.1 Candidatus Poseidoniaceae archaeon | reverse complement strand
GACTTCTGAAATGTTGATGTCAATCATCTTGACCTCAATGCCACGAATCTCTCCGTGGTGCAGCATGTCATTGTGAATGCCATCCATAGCGGTTTGCGCAGCCGCGAGTGGTTCGAGCCCACCATCGATCCAGAGTTGAGTTCTCGCTTCGGTGAGTTCAGGCAAACCGTTGGTGACTTCTTGCGCCGTGATGATCACGCCGTCAGAAGCGGTATCGTGGGGCAAGGTGAGGCCGGCAACCTTGACGCCAAAAATGGCCATGGACAACAGGGACATGAGAAGAACAACACCCGTCGCCAACAGCATCTGGGCAGCGTCTCTGTCGCTGGATTGATTGAGCTTAGAGGTTCGCATCAAGCAGCACCTCCACGGGCCCACACATCGAGGGTAACGGTCCAAGCATCAGCGTTGACCACAACCAAATGGTGAACCGTTACGGTTCCGCCAGCAGGCGTACCTGTGCGGCCGTAAGGGGTTGCTACGCCGCTGTTTTGCGTCAGCCAGCAATTTGCTTCTTTGCCAACAGCGATGCTGTCTTGGAGCATGGTGCAAGCAGCATCGAGTTCACCGTTGCTGAGCAATTCTTCAAGCCTGTTCTCGCCTTGAACTTCGGCCTCGAGGCCCAGTGCATAGCGCACCGCATCATCTCCTGCGATTTCTAGCGAAGCATCGTGAGCCACTGAAGGTGCATCGGGTACGTGAACCCGAATCAGAAATGTGGCCGACATAAAGAACAACCAGAACAAGGTCAACATCTCAAGGATGTGGACTTGAGCTTCTTCATCGTGCTTCATTCAACCACCGAAGTACAATCCGGAGGGCACAAACGCACCCGCAGATGGATTCAGGCCTGGAACCTCTGTGATCCCGATGAGGTTTGGAGTGAAGGCGAGGAAGTTGAAGACGAAGAGAGAAACAAGAATCATCATTCCAGAGTGCTTGAATCCGGTGGAGAATCGACCGGTTGACATCAATCCAGCCATGGTCCCGTTACCGACAGCCTGCATCGTAACGCCGTAGTAGAACACGGTCAGGAAAAACAGAGGATCGATGTTTCGGATGGTCATGTTTCCAATCGTTTGTCCACCGCTGTCACCGCCATCTTCACCGCCCGAGTTCGAGCCTGCAATAGCAGGAATAAAGACAACTGCGAGCGTGACAATCACGCCAAGGAAAACGAAGTAAGAGGTCCAAATAACCGCAATGTAAGACCCAATAGCCCGTCGCCGCTCTCCTTCTAAGAACTTCAATTCACGAGAGTCGTTGGCAGCAGTGACAAGAATATCGGAAATTTTTCCACCAGCACGGTCCGCTTCAGCAATCAGTGCAATCGCCCGTTGGACAAGCGGTGTTCCAACACGATCGGCGAATTGCTTAATCACGTCACTGAATTTGATTCCCCAACTGAGTTGGTCGGACATTTTTTTGACTTCGTCATTCAGTGCTCCGTATTCCGAGGTCGCCAACGTCTGTACCGCAACCGTCATCGCAAGACCTCCCTTCCAGTATTCAGCAAGGTCACGAAGGAAATCCGGGAACTTCTCTTCGACTGCGTTTTGAGCGTTCTCGACCCGTTCCCAGTAGTAGGAAGCAGGGTAGAGGAAGAAGAACCATGTCATTCCAAAGAAGTTGAGGAAGATGAAGGGGTGGATATCGATTGGGCCAAGGGAAACTTCAGGGCCAATCCAGAATGATTTGTTATTCATGTTGGCGGGAATGCCGTCGTAGTAGTGGACGGTCACGTCAAAGGTCACCTTGGAAAGGAACTTACCTTCTTCGTTTGAATAGACGAGGAACTCATATCTTGTGTCAGCTGGAATATTAGCGATGGTGAGGCCACATCCATCGTTATCGGGGTTGTTGTCGTTATCGGTTGTGCCGTTGTGGTAGTCGATGATCACTCCAGCCTGCGATCGAATAGCGATGGTGTATTCAGTTGGAATGTCCGCACTCACGCTGCAGTTTGCCCACAGGGGCTGGGGGACGCCTACGCCGCCCGTTTGCGAGGAATCTATGCCGGGAACGTCGAAGTTCTTTCCACGCTTGGAAACAGAAGTCCATTCTTCATCAGTCCACGTGACAATATCTGGTTTGTCATGCAACAGGGCGCAGGATTCGTTTGCGGCATAGGACGGTTTCTGATTGGTCTGGAACTGTGCTCCCATGCTGTTGCCCATGCTGTCTTTCGCTGTAGCACCACAATAGACGTTGGTGAACATTGGTTCTCCGTTGGTGGTTGGAATGAACCCAGAATTGGTGGACCATACGATGGCCGTGGACAATCCAAGAAGGATGGAAACAAACAAGATGGCGTAGAGTTTTGTCAAGGTCGTGTCGTCTTTTGGTAAATCCAATTCAACAACAATCTTGTTCTTCTTTTTGCGCGCCATACTTCTCACCTCCTCACATGTCTTGTTCCTTGCTGCTCGTCCAAACCAAGATGGCGTAGGCGATGTGAATCATTGGGACAAAGCCCAGTACAATGCCATACAGCATGCCTTCTGACATCTGTGCGCCGCTGCCTGATACCCAGAACATGATGACCAGCATGACGATTAAAAACAGGGGCATTGCTACTGCGACCACAATGTAAGATTCTGCAAGAAGAGCGATTGATTCGAGGAACATTTGCATTCGAGTTCGGTTTTCTCGCATGTAATGCTCGGCACGGTTGAGGAAGAACAGTTTGAGCTGACCTCCTGCAGTGAGCGTTCCGACCATGCCCTGGAAAAACTCAGTCAACCAAACTGAAGCAGCACGGTCGACGCTCATTTTCATTGCAGTGATCAAGTCGTAACCCAGCAACGTGACGTCACGGTAAACGAGTGCAGCGTCATCTGCTACGTCGCCATAAATTTCTTTATTCATGGCAAGCGATCTGAAAATCTTCGAAGGTGTTGCGTTTGCGGCAGACATTGCAGCGGTGTACGATGCAGCGTATGGAAGGTACTTCTCAATCATAGCGCCACGACGTGTAGCTTCTCGCTTTGCCCCATTTTTGTTGTACTTGAATGCGCCATAGGGGATGATGAATCCACCAAATGCTACGATCATTCCCTTGGCTCCGGGCGGGAACACTTGGTAGGCAAATTCGTCGCAGCCGTTGCCTGGCCGAGTTGGATCGATGAGGTCTTGATTCCAATATTCCCATTCAAAGCAATAATCGAGGGTAGCGGGGTCTTGAATTGATTCCCAATAGGCAATGATTCCGATGTCAGGGATGAAAAACAGTGAAACAAAGCCCCAGCACAACAAGGTGATGGCAATCGTGGTCATGATTGCAGTCGCCAAGTAAACCTCAGGCATCATTTTCATGGAGCCTTTGACGAGGTTGTCAGAGAGGACTTTGTCGTTTCGAGCCCGCTTTTTGACAACGCGACCTAGGATTCTGTTGCAAATCCTTTGCCATGTGGTCAGGTCCATTGCTGCTCACTTCCTTGTTTCGTTTCAACGCAAACCGTCAACCCGGGCGAGAATTTCAGTTGGTCGCACGTAGTATTCAGTGACGATTTGTGACACTTGGTC
>DUKM01000080.1:11835-12704 GCA_013329255.1 Candidatus Poseidoniaceae archaeon | reverse complement strand
CGGCGCATGTCATCTTGCGAAAAGTTGATTTTAACCATGATTTTTTCGAGGACATAGGACTTGCCGCTGAAGATGAAATCATCTGAGGTCACGTCCCAGCGGAACACTTCGTTGGTGATGATCTCCAATGAGTTCGGGTCAATCCCGACAATTTCCACGAGTTGCTTTGTCCGACGGACACGCTTTCCGTTGATACGGGTCTGAATTTGAATAAGGCATGCTTCCAATGCAGGGAGCAGAACACGCGGGATGTCAATCGGTTTGTTTTCCAACCGGTGAACAAGGGACGCTACCGAATCTGCGTGAACCGTTGAGTAAGCGCAGTGCCCGGTGGCCATTGCTTGGAACAACACATAGGCTTCTGCACCACGGATTTCACCGACAATAATGTATTCAGGCCGCTCACGCAGCGCTGCTTTGAGCAACTCGAACTCCCCGATCACACCGTCTGTGGACTCTCCACCAAACCCTTGCCGAGTCAGACCAGGGACCCAGTTTGGTTGAGGGATGTTCACTTCACGGGTGGATTCGATTGAAACAATCTTCATCTGCCATGGGATGAAAATACACATGGCGTTGAGTGTTGTTGTCTTTCCAGAAGCAGTACCTCCGACGAAGAGCATTGGGACTTCATTTTGGAACGCAATCCAGAGGTAGGCAACCATCAGCGATGACATTGTTCTGAACGCCACGATGTCAGCAGGTGAGAACGGATCGTCCTTGAACCGTCGGATACAGAATGCGGATCCACGCGTTGAAACTTCTCTGCCGAGTTTCATGACAATTCTCGAACCGTCCATCAGCGTTGCATCCAGCAATGGGCTTGCGACTGAAATGTGCTTTCCACAACGCTGCGCGAGTTTAATCAC
>DUKM01000080.1:10870-11445 GCA_013329255.1 Candidatus Poseidoniaceae archaeon | reverse complement strand
TGGTATGCAAAAATAGGGACGTTTGTACCGTCGAGGGAAATATCTTCGACGTTGATATCGTTCATCAACACGTCCATTTCGCCGTAACCAATCAGGTCTCGCTTGAGGTAGTAGAAAATCTTCGACTTGGATTTTTTGTTGATCTTCATGCTGTATGCCTTGATGACCTTGTCCATTGCTGTGCGAATGTAGGCCTCGGGGTTTGCATCAATTTCTTCGATGTTCGCAGTCAAGGAGCGGATGAAAATATCCAAGATTTCGTCACGCTGTTCCTGTTCTTTTTTGGTCATCGGGGGCTCGATGATTTGGTAAATGATGTTGAGCGTCTGCTTGTCGCGGACAATGCGGGCGAAGGCGTGCGGTGGGAGGACGGGATACTTGTCCAATTCGTCGTACTGAGCGCGTTGTTGGGCTCGCTGTCGCTTGCCACCGCCTTTGTTGTTCTTTCTCGCCATACACACACCCCTTGCCGAAGCAATTTCTCACAAGTTGTGGCCGACTATAACACTTGGGTGAACAATGCCCCTAAAACCGCCGTCCTGCGTGCCGAATGCGAGGTGCCACAAACATCTCCA
>DUKM01000080.1:8965-10457 GCA_013329255.1 Candidatus Poseidoniaceae archaeon | reverse complement strand
AGGTGGTCTGCTTCTTTGATGATTTGGTCCAAACCCCAGCCAATTTCCCGAGCATCTCGAACTTCAAATGCATCCCTGTCGCCGTCTTCAGATCGGCCTCGATGTTGAATGCGCATGAACCGCACATCTTGTGAAGCATCAACAGCGAGCGAAGCAAAAGCATCGCTCCATCGTCCATAGAATACCGTTCGTTCTGCGGTTCCACGCATGCCTTCGATAAGAACGATTGAATGTTCCAAAAGCAATGCGTCGACTGCATCCGCAAGCCGCACTGCCAACACATCTTCACCGTGCTCAGCGCGAAGTTGGGCTGCGATTTCACCGAAGATCCCTGGTGTTTCTTCCAGTGCTTGGCGCCGAACTTCAGCCCTCACCATGTCACCCATCGATAGAACTGGGACGCCTTGTTGAGCGATGACGGCAGCGAATTCACCTTTGCCAGAACCTGGCATTCCGCAAACAGCGACGACCCGACCCATGTTGGTTCGGCGCTGCCCGACGCTCATCAAGATACCTCAACGAACGTGCAGCTTCCGGCTCAATTGGAGAATTCAGCCTTGCCCCAGCGTCGGTCCATGAGCTTCCACAACAAGGCCGAAGCGAACAGCAGGCCTACAGAAATCACAAGCATGCCCTTGTAACCCTGCTCGACCATGCTCTGGTCGTACATTGTTGCGGTGGCGGCAAGACCGTCTTGGCTCGCACGCTCCCACCAATTGCCATACAAGGAAACGTCACCTTGTGTGAATGAGAGCAGGAATAATCCAAGCAAGGGCAACACGGTGCCAATCCAGAACCAGATCATAATCGATGCGTCAAAGATAGCTTTGTTCGGCCGCAATCCCATCAAAAAGGCGGTGAGGGCCACGATGTAGATCGAATTGGCGAACATGACGATGATGCTGGTTGGCAACGAGGGCCACTCGTCGAGTTGCCACGCCATAAGGACGATGAAAATCAATGAAATCCATGATGTAGCCAAGAAGTAAACGATGACTTTCGCTCGAATCAATTGAGGCACGCGCAGCGGCAAGCCGTTCATGAATTCCGGTGAATCCAAGATGGTCAGCCAAGAATAAAAATTGAATCCAAAGAACCCAAGGAACGGGGCATAGGAGAGTAAATTGATCGGAATTGGTGCTTCTGCGAAATCGACAAGCCACGCCATTCCGAGCAACACAACGAGAGGAACTGCATAAGAAACGGTCATTTTCTTGATGGAACCCGAACGGAATAAATCGACAAATTCCTTCGCTACAATCAAACGAATTTCACCGTCACCAAGGAAGCCTAACCTGTTGTAGATTGGAACAAACATTTCCTTCCTCTGAACCACAGATACATCAAAATCATCAACGATTAAAGCACTTGCTGCAAGGCCAATGAGGATGCAGCCACCGAGGGCTGCACTCGCCACTGGAACGCTCTGATTTGATTGGACATAAAGCCCCCAAAGAACGCCATCAAGGCTCACTTGGCCCAACCCTATGAT
>DUKM01000080.1:0-8592 GCA_013329255.1 Candidatus Poseidoniaceae archaeon | reverse complement strand
CTCATCCACAATGAAGAGCCTAAAAAGGCCAGGGCGAGGCCTTGGCCGAGCGTGATGATCATCGCGATCCACGTCCATGGAAGGCTTGACCATTCAAGTGGGGTGTTGACCCCTTCCGCAGCCTCGAGGGCTATGCCGAGGGCCATGCCGGCGATCACAGGTGTCAAAATCAGCATAACATAGAAACTCAAATCCTTGATGAAATATGCGAAATGGGCAACGGAATTGGGTAAAGGCTGGAGGGCTGGTGCTGCTAAGAGGTAATTTTTGGTGCCCGAACGATGAACGATTGCATCATGGCCGATGAAGGCAAAGGTCCCCATGCCCAAGCTGAACATCAAAAGTGGGAGATGGAGTGCAAACCTCAGTTCACCCCAAGTGAACGTCTTTTGGTCAATGTCACTGACTTGAGCCGAAGAATCACCCACTAAGAATTGAAGACCAACCGTTGTCAAGGCGGTAATAAGGGTAAGCAGCAACGGAAACAGAACAATTTGACGCTTCTTAGCAAATTCAATGCTTTTGCGTCCTTCTTCTTTGAACATCACTTGGAAGGTGGCTGAAAAGGAATTCCATCCACGCAATGGCTCATGGAGCGTTTGGCCTTGAGGTGAGGTTCCCATTGGGGCGTAGGCAATGTCTTTGCCTTCGGCCACATCGTCCCAATCGCGAGAAACAATGCTGGCTCCAGGCACGTTCATTCCTCCTCTGATGCTCCATCCTTTTCAGCGTCAATGTCCTGGGATTCCACGTCGCCAATCGAACGGCCTACGAGTCGAATGAACACATCTTCAAGCGTTTCATTTTGGTTTTGTTTGAGTCCTTTCACGGTACCAGCGGCAAGCACCTTTCCATCGTTGATGATCGCCATTCGGTTGCACATGCGCTCTGCCATTTCAAGCACGTGAGAGCAGAGGAAAATTGTTCCACCTTCTTTGACATGGTCGAGCAGCCACTGCCGGCATTTACGCTGGTAGATTGGGTCCAGGTTGGCAAAAGGTTCGTCCAAAAACAGGAGTTTTGGTTTGTGAATAAAGGCGGCTGCGAGCATGACTTTCTGCCGTTGCCCTTTCGAGAGGTCCTTGCACATGGTGTCCCTTTTTTCTTCGAGACCAAACCATTCAAGCCAGTGTTCGACCTTGCCCTCAATGTCCTCGACCCTTCGCAACCTCGCCACAAATTCCAAGAATTCGGTTGGCGTGAGAAACGAAGGTGGCGATTCGGATTCTGGAACAATGCCGATGTTGGCTTTGACTTTTTGAGGATCGGCCACAGCGTTGACGCCGAGCACCTCAATTTGCCCTTTGCTAGGCCTCAGTTGGCCCGTTAGAAGTTTGATGAATGTCGATTTGCCCGCACCGTTTGGCCCAAACACTCCGAAAAATTCACCAGCGTGAACCTCGACATTTAACGGGTGTAGGGCGATGAAATCCCCGTACTTTTTGGCCATGTCTTTTGCCATGACGAGGGGCGCTTGTGATTCAACCATGCATAGAGCAGGCGGTCGTGGTCTTTGTATTCTTGGTTTTCAGTTCATGAACGGTCCTGTTTCGCCGGTCGGTGGAATGATGAACCGCGGCGCCGTGCCAAGTCCATGAGCGCCCCAGTAAGCGATGTGATGTCAATCGAAGAGCACCCTGTAGATTCCGAACAAGATCTAGGTTCAATCGCTTTGGTCACCATCAATCGGCCAGATAAACTCAACGCCCTAAACGCTGATGTCATGGTTGCGATCAAAGGCATGGTTGCGTGGGTTGAATCAACGCCTCATGTTCGTGTCGTCGTGGTGACAGGCGCCCAGCCAAACACGCCAATAGAGGGCAAGCGAGCAAAACCAAATGCCTTTGTGGCCGGAGCAGATATTACTGAGTTTGTTGGCAAAAAGAGCGATGATATTCGGGTTATGTTTGCCGATAACGCTGTTGAAGCGTTGTGGAATTTGAGCAAACCAACCATTGCTATGGTTGACGGATTTGCTTTGGGCGGCGGCTGTGAAGTCGCCTGCTCATGCGACATACGCATCGCTTCAACGCGCTCCCGCTTTGGAACGCCTGAAATCAACCTCGGACTGATCCCAGGCTATGGTGCCACGCAACGCCTTGCCAATCTGGTAGGCTATGGAAAAACAATGGAGATGATTTTCACTGGTGAAATGGTCGATGCTGCGGAGGCTCACCGCATTGGCTTGGCCAACAAGGTCTGCGAACCAGAAGATCTGCTTGATACCACCATGGCGATGGCTCGTATGATTGGAAATAAATCCTCAAACACATTGCGCGTTGGGAAAGCAACGGTTCGGGCGGCGTTGGATGTCGGGCTGACTGAAGGTGTGGCAATTGAAGCAGAAGCTTTCGCTTCCTTGTTTGATTCGAAGGATAAGGAAATTGGGGTTGATGCGTTTTTGAATCGCACTTCACCAGAATGGATGCATGAATAATCGGTTTTGTGTGTTGGGGAACAAGGGGGCCGAAGCCCCCAAGTTCCCGGCTCCCTCTTTCGAGGTGGTTGACGCATTGCGCCTCAGGTGTCCAACCTATCGCCAGTGGCGAGTGAAACCGTTCTTCCTTGCGAACGGTGCAAAGTGGTTCATGTGCTTTCTCACATCCTCTCGGTTTTCAAAACTTCGAGGTATGATCCGGCTCACTTTGATCCCATTGAGTTCGTCAACGACGGTGTCGCATTTCACTGCTTTCAGTTGATTGAGCAGCCAAATGTTCTTCGCATCTCGGTCCTCTTCACACTCACAACATGGTCCCGGCTTCTGACTGCGCTTTGCAAGCCATTCTTGGCGTTTTAAGTTCGCCAGTTCACGCCTCTTTTGCTTGCGTTCTTCATTCTTGTCAAATGCTTCACGGTCTGCTTGTGATAGGTTTTCACGGTTGGTTTTCCCTTTTTTATTCCCATCGCTGGGTTCGTAAGCGGTACGTTTCGGAGAGACTCGTCTGCCTGTGTGGCGGTCGATCCCGTTGTGTATTCGCTTGATGCCTTTTCGTTTCTTTTTCATGTATCTTTTTTCCTCCAATTGCCTTTCTCGCTGAATGCACTCTTGGCATTCAACGCCTGAACAAAATGCCTCAAGGCATTCTGATGCGTTTTTCAGGGGCTGGTTGGGTTCATTGATACATGGTTAGGCACCGGGGGGATTCACACATTCGTGTACTATTACTACGCATCCACTGTATATAAAAAAACAAGGGGGATGTCCCCTAAATCAAAGGAAATCGCCATTTGCGAACGCTCAGAACCCTATGATGAGATGCCAAGCGATGCCAAACACAGCCACATCAGCGCAGGCGTGAGCAACCCATGCGACCCAAATACTACGGTATTGCAGGTAGATCCATGAAAAAATAGCACCACCAATGAACACGCCAAGTGAAGCGATGAAGGTGCCAAGAGGGCTGATAAACATCATCAACGCGATGGTGTGGTGAACGGTAAATACGCCCGCAGAGAGGAATATCGCTCGCCATTTGCCGCCCAAGATTTCTTCAAATTTCGATGTGATAAACCACCTGTAGACGTATTCTTCTAGAACAGAATTCACGAACACCCAGAAGAAAATTGCACCGGCTAGCGTTGAAGCAGTGGTCAAACCAACAGGCTCGATAAGTTCGGTCATTGTCGTTTTATCGATCATCAGGTCGCCCAACAGAAGGTAGGCACCGATGATGAAGACCATCATGCCCAGTCCAAGGCCCAAGGACACCAACCAACCGCCTTGGGTTGGTTTCGACCACGATGCAGGTTTCCCTTCGACCTTAAGATGCCAGAAAGCCGGGAGGCCAAAAATCCACACCTTGGCGAAGATGAAGACAAAGACAGCAATCGTGCCTGCCTGGAAAATAAACCCGGTCACGGTGGAGATTGAGGGTGCAATAGCGACCAAGCATAGCCCAAGCAATGCTGTTGAATGGGTCCATTTTTGGCCCGAAGTCAACGTTGGTTGTTCACCCATCATGGAAAACTATCGTCCAATGGTTTTGAATCTTGAGCAGGCCATTGGGCGCTCAAGTGTTCATTTCATCTTTCAATGCCGCTAGAGCACCGCTTGCTGGTGGTAGAGGCAAAGGTGGCAGTTCGCCACCAAGTGCTGGAAGCGCTGGTAGAGGCGGAAGAGCCTTACCATCAGGGTCCAGCAGCACTGGAAGTGTTGGAACTTCTTCCTTTTTGACTTGTTCAAAGCCGCTGTCAAGAGGTGTTCGCAACTTGAGAATGCGAGATTCATCAATTCTGATGAAGGTTGCGCCATAAATATGTCCAGGTTCTGGATTTTCGGGCTCAACAAGGACACTGTGGCCGTGGCCCGGTGTTTGAAGTAGGGCGACGACGTCTTCGCCAGCGGTTTGATCTTCCCAGAGTTTAGCGGTTGATGCTCGAATCTCTGCAAGTTGGCCCCGGCGCCGCTTTTCGATGCGCTCTCGTACGACGTCATGGTCGATCCGTCGTTGCTTAACGGTCGCTTCGATGTCGGCATCTTCGACCGATTCAGCGGAAACTTCGACCACAAATTCGCCGGCGACGTGAACATCTTCCATCTCTAGAGTCACTTCGACGAGTTCCTCTTCCGATTCTTCTTTGGTTGAAGCCATTGCCGCCAACGCTGCTGCTTTCTCGGCTTCGGCTGCTTGAATTTTAGCGAGTTTGCGTTCCCTAAGCGTTGCACCATCCAAAGAATTCTGATTGACGGCGTCGGGTATGTCGAGGCCAGCATCTTCCTGTTCAGGTTCTGCCTCTTCGACCATTTGCATCTCTACTTGTGGAGCTTGCCGGTTTCGCTTCGGCTTTGAAGCATCAGAAGAGCCTATGAAAATCAAGCAACCAAGTATGATGGAACCGATGAGGCTCCAAGCAAATACATCCTCCAAGGAACTTGCAAACGCAATGTAAATCGCAGTGGCGGTGAGAGCGTAAACTCCCGACATCCTCCGTAGAAATACCATGTGCCTCACCAACTCCAATGTGCCTCAACTTATCATGCTGATGGCATTTGACGCAGTAAGTCTTCAAGCGCCCTTGAACGGTGACTGAAGGTTTGCTTTTCCTCAAGCGAAATCCCGCCGAAGGTTGTGCCGTGGGTGCTCACAGCACCGTAAGTGCCAGCCGGTAGAGGTTGGTTGTCTTCATCCAAGTCAGACGGGACAAAAATAGGGTCAAATCCAAATCCTTCTCCTTCGGTGATTTCAGATGCGATTGAGCCTGGACAGGTTCCATTGCCGATGAAGACCTCCCCTTTGTGCCACATTACAGCCACCGCTTGGAACGAAGCTCGACGTAGGTTTGCGGATTGCACAGGATCTTCAGAACCTAAGTGGTCAAGCAGCCGCAAGATGCCAGAGCATCCAATTGTGTTGAGTGCGTAAGCCGCATACACGCCAGGGAATCCATCCAATGCGTCAACAAACAATCCCGCATCTTCCACCATCAAGAGGTCATCAGGATGCTCTAAGAAAGGAACGGCTTGCTGAATTTTAGCCATTGCCACTTCTGTGAGTCCATCCGCTTGCGGTTCGACCACGGTCCCTTCGGGAACAATGAGTTGCTTGACATCATACCCCAACGGCTGGAGGTGATGGGCTGCTTCCTTGATTTTCCCTTGATTGCCTGTTAGAAACCACACGGTTCGTCCCATACCCCTCCGAGGTGGTATCGGTTTTGAGATGTCCCCCTCAAGCGACTGACTTCATGCGTCTCTTTCCGGCAGTTTTGTTAGCCATGGCTGAAAGCAAAGGTCATGCTTCAACAGATTCTAATCGTCGCCGTTGGCGGTGCAGTCGGTGCAGCCTTGAGGTATTTGATTGGAGAATGGGTGGCTCATGACGGGTTTCCATACGCCACCTTGGGCGTGAATCTCATCGGATCCTTGCTGCTTGGAGTTCTTACGGTAAGCGTGGCACAGCACCTCATTTCGGCCAACTTCGCACTTCTTCTGGCCACAGGGGTGCTCGGTGCCTTCACCACCATGTCGACCTTTTCAGTCGAAACAGTCACCTTGTTTGACCAGGGTGATTCAACAGTTGCCTTATCCTACATCGGTTTGACGATGGTTTTGTGCCCTTTGCTCGCTTTAATTGGTTGGAAACTCGGTGAAGCAATTTGGCTTTGAGCGAATTTTGGCCAACAGCATGGGTTTATGTATTGCAATCTCGAAGGCTTCCTGAGGGGCAGGAGCAAATCAAATGTTTCGTAACCCCTAAGAGATGATACCATGCAACATGCTACATTAATCGCAAAACTAAACGAAGCCCTCGGATGGGAATTGAGAGCCATAAACATGTACGCTCACTATGCTGCGAACGTGCGAGGAATCCACCGTTTGCAACTTGGTCCTATGTTTGACTCCGAAGCAACAGAGTCCTTAGCCCACGCTAACATTGTCCGCCAATCGATTGTCAAGTTGCAGGGGATTCCAGTGACAGAACGGGCGCCTCACCCAATCACTCACACCACTGACTATTCTGAAATGCTTCAATTTTCCCTCGAAACTGAGACTCAAGCAGCCACTGTGTACGGTGATGTGATGATTCAGTTGGAAGAAGCAGACGATCAAGACCTCAAAGACGCCATCGAACAAATCTACCTTGCCGAGTTGCGCAGTGTGGAAGAACTTCGCTTGTTGATGGAATAATCACCCATGATAACGCACTCGTGTGCGCACATTCTCAAGGCGTTTTAGCACTTCAGTGGCTGTAGGAACCGCTCCACCGGTTTGATCGGTCGGTGCACCTTGTCGCTGTTCTTCTGCCTCGTATCCGTTGATCAAATGATGGATTGCATCGGTGATGTCGGGGTGTGATGCACCAAGGATTTCGTCGATGACATGGAGATCGATTCCGAACCTTTCCACTTCATAATCAATGACAGCGAGTCCAAAATCAATCAGGGTAGCGTTACCATCTTCATCAATCAAGATGTTGTTCGTGGACAAATCGCCGTGGGTAATAGCAAGCCGATGCACATTGCGGATTGCCGAACCTGTGCTTTCAAGGGCCTTTTGAATAAATTCCATGGCCATTGAGTCATCGCGCAGCACCTCGATCAGGGGGCGCCCCGGCATCCGTTCCATGACCATGGTGCCAGCCTCTACATCGAGATCAAACAACGCCGGAACCGGCAATCCGGCTCGATGCATTCGTACCATGAGGCGCGCCTCACTCATCATCCGTCGGTGGCCCAATCGGTGGTCCAAATCCGGGTGACGCCACGCTCTGGGGCGTCGCTGCTTTCGAACGGCTGCACGGCCCATCCAGTCACCAGACCAGACTTCAGCCTCAGCACCGAGGTGCAAACGCTCACCCTCTTGGAAGACCATGGGGGATGCTCAAGGCGCTGGTTTATCAAATCTTTAGATGTGGATTGATTCAATAAGGGTCACGCTTTGGCATATATGAGTCACCATGACCGTGTCCCTCCCAATGTGTTCCGTGGACTTCATGGACACTTCCCTCTCAACCGAAGAGCAAGCCATTGCCGACAGGATTGAAGAACTCAAAGCTCAACTTGGCGAAGATTTGCTGATCTTGGGCCACCACTACCAGCGCGACAGCATTGTTATGCACGCCGATTTTTTGGGCGATTCGTTCATGCTTAGCCAAATGGCAGCAGAGTCCAAGGCAAAATACATCGTGTTTTGTGGGGTTCATTTCATGGCTGAATCGGCCGACATTCTCACAACAGATGAACAGCACGTCATTCTTCCAAACCTTCGAGCAGGATGCTCCATGGCGGACATGGCAACCTTGAGTGAAGTCGAAGTTGCATGGACAAATATCCTTGAACAATCCGGCCTGAAGGATCCAATTGACCGCCCCGACCCGGTGGCGCTCGCAGGCGAAGGAGACGCCTACCTGGTTCCAGTGACCTACATGAACAGCAGCGCAGACCTCAAGGATTTCGTTGGGCGTCACGGCGGGATTGTTTGCACCTCCACAAACGCCTCGGGTGCTCTTCAATGGGCGTTTGACCGCGCAGGCATCAACGGCTCAGTCCTGTTTTTCCCAGACCAACACCTTGGACGCAACACGGGTTCCGCTATGGGCATCGACGTATCCCTGATGCCAACTTGGACGCCTGGGATCGGCGCAATGGGTGAGGTGGAAGGCAGTCGCATCATTCTCTGGCATGGGTTCTGTTCGGTCCACAAGCGATTCACAGTTGAACAGATTGAAGCCTTCAGAGCGCGCGAACCAGAGGGCCTTGTTGTTGTGCACCCTGAATGCCCAAAGGAGACTGTTGATGTCAGCGATGCAAATGGTTCCACACAATACATTCGAAACTTCGTTCAACAGCAAGAGCCGGGTGCCCGCATTGCCGTTGGAACTGAAATCAACATGGTTGCACGCTTGGCTCAAGAGCATCCGGACAAGCACATCGAATGTTTGGATGAAGAAATCTGCCCATGTTCGACCATGTACATGATCCACCCTGCTTACCTGATGGATGTTCTCGAACGCATCGTCGATGGAGAAGTGCCCAACGCCATCAAGGTGCCCGAATCGATTCAGACGGGTTCACTTTGGGCCCTTGAGCGAATGTTGAGCATCAAAAAATGATTCACTCTTCTTCGCTTCGAAGTTGTTCCGTCGTTCGTTC
>DUKM01000030.1:7185-8552 GCA_013329255.1 Candidatus Poseidoniaceae archaeon | reverse complement strand
CCAACCATCTCAGGCTGGTTGATGACATCGTGATCAAGCGATGGACCAAGGTAAACTCGCATTGGCCAAACTTCCTCATCCTTTGGATATCCATCTGGATCAACCGTTGTTGCGGGGTCGCCGTGCGGGGCTCCTCCGCCACCAGGCCAGTTCACGCCAGCCATATCGAGGTTGATGTAATTGGTAACGGTAACATCTGGATTGTCTTCTTTGACGTAATAATCGGTCCAGTAATCACTGCCCCGCTTTCCACCTTCTTCTCCAGACCAGAAACAGAATACCATTGTTCGACGGGTTTCGAATGCGGACATGGCCTCGGCGACGGTGAGCACCATGCTTGTACCTGCGGAATTATCGTAGGCTCCAACACCAGTTCCATAGGTTCTCGTGCCGGTGATGTGCGGGTCAAGGAGCAAAGCGTTTGCAGGGGGGGCGACGTCGAAGTGAGCACCAAAAACCATCCATTCATCTGGAACTTCACTGCCGTATCTGAAACCACAGATGTTGTATGATTCTGGGTTTTGGTTTCCAAACACATCTGTGAATTCATAGCGCTGAGTGATGACTTCCAGGCCAAACGCTTCCAATTCATTGATCAGGTAGACAGCAGCGTCTTCATAGGCAGCATTTGCTTGACCAGCCCATCGATTTAGATAACCAACAGCCCCGTCTGCCAAATCCAAAGGATCTAGGGTTTCATCAGTGAGGTGATGGAGGTAATTGTAGGTCGAGCGACCAGCAACAAGACCGGTTGAATGACGACTACCTTCATCAGAAGAATAAGCGGGGGCGACGGGCCTGACAAATGTCAACGGGTAAGCAGCAGCAGGGCCGCCTGTGTCTTGGCTTGCGTTCAACGTGATGTTTTCTTGTCCCATTCGAACGATAGCTCCCCCGTCAGCGGATTTATGACCGCCTTCAGAATACCACGTTGCCCATGACTCGTTTGCATCCCGAATCGGCCAGTTTTCCCGACCATAATCACCCAGAAGAATCAACCCCATATCGGCTCGTGGTGGGGCGAGCATTGACAGTTGTACTTGCTCACCTGCGCGCAAATCGACAACGGTCGAGTTGACGACATAATTTGTTTCCTCATCGATGATAAGGTAGGGGATAAAGGCAGAGAGGTCCTGCTCAGCAACGATTGTAACGCCTTGAAAAACCCCTGCAGTCATGACTTGAGGCGTAACCATTGCATCATCAACAGTCACCACTGCATTCCCGTCATTTTCACCAAAACAACCTGCGAGTGGAGCCATGAACATGATCAGAACCAACGCCATTGCATGAAGCCCGCGAGTGCCCGCCATGTTGCCGCCTCACGCCCGTACTTTCTCAAATCTGCGGCTCCTTGATGTAAAAAA
>DUKM01000030.1:4068-6786 GCA_013329255.1 Candidatus Poseidoniaceae archaeon | reverse complement strand
CGGAAGAATATTACAAAAAACCATCAATTATAGCCAATGGTTTGATTAAGGTTCATGTTGAACGCTGATGTGATACAATGGAACGCAAACCGGATACAATCCACGTGCTCTTGACCGTAAAACGAAAACCGAAACGAACCCGTTACCTTTGGGCCAATGCGATTATCATCGACGATCAAGATTCTCGCTGCCCTCTTATCGAAGGTTGAATCACTCTTCTTCGCGAACGGCCGCAGAATCTTCTTCATCAGAAGCTTGAATCTTCTTGTCCCTCGAGATGCTGAACGCAAGCCCGAGCGCCCCGATCGCAGCAACCACCATAACGCCGATCAAAACCTCTTGTTGTGTGATATTTTCACTTGTAGCCTCTACGGTTTGTTCTTCACAACCAATGCCAAAACAATCACCCGTGCCCGGCACACCTGCTTCTTCATGGACGTCCTTCCATAATGTCATCGAATGGTTTTGAGATGAAACCACGCTGCCGTTGACCGCTCGTTCGAACATGTAACTGTAGTTCCCCGGGGCAGCGTTCAAATCGAAAATATAGGTGTGTGAAACGGCGCATGATTCATCAGCAAGCGTTCCATTTTCAGTGAGTTCACACGATTCAACAAGCCAAACTGAGATGTTGTCGGTTGCGTTGTCGTATGCGCTATCACCATTGAGGTCGATGCTGATTCGAATAGAGGCGTTTTCAGATGTGTCTTTCATCCGGAACACCACGGCGTTTCCTTGAACAAAATCACTGTCGGTGATGTTTGCAGGCATCGGCCCTTCGGCGACCACAACCACATTGTAGGTTTCTTGTTCGTGAGCCGCTGTTTGGCCCACACAAACAAGTCCAACGAACATCACCATCGCGAAGACGGCACCCTTGCGAACCCGACCGGACATGCTTTCTCCTTCACAGCATAACATAAAGACAAAACGGAAGAGCAGACCCGACCAACTCATGGGCGCTAAGGAAACCGGTCTCGGTATTTTCATTGTGGTGTTGCTTTCCTGTGCGACACTCATTGTCAAAGGGCCTGCTACGGTCGATGAACCCGCTGAAACGAGCGCGTTTGACACCTCGGATCCACTGTACCAGTACGAGGGGCACGATCACTCGAATGCCTCTCAACACGTAGCGGGTACCGACAACATGGCTCTTGTTGATTTCAACCCCCTCACGACCCCGGGGAATGCAGAAGTTCAGGTGGCGACAACCCCTGATGGCGAAAGAACCTACGCCTATCTTGCAGGGTGGAATGACATGCACATTGTTGATGTCACCGATCCAGACAACACCTCTGTTGTCGGCGTGTATAACGATCCAAACACACAGGTTTTGGATGTCAAGTACCTCGAGTATAACGGCCGAGAATATATTCTACAGCAAAACCAACTTGTTGATCCCGGAAATTCAGACCCGAACATTGGCGAATGGGGCGACCCGATTCAAGTGAGCGTCACCCTCATTGATGTAACAACAAAGTCCAACCCCGTTTTTGTTGACAATTGGTATGATGTCGACCATCCAACAGGCCCCCACAACCTCTACACCCACATGATTGATGGAGAATGGTACGTTTTTGTTGCTAATCCCGAATACGAACAATGCAACGATGCTATCGGCGAAGCATGCGGTGGCGTTACGATTGCGCATCTCAACCTCGATGGCTCAGCCTCACGAAACCTGCAAGGGGTGCCCGCCTCGGGACTTGGCCACACCATCATCAAGGTCGGAGAATACGAAGTCGCCTGGGAAACAACCCGTGGCGGCTGGATTTACATTCACGACATGACCGTGCAGTTGTGGCCTGGTGAAGACCCAAACGACCCACGATTCGGTCACACCTTCATCTACGGCAGTTACTGGGAAGCAGGACTGAGGATTGGCGACGTCACCGACGTCCCACACCCTGTGAATTCACCCGAAGAGTACGTGCTTCATGCGACCTTGTGTAAAACAGGCCAAGGCAACCCCCTCCAATGCCGCTGGCGAGCTGAAGAAGTCGGACTTTGGATGGACTTCCTCGATATGGACGAAGACGGTCAACCCGACAGCGGAACCACGGGGAATGAAAACGGCGGTCGAGTGTCTTACATTCACTATGCAGAACCCTTCCCAACCATGGTCGATCTTTCTCACGTTGGTTACTCGGATGAACCAGTCCACATGGTAACGGCAGCCGTTGAAGTGCTTTCCACCAACGTCGGCACCGGCATCATCTATCTGATTGACACCACTGAGTACAGCATGGAAGACGGACAGTTCAAATTCAAACCGAAGTTGATTCGAGATTGGGAAATCCCATACGGCGAGGACCACTGCTACGGCGAAGATTGCGAAGCGTTCCCGGACAGCGAAGAATGGCTGTTGTTCTCCCCTCACAACCTCGACAGCGCCTACTTCGAAACGGATGAAACAACCGATCAAAGCCACGGCGGCGGTTGGGATGGGCGGCTGTACATCTCTCACTACCACGCGGGACTGTGGGTTATCGACGTGGAAACACTGGTCGCTCCGACCAACCCCGATGATCGGCGAGCCACCAACTTTGAAGCCACAGTTGGATGGTACCTTCCTCACGGTGAAGATGGAGTTGCCCTGCAATCGAGCTTCTATGATTTCGGCTGGGTGCCTTTCCTTTGGGCGGTTGAACATCATAACGGCCTGACCTATGCTTCGTGCATTTCCACAGGTTTGTATATCGTGCAACTCGAGGCAGA
>DUKM01000030.1:0-3679 GCA_013329255.1 Candidatus Poseidoniaceae archaeon | reverse complement strand
TGTTTACTGTCTCATTGCTTCTTTCAGGGTGTTTCGCCCCAGAGTCCTTTGTCGAAGAATCCCCTTACCATGGCGAGGCCATTGATCCAGTTGTAGCGGTCGACGACTTTACACTCAACAACGCCACAGGCGATGTATGGAATTTTGCTGAGCAAACAGAAGGCAAAGTTGTCGTCATCGCCTTCTTGTTCACAAACTGCATTGATATCTGCCCTATTGTCACTGAGAACCTCCGTTGGATGTCAAGCCAATTATCCGAAGAAGAACACAACGCAACTGAATTCATCACCGTCACCGTCGACCCGTGGCGAGACGATCCTGCAACAATGCTCGACTGGAAGGAAGGCAGGGGGACAAATTGGAGCCACCTCTCAATCAACGACGTCGACAATGAATCTCAAATGAAAGCCATTACTGATTTGTGGGTGAACTTTGGAGTCGGCCTTTGGATTGAAGAAGCACCTTCTGACCTCGCCGATGAAGAATCCAGCAACGAGTCCAGCAACGAATCCGAGGGCAACTCGAGTGAAAATACGAGCGACCAATCGAACACATCAACAAGCGCCCGACACCACCCAGACGCATACAGCGTCAACCACAGCACTGGAACAGTTCTCGTCGACCACCGAGGGCTTCAACAGGTGTGGTGGGGCGATAATGACTGGTTCCCCGACCTCGTTCTCGAAGACGTCCAAGCTCTAATCAACGCTAGAAACGAATGATTCGTTCACAGTTCGTTAGGTACAGGGGCTTGGTCCATGTGCAGGAACGCATAGACTGCCCACCATGTGACAATGTCCCACGAGTGGACTAAGTTTGCTTCACCGGTCGCATTATCGGTAGCCATGTATTCCTCCATTACAGGTAATTTGTCGCACGTTTTATGATAACAAGGATACCCATCGACCACCCCGTTCCAGCCAAGCGTGGCTACGCCAATTTGTTGGAATGAATCGTGATCGCTTCGGGCGGTTGGACTCTCATAGATGGCAACCATGTCTTGGTAGTTGTTTTCCCACAACGGACTTTCGCCACCAGCAGCCCATTCAGCTCGGCCACGCTCAATTTGGTATGACAAATCAAACGCATCAGCGCCGATCCATTCTGCTAAGTGATACATTCCAGTTTGGTCAATGACGTCACCTGTGCCGTCAGGGCCAAGGTAAACCGAGAGGGCAAAATCCCCAGGGTAGTTGATGCCCGCCATATCGAGGTTGAGGTAATTGCTTACCGTAACGCCGTCAGGAAGATCTCCCGCAAAGGCGCTGGAGCCCCACAGGCCTTCTTCTTCAGATGACCACAAGCAGAACACCATGGTTCTTCGAGCATCGAAATCAGCTAAGACGCTAGCAGTGGTGAGCACCATCGATGTGCCGGCAGCGTTGTCGTAAGCACCGGTTCGAGTGCCATACCCTTGCTGTTCGGTGCCTGGAATGATAGCAGTCGGTGGCGTAGCGTAGGGGGCGATGTCGAAATGAGCTCCAAAGACCAGCCATTCATCAGGGTAAACTGTCCCTTCTTTGTAGCCGCAAATATTGACAGCCCACAAGGTGCCTGACTGGAACCGATGAACTTGGACATCCAGTCCATAACCAACCATGACGCCTTCGAAGTAAGTTATTGCATCTTCATAAGCAGGGTTTCCATTGCCAATCCAACGGTCGAGGTAGCCAACTGCTCCATCATAAGGGTCGGTCGGGTCTGGTGTTTCATCGGTGATGAAATCCACCCATTCGTACACGTCACGGCCGTTGAGCCAGCCTCCGCTTGCGTTGACACCGTTTTCCTCCGTTAGGTCGGAACGCTGTTCTCGCTCGGTGGTCATTTGCTTGACAACAACATCGCCACCTGTGGTCTCTGCTGGAATCACCCATCGCCACTCGCCATTTTCATCTTCATTTGGCGCGACCATGACGGCGGACCCACTGGAGCGGTCCATGGTCCAATCCATCCACGATTCATCAGCTGCTCGAATCGGCCAATTGGTTCGACCGTAGTCCCCAAGAAGCATCACAACGTCACTGTTGCGTGGTGGAAACAAGACACTGACGCTCACCGATTCGCCTTCCATGAGGTCGAACACGGTGCTGTTTTGAGCGCGGAGGGAACCTGGGTCTTGGATGAAGTAAGGGAGGAAGACACTCATGTCTCGCGCCGCTTTGAGGTCAATCGTTGTCCATTCCCCTCCTGGAATTAGATCGGGCCGCACGCTGAGGTCTTCAGAATCTGGTAAACCGGTCGCTGCAGTTTCCCCAAAGCACCCCGCAAACGGGGCTGAGAACATCAGTAAGACGAGCAAAACAGCACGTGCATGTAGAGAGCGCATAGCAGGCCGTGGTCGCTTTCGTTGTTGAACCCAACGGCCTAAACTATCATTATATCCGAACATGAAAATAAAACCGGAGTTCCGTTCACCGGAAACAGGATTCCAAGAAAGGGCGAACGGTTAAGGGGGGGCAGTTGTCCGGTTTGAACATGGCAACGGTTCGTGTGGACCAAAAAGGCCGGGCACTGACCCGAGCGATACCTGCCTCATTTGACCAAGCAATAGCCAAATTCTTCGGCTCTGGTCCTACCGATATCGAACTTGCAAAGGCCCAACATTTGGCCTATCGTGAGGCACTCCTAGCAGCAGGCGTCGAAGTCACAGTCCTGCCGTCTGATGACGATTTGCCCGACTCAATTTTTGTTGAAGACCAAGCCGTTGTGATCGACGGACACGTTCTGCTTCCCGTTCCTGGCCACCCCGCCCGTGTTGCTGAACAACCACCAATTGCAGAGTTCGTAACCCGTCAACTTTCAGGCACGCAAGTCTGTCGAATGCACGGTGAAGCTCGCATGGATGGAGGTGACATTATTCGCTTGGGTGATTTGTTCTTTGTTGGCCGATCTTCAAGGACAAATGATGCAGGCATCGCTGAGTTGCGAGACCTTCTCGCACACCTTGGCCACGAACTTCGCACCGTCGAAATCCCAGGCCATGCATTGCATCTTACAAGCATCACATCAACTCCAACAGATTCAGTCATCTTGGTTCCAGAAGGTTACCTTCCAGCCGATGCGTTTGGGATCCTTCCAGACGGGTGTGAAATCAAGTGGATGCCAAAGGAAGAAGCGTATGGTTGCAACACCATCGGCTTATCCAACGGCCAAGTCTTGGTCGCTGAGGGGTACCCAACCATTCTCGCCACAATCAAATCCATGGGGCTTGAACCCGTCGTGCTTGACATGAGTCAAATCCGTGCTGCTGATGGTTCACTCACCTGCTGTTCGCTGTTCTATTGAGCATCAAACAAAGCGCTGCTTTTCATCATAGACCGTAGCGTGCCAGTGCACCAACTGAGCGGTTGCGTCTTCTTCATTTTTAACGCGATGGATGTTGTTTTCAAACGCCCCCGAGGCGTGCACATCGGCGAAGACCACACCTTGCTCCGAGGAGATCAACTCCAACGTCTTGGTGTGGTCGAGGTAAACACCGATTTCAAAAACGACAAAGGGTGGCCGGTTGGAAGTGAGGTGTTGAAACATAGGTGAGAAGAGAAAACTCGCTAAATCTTCCGTTGTTTGAAAGGAACACAACATCGACAGGGTTTGTAACAATCCTTCGTCTTGGGGCTCGAGGGGAGGTTTAGGCTCGTCGATGGTGCGAGATTTGACCACCGTTAACAGAGGCTTGCCT
>DUKM01000010.1:8522-8738 GCA_013329255.1 Candidatus Poseidoniaceae archaeon | reverse complement strand
GCGCATCATCAAGTTGCTCACTTTCATGCCCATGGAGGCGACCTCTCTGATGCTGCTTTGATGGATTTACGCCACGCAAGTGAAGCCCTCTTGTTCCCGAGCGTCAGCGAAGGTTTTGGTTATCCGCCCATCGAAGCGATGGCAACAGGCACACCGGTGTTGTGCGCTGATATGCCCTCTCACAACGAATTAATGCCTTCGGGCATGTGCTTGCCT
>DUKM01000010.1:6290-8136 GCA_013329255.1 Candidatus Poseidoniaceae archaeon | reverse complement strand
GATAAAGAACACGTGTGGCCAACGCCCGATGAAGCGCTGATTGAGCATGCTAAAACCTTCAGCATTGAGGTGTTCAACCAACGAACCGCTGAGGCTTACAATCGCTTGTTTTGAGCGGAGCGCAGGGCCGCATTGTTCATGTGCGATGTTCCATTCGCAAGGCCATGCAACCTATTCAGCGTGTGGCGATTGTTGGTGCAGGGAACATGGGTTCCGGCATTGCACAGAAAACGGCTCAGGAAGAATTCGACGTCCAAATGGTGGACAGAGAGCAACAATGGGTTGATCGTGGACAAGGCATCATTCGGGATTTTCTCTCCGAAGCCGTTGAACGGCGAATCTTTTCTCCGGCTCAAGTGGATGCTATCCAAGGAAGAATCACAGGCGTTGTTGGTGTCGAAAACACCGCAGTCGACACAGATTTGGTGATCGAGGCCGTGTTCGAAGACTTTGACATTAAAGCAGCCGTATTCGCAACCCTTGATGCCGCATGTGGGCCTGAAACCATCCTTGCCTCAAACACCTCCTCGTTGTCGGTTAACGCCCTTGCTGAAGCAACAGGGCGAGCCGATCGCTTTGTTGGTTTGCACTTCTTTTACCACCCAGCCAAGAACCGTTTGGTCGAGGTTATTCCCGCAGCTTCATCGAGCCCTGAAACTATTGAGAAGGTTGTTCAATACTGCAAGATGCTTGGGAAAGTCGTCATCGTGTGCGGCGATCGGCCTGGCTTTGTCGTCAATCGCTTTTTCGTACCGTGGCTCAATGAGGCCTGCCTTCTTATGGAAGAGGGCGTTGCTACCGCAGCGCAAATTGACGCAGCAGCGCGCAAAGCATTCCGCATCGGACTTGGTCCGTTTGGCTTGATGAACCTCACCGGCCCACCCATTGCTTTGCATTCCACAGATTACCTTGCTGAGCAACTTCACACCCCTCGATATACCGGCGCTCAAAACCTCCGAGACCTCATTGAGGCCAACGAACAATGGGATGTTTCAGGCGATGAAACATACACGGCAGAACAGTACGCAAGCGTGGCTGAACGTCTTTATGGCGTCGTCTTTGGTGTCGCAGCACAAATCGTCGAAGAAGGCGTCTGTACAATGGAAGATGTCGATCGAGGGGCTAAGGTTGGCCTTCGATGGGCGCGAGGTCCGTTTGAAATGATGAATCGAGTTGGGATTCAAGAAGCCCATCGAATGGCATCAGCATACGCTGACCTCAGCGCAGAAAGCGATCCTCAGCGGGCATGGACAGTTCCTGCCTTCTTTACCGACCAAGCCAACGCTGGTGAGGCATGGAATTTCTCTTATGTCGACACCACAATCGAAACCGGTGTTGCCACATTGACCATCAACCGACCTGAGGCTATGAACGCACTCAACGAAACGGTCGTCAACCAACTCAGTGCAGCGCTTGATACCGTGAATGCCGATGATTCCGTCCACACCATCGTGCTTGATGGTGCAGGCAAAGCCTTTGTCGCTGGAGCAGATGTCAAGTTCTTCGTCGATAAAATCCGAGCTGATGCCATCCCTGACATCGTCACGTTCACAGCCAACGGCCATGTGATGCTGGACAAATTAGAATCATCCTCCAAAACCACCATTGCACTGACCACTGGCCTTGCGCTTGGCGGCGGATTGGAACTTGCTCTTGCTTGCGATTACCGCATTGGTACACGCCGCACGCAATTCCGTTTCCCTGAAACCTCAATCGGTATCTACCCAGGTTTGGGTGGTTCGCAACGCCCTGCAAGAATTTGCGGTATTCCGGCGGCCCGATGGTCAGTCCTTGCTGGAAACTTCATGGACGCACAAACGGGTCACGATTTGGGTTTGTTGACTCA
>DUKM01000010.1:770-5880 GCA_013329255.1 Candidatus Poseidoniaceae archaeon | reverse complement strand
CAAGTGCAGTGGCCACATTCGCAACCTCTTTTTACAGCGATGCAAACATGGGCGCCATCATGCAAGGAACATGCCCTGAAGGCTTTGACGCTGAAGAGAAAGGCATTGCCCGCCAAATGAAATCCCTCGCCCGGGCAGCACCTATTGCGCTCAATATGGCAAGCAATTTGATTGATGCTACTTCGAGCACAACCCTAGAGGTCGGCTTGCAAATGGAACTCGATCATTTGACTGAGATATTTTCAACTGAAGACTCTTTGGAAGGGCTCTCTGCGCTCATCGAAGGACGGAAGCCCGGATATCGAAACGCTTGATTTGGCTTTTCTTTGCTCCTTTTTTAGGCCATCTGAAAGGGTGCTAACACGCATCGACGTCTCGAGGTCATTCAACATGGCAAGCACGTACAAAGCGGTGTAATCAGCTGCCGGGCATTCGTGTTGTGAACGGCCCAATTGAATGCAATAGGTGTTGTTGGTTTCTCGGCATCGCACAACAGGTACTGTGCCAAACATCTTTGGTTCAATGTGCCAGTGTAAACCAGAATCTCCGCGAAGGGCGATTGCTCCGTCTTCGAGAACATGAATTCGGTGGGCGTTTGCCTTGAGGGTCTCATGGAGAAACCCAAGCGCTCTTTGCTCGTTAGCAGGAATGAATGAATCTCGAGAAGTATGAATCAATTGGGCTCTCAGCCTCAGGTTTAGGGCGTTTTTTATCCCATAGTATCCATGCCAAATTTCGAGGAAAAATCGAGTTGTGTCATGGTCGATCCGCCCCTCTAGCAACCCTCGATTCTCATATGACACGCAGCCGTCTTCGTCAATCATCATGTATGGAGTTAAAGCTAACCATTCTTGCTGGGTTAGCATTGATTCTGGTTTTAGCGCCTTTGCTTCCAATTGATGGACGAGATTCCCTTCGTTATGGCCCATGCAGTGCATCATCAGCCCAACTGCATCCTCTGGAAGCGTGACGAGTTCTACATTTGCTTCTTCATCATGGCTAATGCCCTCAACCAACGCTTCCATGTTCAACAAGAACGGTCCAGCAGCAATGTGCCCCTCTCCAGCCTCCTCGGCCTGTAAATTGGCACTCCATCCTCGAACTAACTTGTATGGAGGCGATCGATGCGAAGCCCAAGCGAGGCAAATCACGCAATTATGCGCAACGCACTCTGTGTATGGAACGGGCATGTGGTTCACCTAAGCATGTTCGTTTTGAAGTGCAATCATTCGATCGATCAGCACTTTGAAGTCGATCACTTCTTCTGTTTCTTGAGCAAATTTTATTCGGTTTTTGACCGCATCGAGAAAGGCCTCATCCGGTTCCTCGCCAAGCAGTTCCTCAACCGCCTCAGCGAGGCTTTTCCCCATGCCAAGGGCAACAGCAATGCGTGCTTTTCGCAACTCATCCTCATCCTTTGGGTTGCGTATATTGGTCATGCTTTCACCTCATACTTGGCAGTGGTATCAAGCTGTTCGTAGAAGGCTGTCCATGGCGTGATTGGTTCGTTGCTCCATAGATGAAGTGGGCCGCTTTTCATGATGCGTGGTTCGGGGATCGGCTCAGTTGACAAACTTTGATTCAAAGCCTGTTTGATGCCTGGGGCTCCAAGCACCAAGGCTCGTGAGACAATGCTTGCACCATTGGCAAGGCTGTTGGTGTCAGTACCGCTCCAGTACGCATCAAAGCCTGGATGCGTGTGGGTCCAGACCTTGAACGGTGCAGCGCAACCAACCGGTGGTGAAAGCGCAACGCGGCCGGGGCTGCCCCAGTCAATGGAGACGCTATCCTCTGCGTCGATCAAGACAGAGGTCTCGAGACCTGCGAGGTATGAAAACGCGTACACGACATCCCATCTTCCGATGAGCGCCGCGTTGGCTTGAACCTCAAGCAGCCTCTCGTTGTCCACTTGCCTTGCTTCAGCCATAACGCATAGCCCTTCCCAATCAGCATCGCTTAACCCGAGTTGGTCTAATTCTGGTAGGAAAATCAAGCACTCACCTCGGAAACAGCAGGGAAATTGAACGCTCCGTAGGTGAGCGAACCCATGGCTTGGACGGGTGGCTGGTGGCCTCTTAGATGTTGAACAATCCATTGTGCGCCTAAGGCAGCAGCAACTGCGAATCCAAATTCGAGGTTTCCATCCTCGAGCGCGCCTGGGTGTTGGCAACTCATTGGTTCGTGATCGGGCGTCATGTGACTGACCAAAGCCTCTTGAGACTCTGAACTCAGCATTACGTAGCCATCACCGCCGCAACGAAGGTCAAGCCAAGGAACATCAAGAGCGTGAACCAGTCGACGTGGTTCTGGTCGGTCGACGCAGACAATCACCATGTCATACCCTTCCAACTGGCTTGCTTGCCGCAAATTCTCTGCTTGTGCACCGATGATCACTTCGCTGTTTTCATCGCTCATTCTCGTGGCGAGAGCTTCGACCTTTTTCATGCCTAAATCCCCTTCTGTGTAGCGTTGATGACCGAGGTTGCCTGCTTCAACAACATCGTCATCCATCAGCGTTAGTTGAGCCTTTATGCCTAGCCTTCGCAAGGCCGGAACCAACAGTTCCATCAAATTCGTACCAATGCCGCCTGCACCGATAATGGCGAGTTTTTTGGGTGCTTCTATAGTGTTCACACAGGCTTAGTCTTCGACCATATATGAATGCTGGAACAATTGTTCGAGCGCTTCAATTTGAACCTTCATCGAGAAGTGCGATTCTACATACGATCGTCCAGCCTTGGCCCATGCTCCTCGAAGTTCAGGATCTTTAGCGTCCAAGTAGGCTCCTTTCCATGCACCGAGGTCACCGCGCTGAATCAGTCGACCAGATTTCACTCGACCCATGGTGTTGGCAAATCCACCTTCATCGACCATAAGGGCCGGGACACCGATGGCCATTGCCTCAATGGGCGTGAGCCCGAACGGTTCTCTGTGAGCGTGGCTGACCATGGCGCGAGCGTTTCGAATAAGGGACCTCAATGCGAGGTGAGAAAGCCGCGGCATGCAGACAACCTCGACGCCGAGCATTGCTCCATACGCCACAAGAGCGTCTTTGTCTTCATCGCTGCCACCGCCCACTTGCGCTAAGCCAAGTCCAGTGTTCTTGAGGGATTCAACGGTTGACCATGCGCCTTTGGCATGGCTCACCTGGCCGACGGTCACCACGTATTCTTTGGGGTGTGCAGGGAGTTTGGCGTAGGCGCTGTTCTCGCTTTTTGTCGCCTTCTTGGGCCACATGGAAAGGTCGATGACGTGCATGAGGTGGGTGGCTTCGGTCAGCCGTTGGTGTTCGTCTCTCATTGGAGGCTCACCGTTTGCTTTGTTTGGATTGCTTGAAACTCCATACAATTCTGAAATCCATTGTTGAATCCAAGGGGAATTGCCAGAAAGGGTTGCCATTGGCCGTTTAATCAACTGGTTCACGAACCGTTGATCCCTTCTGCGTTGTTGAGCGAAGAGAAGTTTTGTCAACCACAGCGGTCGCTTTGGTGTTCCGTCAAGCCTTCGATGCAAGACGTCTTCATACAGCCACCGAGGGGGTTCAAGGCAGTGATAATGCACGGGGATACCGGCGGGAATCCTCGGTAAAATCTCAAGGGTTCCTTGGCACACTGAAAGGTGGATTACATCGTATTGTTCGAATGGAATTTCAACGGATTGCCAAGCTTTCTCAGCCATCCTGCTTCCAGACGCATTCACTTCAGCCCAACCTCCAGTGGGCCACTTTGGAGGCCTAGCCGCCTGATGCATTGTGACATCAGCGCCGTCCATCAATTCAATTGCTTCAGATGAGATCTCAAGCGTCGCTAATCCAACAGACCAACGTTCGTCGACGTTGCGCAAGAGTTGCAGCAGTTCCCGTTCAGCACCGCCTAAAGCGGCAAACGAAGCGCGAACAACAAGAACACGCAGGCGTTGTTTCGCCCCCTTCACCCCTGCTGCCATGCTTCGCTCAACCCTCGACCACCCTTCAAAGCCACCCATCTTTGGCAAATCCAATCGCAATTTCGGTGGAATCGATGACACGACCGATTCAAAAAGGAAGATACCTACCGCAGGCCATGAGCGGCAAAACAGCCATGGTCACCGGCATCACAGGCCAAGATGGTTCTTACCTCGCAGAACTCCTGCTTGAGAAAGGCTACGAAGTCTATGGATTGGTTCGACGTGTGTCCCAACCTACCTCTGGACGAAGCCTCATCAACCACCTGTTGACCAATGAAAAATTCCACCTCGTCAACGGTGACTTGGCCGATCAAAACTCTATTGACAACGCAGTTTCCCAGTCCCAACCTGATGAATTTTACAACCTTGGCGCTATGTCCTTTGTTCCCGAATCGTGGCGATCCCCTATGATGACCGCTGACATCACCGGCCTTGGCGCTCTTCGCTGCCTCGAAGCAATTCGCAAGCACGCACCCACATGCCGCTTCTATCAAGCCGGTTCTTCAGAACAATATGGTAAGGTGCGAGATGTGCCTCAGACAGAAGACACACCCTTCCATCCACGTTCACCCTATGGCTGCGCTAAGGTCTTCGCTTTCGAAATCACCCGGAACTACCGAGAATCCTACGACATGTTTGCCTGCACTGGCATCCTCTTCAACCACGAAAGCCCACGCCGTGGTCTTGAGTTTGTGACCCGCAAGGTGACGATGACAGCAGCTCGTATCGCTGCAGGATTCGATGAATGCCTTTGGATTGGCAACGTTGATGCAAAGCGCGACTGGGGCTTTGCCGGCGACTATGTCGAGATGCAATGGCGCATGCTTCAGCAAGATGAGCCCGGCGACTACGTTGTCGCCACAGGTCGGACCCATAGCGTTCGAGACATGATCACTTTGGCCTTCAGCCACGTTGGCATGAACCTCGTTTGGTCAGGTGAAGGCGTTGACACCATCGCTACCGATCAAAACGATGCCATCCGTGTTCGAACCAATCCCAAGTTCTTCCGTCCAGCAGAAGTGGATTTGTTGATTGGCGACCCTGCTCTGGCTGAGAAGGAACTCGGCTGGGTGCCTGGCACCTCGTTTGAGGAACTCGTGCAAATGATGGTCGACTCCGATGTGTCCATTGTCAGAGAAGCAGTTTCTGGTGGATACGCTCCACC
>DUKM01000010.1:0-439 GCA_013329255.1 Candidatus Poseidoniaceae archaeon | reverse complement strand
AAGGAGGCCATTTGATGGCGCTCCCAATCCTCTATTCGTTTCGCAGATGCCCGTACGCCATGCGCGCTCGGATGTCCATTGTTCGCACCAACTTCCAAGTGGAACTTCGGGAAGTCATCCTTCGAGATCGGCCCGAACACATGATGGAAATTTCACCAAAAGGCACGGTTCCTGTTCTGTTGTTGGATAACGGGAATGTCATCGAAGAAAGCCTTGAGATCATGCAACACGTCTTGGATTGGACGTTGTCAGAAGAAGAACAGCATTGGATTTCACGCAACGATGATGAATTCAAATTTCATCTTGATCGCTACAAGTACCCCAACCGCTACGAAGATGTGGATGAAGTTGAGCAACGAACGCTTGCCTCAGCTTACCTGATGGATTTGGATGAGCGAATGGGGAGTGAGACTGAAATCAGTGAAGCCTTGAGCGATGC
>DUKM01000005.1 GCA_013329255.1 Candidatus Poseidoniaceae archaeon | reverse complement strand
CATTAAGCCAGCGAAATGGAGCCTATGATCGGACACTACCGGCGCTGCAGTTGATGTTAGCAAGCCACATCACCACGAAACAACTTCTGCAGAAGGCATCATTGGATTTGCCCACATCAGGGCCAGATTTTGTGGAATACCTCGAGCGAATTGTTTCAGACACCAAATTGCCGAGTGAGCGGGCCTCAAGTCATGACGTTCGGGTCCTCACGCCTGAAGAAGCACATGGAACGACAGCAGACCTTGTGTTGTTGGTGGGCATGGATGTTGATTCTTGGTCGATGAAGCTTCCAAAGGTGCCGTGGCTCGATGCTCCAACGAAACTCAAATTGGGTATGCTTCATACAGATTCAGTGGTGCGAAAGGGTCGCCATCACCTGAACCATCTTTTGCATGCCGGCTCCACTGTGGTTGTTTTTGACAGCACGATGGAAGAAGGAGGGGGCCCGGCGGCACCTCTTGCAGAATGGTTAGCAGAGGCGAAGCGCTCTGGGACCTCGCTCACGCATCAAGGGGCTCCTGATTTTCTACCAGAAGACGCTGTTATTGGGTCAGATCCTCGACGCGCTTGGCAGTACGACAGCTCAGAAACAAATCGGCAATGGCTCACACCACGGCCGTTTACGATGCACGTTGAAGAAGGCACGGTGAGGGGGGTGCGCTCGGGCCACAGAGGACGCGATGAGCGTCAACGAACAGGCCTTAACCTTCGCACCAATCATACCTTAACGAGTGAAGTAAACGCCATTCATGGCTTGGCAATGGCCTTTGAAACTCGAATTCTCAACGACCGATTGCAAAGGCAACCCTCCTTTACAGATCTTGAGAATGGAGAATATTTCCCTTGGGCGTCGCGAGCGCACCTCGTTTCAACGGACGCCTTATCGCTTGATCCCACGGAAAATCAAGCTGGAATAGGCACTCGGTCGCAACCTGAATGGCCCCATCTCGGGCTGCGGAAAAACGGGAACAGCAACGGGGTTTCAATCGACCCGCGCCCCCTTCCTCCAACGAACTTGACAGCAGGCGTCCTGCCTGATGTTCTCGGAGTTCAATCACCCGGCGTGCACCGAGAGGTTTGGTCGGCAAGCAGAATCCAACCGTGGCTGACCTGCCCCCGCCAAGCATGGGTCACCGGTCATTTACGAGCCGAAGGAGATGAGGATGAAACAGAAGACATCGATCATCGGACGCGTGGCCAGATTATCCACGATGCTGAAGCCGCACTTTTGGGCGCTCATGGTGTTCCGATTGGAGGAATGGCGCACCAATCTACAGGCCCATTCCACCTCGGCTCGAATCCAACCCCTCGGCAAGGCTGGGATGTGATCCTGACGCACCTCGAGCAGCACGTTCCATGGCTTGTTCGCAACGATGCAATTGCCACTCATAGGTGCCGGGACCTCCTCGGTGTCAACCCAGAATCGTGGCGCGCACACCTTGAAGGAGATCATCTCCTTGCTCCCGCAGGCCGGCTTTGGCGGCTTGTTTTGGCAGACTATGAGCTTGAGCATGCCAGCCCCTTAGCCTGTGAATGGCCAGTGGCGGAAGCAAATGGCTCATCGATTGAGATCGATGCCTCTGACGATGAAGGTCAACCAGCCCCGTTCAGGATTCGGGGCAACATCGACCGAGTTGATGAAGTGATACTGAGTAAAGAAATGAATCAAAAAGCCGTTGAGGCAAATCTTCTCTCCCCCGAACCACAAGGCGGGCCGGTCGATTTACGAGACCCAAAGAGCAGTGGGCCAGCGCATCGATGGGTCATCATTCGTGACTTGAAAACAGTGAATGGACCTAAACCAGGTGAAGGCGGTGAACGGCACCTTAAGGCGCTGTTTAACGAGGTTCAGTTGGGGCTCTATGCTCGCGCTTGGGAACTGGCTCACCCCGGCGATCGCGTAATCGGCGTTGGCGTTATGGAAGTTGGAGAAACCTCAACTCACTATGTCGAAATCGATCCAGAAATCGAGCCCTACCTCCAAGGGTTGTCTCTTGGTGAAACAACCAAAGTGAGCAGAGATCAATTCCGTTTTGTTGACGATCTGGCTTACGAAAGCAACGGGTTTAGGGCATGGATGTATCAGCGACTGCAGACGGCTCGCAGAGCGGTAGATACTGCAGGCTCAGGCCACATTCATCCTGTGCCAAGTTCTTCGTGTTCTTTTTGTAAGGTCAGATCCATTTGTCCCTCATCCATTCTCGGAGGCGATGTACGATGACAAACAACCGTATCCCCTTCAATCGAGATCAACAATTGGGGCTCGACATTGATCGGCACATCGCCCTTGATGCGGGTGCGGGAACGGGGAAGACAACCGTCATGGCTGAACGCTATGTTCAGCACCTCATTGCTTCCCTTCAACGCTCGACGCTCCTCCTTCCCAACGGCCCACGGGAGCCACTCAGTGGGCACGGAGCACTGCGGGCGCCCGCACGAGAGCGCACTGAACGCAAGGCGTGGCCGGGCTTGCTACCGAGTGAAGTTGTAGCTATCACCTTCACCAAAAAAGCAGCATCGGAACTGAAGGCTCGCATTCGAGCGCGGGTTGCAGCGACCCGGAAGTCACCTATTCTCGGCGGCGATGAT
>DUKM01000073.1:3213-10283 GCA_013329255.1 Candidatus Poseidoniaceae archaeon | reverse complement strand
TCAGTGTTCATTGAACGGCCGGTTGGGATGTGAATGGTGAGGCGGTGATCGCCGTCGCCATCAACTGAAGAAATCACAATGAAACGGTGCTCTGGCGAGACGGTGCTTTGGTAGAACCGGGTGCCCAGAATCATGATTCGTCGGCGTTCCTTGCCTTGCAGGGGAATGGTATCATACATGCATGGGCGAAGGATGCCGTCTTCGATGGCGAATTCTTCTGTGACCTCGTATTCAGGTTCAAGGTACACATCGAGGTGCATTTTCATCAAAGCCCCAAGGTGGCCACCCCAGTAGCGTGAATCGCGTTGCGTCTTCGGCGCTTCGAGGAAGGTGAACATCTTCTGGTCGAACAAGTTGGAGCGTTGCTTCTTGGGCGCTAGTTCGAAGGCTGCTGCCTTTGCATCAGCGTATGCTTTCATGTCGATGGACATCTCGCCCATTGGTGTGTTCACTTTGAACACTGGGCTGGGCTGTGCTTCTTTACCAGTCGCCTGGTCGTTGTTTTCTGCTTGGGGTTGTGTTGTTTGTTCTTCCATTTCAATCGCTTCCGTTTTGCTTGGCAGGGGGGTTTTCGGCCGGTTGGCCGGCTGGGCCCCGTGACCACAATTATAACCGCCTCACGGTATATGAAGACGCGAACATTTGTGTTGTCTGTCCCGCGAAGGAATGAAACCCAAGCGGCGGGTCGATGGGGTTGAGGGGAGTTCATGGCAGGTCCATCTAAAGTCGAATTTCCCGGGCAAAACAAGCAGCGCATTCGCATGCGTGGCACCAAACAGGCCAACGAAGCGACCGCCAACCGAATCAAGCGAGAGCTGGCGCAATTGCTCGAAGATCCTGCTGAAAAGCTCCCCCAGATGCTGTGGAAAGGCAGATTGCGCTGGGGCCGAGTTGACCCTGTGACAAAAACGCTCAATGAACTCAACAAGATCATCAAGAGGAAAAACGATGTTCGCTGGCTCGGAAAGCGAATGATGTCAAAGCGCGGCGATCCTGTCGCCAAAGCATTTGCTGGATCGCTTCATGCAGCGCACGATGAAGATTTCAAAATGGTCGGGAACTTCAACTCCGGGTCATTTGGAGGGGCTTCTTTCATTCGCCGCGGTGATGGAAAACAAGGCTACCTTGCTGGCCTCCAGAACCATTCACACCTGACCCTGCGCATGTTGCCGTGGGAAGATCACGCCAAGCGCGGCATGTACTTTTTCACCTGGAAAGGCGGATTTGTATGCACCGGCCCCAAACCTTCTCCGCCTGATGAATGGTTGGAAGATGTGCTCGCACGCTCAAGATTCAACTTCTCGAAAGACGATGACATTCCGCTGCCCGTTTGGGTCACTGAAGGCCTTGACCCGAAGTCTGTGCTCGAATTTGAACCGAGTTCAGAAGGGTACGTTCGTTTCTCGTTCAAGCACGGACCAATCGCTGCGATTGGCTTGAACACGCTTGACGACGCTACGAAAAAGGAATCGTCGTTCATTCACCATTTGGCGCTCTCGATGTTGCCGCCATTCCTTCCTTCGATTTTGACCATTGAAGCAAACTGGGCGCCGAAGGGTTGGCCAGAAGGCCGACCTCTGCCCGAAGCATCCGCTGAGGGGATTGACAAAATTATCGATGCATGGCAAGGCCTCACCATGAACGAGGGTCTCATTGGCATGGCCGTCCGTCGAGCGGTGCTCGACGCCATTGGCGAGGGGCTCTTGCTTGGAGAAAACTGGATCGAAGGTCAAGATTTAGATGAAATTAAAACGGGATTGGAAGATCATCCTGGGTCGGAAGATGAGCGACAACTCGCCGCTTACATGCTCTTGGCTTCAATGGAAGAAGGCCCAACTGAAGAGTTTGGCATGCGCATCAACCCCCGCGGCGACATCAGCGAACGCAAGGGCCAAGCGCTTGAAATCATGAGCGGCACAAGTTGTGGAAACATCCTCGGCACCATGTGGGAAAAGTGGGGCATGGCAGGGCTTGCTGGCCTCGGCATTGAAGGCGTGGAAGCCGAAGAAATCTGGAAGAAGCAAAACCGAAAACCTCAGCCGTTTGGCACCTTCCTCAAGAGCTTGGATTCTGCTCGCAGCCAAGCGCGCAGAGTGGCGCGATTCCCAACACGAATCGGCGACATTGCTGGTGCTGCAGGGAAAGTCCACGACCTTGTTTTACAAGGCCTGCTCGAAGGAATGGGCAAGGCTGAACGCGTCGCTACCGCACGCCACCCCTCCATTGATGAGGCCGCTGCGTCGTGGGCTTGGTTGCTCGCTGCGGGCCGATCTGCTGGCCAAGATTGGCACTTTGAGGCCAATGCACGTGACCGTGCCGGTGCATGGTTGAGCGCGACAAAATCCCTCTTAGCATGCGGTGAAGCGTTGCTCGAAGACGACAACGACGCGCTCGAGCAAGATCAACGCTCATGGCAAGAAGCGCTTGATGCGCTCAAGACCGTGACCGGTGAAGCGAATTGAAACGCTTTCAGATGGATTGAAAAATCCAAACGGCCAACAGCACAAGCGACAACCCAAGCCCAATGTTGAGGCGTTTGGCGTTTTGTGGCGATGAAAACGCCTTGCGGAGGCCAACACCAAATCCAGCCCAAACCAGTACGGCGGGGTATCCGGCAAATGCATTCAGGGCAACCAGAGCAATTTTACTCATGATTCCGGAACCAAACAGGCCGCCCCATGTTGCCATGAGGGCGAGGAAATGAATCCAAGCCTTGCCGTTGACAAACTGCAGCAAAGCGCCAGTGGCGAACCCGAGGCGTTCAGTTTCATCCGTTTCGTCCAACGGTTTTGGCTCCATCCTTGCGATGGTGATGCCGAGGTAAGCGATGTATGTTGCACCAATGTAGGTGAGGGCGTTGAAAACAAATTGATTGGCTTCGATGGTGGCGATGGCAACGCCGACGATAATGCCCAGCACCGACCAACCGGCCAGCATGCCAAGCGTGAGAGGGATGGTGGCTCGAAAGCCGTGCTGCGCTCCATGGGCGGCGCAAAGCATGTTGTTTGGGCCGGGCGTGAAGCACATCGGTATGATGAACACAAGCAACGCAATGAGCGCCGTTGTGTCCATAGTCTCAGCCTCAAAGAGGAATCAAACGTTTGCGAAGCCGCGTTCAAGGTCGTCCCATAGGTCTTCGAGGTCTTCGATTCCAATGCTCATTCGGACATAGCCAGGGACGAGACCTGCTGCATGTCGCACATCTTCAGGGATCATCATGTGACTCGAATTGAACGGGCATTCGACGAGCGATTCGACGCCGCCGAGGCTGGTTGCTTCGTAGATCATGGTGAGGCCGCGCATGAACTTGAGGGCTGCTTCGTCGCCGCCCTTGACGACGAAACCAATCATGCCAGTTCCTTTGGGCATGACGCGTTGGGCCACTTCATAATCGTCATGGGATGGGAGCGATGGGTGGTTGACACGTTCGATCATTGGGTGGCTTTCCAGTCGCTTGGCAAGCGTTGCTGCGTTGTGGCAGAGGGTTGGCATTCGAACATGGAGGGTGCGCATACCGCGTTCCAGAAGATAGCAATTGTGCGGGTCTGGGCTGCCACCGAAGTGAACCTTGCGGGGAAATATTTGAGCAATAAGTTCCTTTGAACCAACGACCGCCCCGCCGATGATATCAGAATGCCCACCGAGGTATTTTGTTGTCGAGTGAATGACCAGATCAACGCCCATGTCCAAAGGCTGACAAGCCCACGGAGAGGCGAAGGTGTTGTCAATGATGCACAGCAGATTGTGTCGCTTTGCAACCTCGACCATTGCAGGGATGTCGCACACCTTGAGCACAGGGTTGGTCAGCGTCTCGATGTAGAGGATCTTGGTGTTGGGTTGGATGGCTGCCTCGTATGAAGCAGGGTCTCGCATGTCGGCCATGGTGGTTTCAATGCCAAACCGTGGCAGTTCTTCGGTCAACAAACCGTAGGTCCCACCGTAGACATCTGTGGAAGCGACGACGTGGTCGCCGGTGTTCAACAACGCCATGAGGGTGGTGGAGATTGCAGCCATTCCTGAAGCAAATGTTTCAGCGTCTTCACCGTTTTCCATAGCGGTTAATTTCTGAGCGACCGCATCGGAATTGACCGAAGAAAGGCGGGCGTAGAGCAAGGTGTGTTGTGCGCCAGCGGCCCAGCCTGCGTAGCGTTCATCGGTCAACTTGTAGGTTGAGGATTGGAAAATGGGGGTGTTGACTGCGTCCCCAACATGGTTGGTTCCACTGTGGACAGCTTTGCTTCCAAAGCCCTTGAAGTCGTTTGATTTTTCGTCAGCCATCGAATCCCTCATTTGTCAACGAGCCGGCGCTCATCATTTACTCTTCCGAATCCCCATGTGTGAAGACTTCGACCACAATGTTGCCCAAAAACAACGCCCCGCCGCCAACAAGGATCCACGGGCTCCATTCGACCAGGTCAAGGCCCAAGCCGTACATTGTGGCCCAGACGGGTTCGAACGCGTAGATGATCGCTGCCTGAATTGGGTGAAGGTAGCGCTGAAACATGTTGAGCACAAGAAGGCAGAACAACGAGCCGCCGATGCCCAAACAAAGCACTGGAATGAACACGCCGTCGTCGAAAATGAAACTCCATTCATCCATCGTGCGTCCGCCGCCCAAGAGAAACGTGAGTGCGATGGCTCCGATTGTCACAACAGCGAATGAAGTCTGGGTCACACCGACTGGTTCCATGACCTGCGTGATTTTTTGCGTGTAGATGATGTGAAGCGCGAAGAACACAGCGCAGACAACAGTCAGTGCTTCGCCAAAGCCCCATGTCAAGTGGGGGGGGCCTTGGATGAATCCAGCGCCGAACGTCGCCAGCACGACGCCGAACATCAGCGCCCGGGTAGGCCTGGATTTGGTCATGATGATGGTAATGATGGCAGTGAATACAACATAAAGCGAGGTGAGGAAGGCGGACACTGCGGGGTTGATTTCATCGAGCCCGATCATTTGGGTGACGAAGCCAATCAGCATCAGCCCGCCAAGCACAGCGCCGCCTTTCCACTGTTCGGGCTCGCTAAGTGCGGCTCGCGCTTTTGGGAAGAACACGAGCATGACAATGGCCGCAATGGCGAACCTCGCCGCGACGAGGACGGCCACGACCCGATTGCTTCCGTAAGTTTCAATTTCAGGTTGAAGTTCATTCAGGGCTTGTTTCATCCAAATGAACGTCGCCCCCCAAACAGAAGTGACGACGAGCAGGGCGGCGATGGCGACCTTGCGCTGGCCGGGTTCGAGTGCATCAGCAAGGAACGCGTCAGCAGCAACAGGTTGCGTTTCCCCCATGGGCTGGCCTCGGCCATACGCCGCATGAGGCTGACGGTAAAGAACACATGATTTCAACCGCATCAACGCGAACACTCAAGGGGTGAATCGGTCGTGTCATATCCATGACAGGTACCGATGGTTCTGCTGCTCGCCTCTGGGAACATCCCATCGAAACAGGAGAAGCCCCCGAAAATGGCGCTACCTTCGACGCCGTTGTCGTCGGTGGAGGCCCTGGTGGATCATCCGCAGCAGGCTATTTGGCCATGGCTGGAAAGAAGGTTTTGTTAATCGAAAAAGACGTCTGGCCACGCGACAAAGTGTGCGGTGACGCGGTTGGCGGAAAGTCACTCGGCCATGTTGCTGCGTTGGGCGTCAAGGCCGACCTTGAAGCGAGCCCGCACTTCCGTGTAACGGGCATTGTGTTCTCTTCCCCCAAGGGCAACAGGGTTCGCGTGCCGCTTCCTGAAGAAGCGGTCGAGCGCCTTGAAGCAGGTTATGCGCTCCCGCGCGCTCAATTCGACGCCTTGCTGTTTGATCGTTGCCAAGGCATGGTGCGTGAAGCTGGCGGCTCCATTCTACAGGGCGGCGATGTTCGCTCCATCCTGTTCGATGACGGAAACGGCGGCGAAGATCCGGGCGAAGGCAGCGGTGATGCTCGCCACGCATCCGGCGTTGTCGTTCGAGTTGGCGGCCGAAAAGGCGAGGAATTCACCTTCTACACCAAGGAACTCGTTGGCGCTGCTGGCTACCGATGCCCTGTGGCAAAATCGGTGGTCGAATCCAGTTACAATGAGCCAATGGTTGACCGAGACCACTACTGTGGCGGTTACCGAGAATACTGGCGCAATGTGAAAGATTGTGGCACCAACACCGGCGATATTGAAATTCACTTTGTTGATTCTGTAATTCCTGGTTACTTCTGGCTGTTCCCCGTTTCTGAAGATGTGGTCAACGTTGGCATTGGCATGGTGATGAGCCTGATGGATAAGCAAAAGAAGAAACTCAAGGCGCTCCAAGCCGATGTAATCGCTAATCATCCTAAGTTCAAAGATCGATTTGTTGACGCAGAAATGATCCCTGGTTCGGCGAAAGGCTGGCAACTGCCCTTCGGTTCCCCGCGCAAGAAATCTTCCAAGCAGCCTCGTCGCTCAAGCATGAACGGTGTGCGCCTCGTCGGCGATGCGGCGTCGCTCGTTGATCCGTTCTCAGGCGAGGGCGTCGGAAACGCTCTTGTCACCGGTGAAATTGCAGCACGGCACATTGTGGAGCAGAAGACCCCGCTCGACTACCAAGATGAGGTGTGGTCGGTGCTCGGCCCAGAATTGATCAATTCCTACAGAATGCAAAAGCTCAGTCGCCGCTCATGGTTGCTGAACTGGTTCATGGGCAAGGCAGAGCGAAAGCCGGCGTTGCAGGAAATAATGACAGAAATGATCGCCAGCAAGGAAGCACAAGAGGACCTCCACTCCCCTTGGTTCATGATGAAAACATTGTTCTTCTGAGGTGATTCAATGGATGCAGGCCTCGAAGGAATCGAAGCAGTGTTCCTTGATTTGGACGGCACAATTTACCTCGGTGGAGCGTTGATTCCTGGCGCTTTGGAGTTTCTCGACCGATGCGAAGAACAGGGTGTTGCTCGATACTTTTTATCCAACAATTCAAGCCGATCCGTCACACAATACTTGAAAAAATTGCAAGCGTTTGGCATTCCAGCAGCCGCAGAAGACGTGTTGCTTTCAACGCATGATTTGCTTTCATGGCTCGCCCAAGAAGGCATCACTGAAACATGGACGATCGG
>DUKM01000073.1:2082-2895 GCA_013329255.1 Candidatus Poseidoniaceae archaeon | reverse complement strand
CTGGCATGAGGGATATGATGGAAGAGGCAGGGATTTCGACGCGTTCGAACACGCCCCAATACGTCGTTCTTGGCTATGATACCGAAATCGATTATGAAAAAATAGCGACAGGGAGCATACACTTGCATGCAGGCGTTCCGCTTGTCGCAAGCCACCCCGATATGGTCTGCCCGTCGCCTGACGGTGGCTTGCCTGATGTCGGCGCGTACCTGGCCATGCTGAAAGCCACAACAGGCGTCGACCCAGTTCACATCACGGGCAAGCCAAACGCAGGCATGATTCTGCATAAGATCGAAGCGTTGGGGCTTGACCCCGCCAAATGCGCCATGGTTGGCGACCGACTTTACACCGACATCGCCATGGCCACAAGGGCTGGGTGCGTCGGCGTGCTGGTGCTCTCTGGTGAAGCGACGCGCCAAGATGTGGCGGCGCTTCGTGAAGGGGCTGAACAGCAACCAACGTTGATTGTTGAGAGCGTAGACGAATTATTGCGGTGATGTGGAACATGGCGTTGGGCATCCGATGGAAATGGTGGCGGGCGCGACGTTGTTCGTTCCCCCATGATGAAATTCATCGCGCTGGCGATTTGGCGGAAACGCGCCTTGCCAAACTTTCCAGGGCTGCAGGCAAGGCTAACGGTTGGCGCATCTATGAATCGGTGCGCATTCCCGACCCCGAAGGGGGACGAAGGGAAATCGACATGGTTCTCATCGCTGGCAATACAATGCTTGTTGTTGAACAGAAGCACTGGGCCGGATCGTTTGAAATCACAAAAGAACACCATTTTGTCCAAAACAGAAACAATGGCTCACA
>DUKM01000073.1:0-1711 GCA_013329255.1 Candidatus Poseidoniaceae archaeon | reverse complement strand
GCGCTGCACAACAAACGCCTTGGCCTCGAAGGCAAAGACAAACTGTCCTATCGCGTCATCGTGGCGATGACCCACCAGCGGTTGGAATGGCCTAAGATCCCTGATGATTTAAAGGCCGAAATGGTCAATGAAGCAGGATTCATCAAGCTGCTTGAAACAACCAAACCAGGAACGGTCAACCCTGAGTTGATTGAAACTCTTGAGGGTTTCAACACCTGGGATGAAGTTCACCTCAACGGGGGATTGTTGCTCAAAGGTGATGTTCATCAGCTCGGACTCGGCAAGGAGATGGATGACTGGTTCGCGGCGCGAGATGAAGATGTTACTGCGAGACTCACTCAGCAACGGTCAATCCTCTCCTTGTTTTCCAACAACCCAACCCGTGTTCACTTAAGCCGGGGGTCGAAGCACGTTGAAGCAAATATTCCGTTTGGTCTGTCGTTGAACATGCATGTGGTCGGTGAAAAACGCGGTCGAAGCGTCGACTGGGCGAACGTTGACCGCATTTTTGTTTCAAAACCACCAGCGAAATGGGCCAATCACAGAATCGCCGAAGAAGAATAACCCTCATGAGGGTGCAGCATTCGCTTCGTGTTATGGCAAGCATGTGGATTGAGGCAATTGGTTTGCTCGCAGGCGTCATTGGCATCTTCGCATGGATTCCGCAGATCATCGAAGTCTGGATCCATAAGCGCCACGAGGGGTTGTCAATCACCTCTTTTTCTGTCGTTTCCGTTGCCTTGCTTCTGTGGCTTGTCTACGGAGTTTTGGTAGACTCGATTGCCATGATCGTGGCCAACATCATGACGCTCAGCGTGATCGGCGCCATCATCTTGGGGGCTTGGCGCGCTCGCCGAAGTGAAAGTATTGCTTGATGCATCGGGTAAAGGGTCAAGAATGAGCGTTACAAAACAGGGCCATGAAGGATAACTTTTGGGACACCGTCGCAGATGCGCCGGAAAAGGAGCCATCTGCGCCAGCCATCGTGCCAACCGATTCAGCTGAGGTTTTCGCTCCCTCGACGCCGGCGTTTGAGCGCGCACGTTCGTCGGTCGAAACCGTGGACACGGGTCGAGTGTATACCGCCAGACTTTCTGATTTTGACGTGTCTGTTTGGGACAGTGAAAATGATGCCCAGGATATTGTCGACTGGTTCAATAAAGAATACGTGAAGCAAGGGGGCTCAGAAAAGAGCGTCGATTTCTTCAAAGATGCCACGGACATTTACGATTTCAATTCAATGGCTGATGCTAAAACATTCCTTGCACTCGCATTGGGCATTCTCAACGGCAAGGTCGAGATTGATGAAAACGATAGGTTACAAGATTGGAACTCCGGCGAACACCCTCAATGGATGAAGCAGTATGAAGCGAAGGCAACGATGTGGGCCGGTATTGCTGCTGCGTTTGCATTTACCTTCATATTGGCCTTCGTTCTCATCACGGGGAGCATCCTCGCAATGAGTTTACTTGATGAAAAGGATGGAGAGGCTTGGCCGACGGGTGAAGCACAGATTGTCTATTTTGAGGAATGGGTTGAGACTTCATGTGGGGACGACGGGTGCAGCGATACTCAATACGCTGAAGCGAAATTTGAGTTGCATTGTATTGAAGACAGAATGGTCGACTCGTGGGTGTGCGGTGGCAACGCAACAGCAAACACAACAATGTTCGAACACGCCTACCACTCTGGGTTTTTTGAACACGCGCCC
>DUKM01000037.1:2808-4658 GCA_013329255.1 Candidatus Poseidoniaceae archaeon | reverse complement strand
AGCATCAAGTTCTTGGCGTGGCTGTCCGGAAAAGCATCGAGTTCAAGCACCGCTCGTTCGAGGTGCGTGCGTACGAGTAATTCTGCGTATGTGAGGCTTTCAGACCGGTTCAGCAGAGACATGAGTTCGTCAAAATCGCCGTCATCAAAATTTTCAATGATGTCTGCAAGTCGCACTCGTTCCTTGCCATGAGAGAGTGTGAGGGCGTGAATCAAGGGCAAAGTCATTTTTCCTTCAAGCACATCCGCCCCGCGAGGTTTGCCCATGCGTTCATCACCTCGCAAGTCAAGTAAATCGTCAACAAGTTGGAACGCAACACCAAGTTCCATACCAAACCGGCCAAGTCCTGATGCCTGTGCTTCTGTAAGTCCAGCCACAAGTCCTGCTGCGTGGCAACCTGATGCAAACGGTCCTGCAGTTTTACCCCGCACAATGGCCAAATAATCTTCTGGTGATGTTGCAAGGTTCAGTACGTGATCAAGTTGATGAAATTCTGCAACTGCAATGTCTGCACAGCACTTCGCCATCAAACGGACGATGTTTTCCTCATACCGTCCGCCAAGTCCGAACCCCTGGACGAACAACCAATCTCCCGCAATGACTGCTTTGGCGAGGCCTGCTTGTGTGTGAATTGTCTGGACGCCACGGCGCGTTGAGGCTTCATCGTTGATGTCATCGTGGACAAGCGTGGCAGTATGAATCAGTTCAAAGGCAAGAGCAAGAGGCATAACTTCCTCTGCATCTTCGCCCCCAGCGATTTCATGGGCTAAAAGAATGAGCAAGGGTCGCAAGCGTTTCCCACCTGCGAGCAGCATTGAGGCACAGAGGTGGGCGACTTGGCCTGCACCATTGGCCAGTTCTTCCTCCACAAGAGCCTCGAGTGCTGCGTCTACATGAAGACGCATGACCTCGAGTTGGTCGCTTGCTTCCAATTCAATGCTCGCCACGGTTCTGCCTACAACGGTGCCCTTCTTAACCGGATGTCTACGCCCTTGTAATGTGAGGAGCAATCCTCGCCGAGGTGAGATGATGACAGAAAAGGTACGCCTTGAGGTCCTCACCACCCCCTCAAACGGGGACGGAGTACGCCGTCAAATCGAAAAAACGATTGAAACAAATCGCACGCACTTTGACTTCATTATGAAGCAAGTCCCTCACATGGAAAGCGCAATTCAAAACCTCCAAGGTGGCCATGGCGACTTGTTGGCTATGAGCGCACATCAATGGAAGGATTTGTCGCATGAAGGATTGACCGTTGTCGGAGTTTTGCCACGCAGAGAACCAACATGGGTGTTGGTTTCCGAAGACAAACCAGAATACCTCCAGTCGAAGGCCATCGTGGTGTGCGATAGCGTCCTCCTTCGCCGACAAATGCGGCGATTGCGATCGGACCTCACCCTCATGGACAGCCATTCTTTCGCCGAATCCATCGCCAAGGGTGAAGCCTACGCTGCGCTAGCCCCTGAGGATCGACCTCACTGGCTCGAAGAGTTGCGCCAAGAGGAAGTTTTAGACGGGTATATCGTTGCTCGAGGCGTGCATGCAGAACTGAAATTCAAGGCCAGACGCCATACGCTTGGGCTGCAACGTGAAAATCCAGAGCGCACCCACTTCATCCCTCCACCTTTGCATGGATTTAGCTTGCTGGTCGCTAGAAATGGCTTCCCAAGTGCGAGCGTTCAGATGATGTGCGACAATGGCGCCTACATTGCTCATCGAATGGAAGTCGCTTTTTTGGCATCTATTCCCGAGGCTTTGCACCCAATCACGGGTATTTTTGTCGAACAGCGAAAGATTGCTGCGATTTTAAGAGAAGCTAATCGCTCCCACGATGAGCAAACTTTGGAAGG
>DUKM01000037.1:0-2430 GCA_013329255.1 Candidatus Poseidoniaceae archaeon | reverse complement strand
TTGAACCATCATGGCACAGTCACCGCAGGTGCTGAGCGTGTATGCCCTGTCGAAGAAAGCCACATGGGCATGGTAAATGTGCTTCGAGAATTTCAAAACTTACTCGACATGATGCTTTCTGGACATGATGAAATCCCACGTCAACACATCGGTCTACCCGATGAATTCAGTATGGCTCGGCCACCATTGCTCGACCTGGCAGAGGATCACTCCGATTCTTCCGAAGAAGAGTGAGCATCACCCAGCAAAACGCTGTAGCCTTGACGCTCGATGTACTTCTCCAACTCGACCATTTCCGCTGGTTGATTGTCCTGGCACAGTTCCATGATTGAATCGTCAATCTCTCTGCCATGGCGTTCCCAAGTTCCTGCAGACCGCTGCAGATCCGAAGCAAAGCGTTCGACAACCTCAACAGCAGACAGCGTTGGATTGAGGACAGAACTCAAGGAAGCAACAACTTCCTTATTTGTCTCTCTCAGTTTCTTTAAGTTCATCGAGAGGTCGATGAGTGTGTTTTTCAATTCCTCCACATCGTTCGTTTTCGAAAATTTCCGCTGGGCCCGATCGAGGTCCTTTCGCATCAGGCCAACACCTGCGACGATGGCTAGTTTGGCCTTGGCCGATTCAAGAATGACCACTTCAGCCTCACGCAAGCGTGAAGAGAGGGCGTCTTCAAACCCGGATTTCTGCTTACGCAGATCGGATTGAATCATTTCTTTTAGGGAATCAACCATGTCGTGTGCGTCCTTCAGACCCACCTTGGTGGCCTTGACGGTCTTGCCCATGAATTACCAGAATTGCCGACAGGTCTTGAAGCCATTCCCAATCATCATCCTCAACAGGTTCTTTGAGGTTTGAACAGGCTTCATCAGGCTTCGAAACGCTCGTTTGAACTCAACATCACGGCGAAGGCACATATACTCGTTTGAGTCGAAACGCAAAGGAAGGTGCTGTGATGGTGGACAAGGGGGAACTTTTATCCGAACTCTATCAAGCTCGCTTTGACGGATTGAAGGAGATCGCAATCGCATATAACCTCCCTAAATCAGGGTCGGTTGAAACGTTGAGAGCAAGGCTCATTCAACACCTCATTTTAGAGGAATGGGACCTTTCTCCTGATGGCATCCGGAACTTGATGAACAACGAATTAGGTGAACTGTTAGGTGTTTTTGGAATCAAAAAATCTGGCTCCCTTCGTGCTCGCAGGCAGCGGCTCTACCTCCATCTCAATCATGACGCAAAGCGTCTGCTTCCAGAATCGCTTGACGCAATGACAAGAGATGAACTTCACGCTCTGTGTAAAATTCTAGAATTACCCCTCTCGGGAGCAAAACAAGCCTTGCTCGTCCGAGTGGCTGGAGTGCTTGCCTCACAAGATGGAGGGTGGGGCAAGGTCAAGAAGAGTCTGCGAAGACCCCGGGCCACATCGACAACACTTCCAAGTCCTGCTCGCCCCTTACCTTCACCTGCGGTTGAAAACGTATCATCTGCTCCAGATGAGCATGAAGCAGTCATCGAAGCCGTCGAATCGTTTGTTTCTGAACACCCTGAAGGGTGGACCTTTGAGCAAGAAACAGAGCTTCGAACCGAACTTGCCCAAGAAGGCATTCCAGTCTCCAAAGCTCCGATTGCTTCAACTTTGGACGAGGCGCTTCGCAATGGCGGCGCCGAACAGAGATCGAAGGAAGAAACACCTTCGATGATTCAAGTCGCAGTAAATGAGGAACCAGGAGAACATTCCCTCGAAGTTGAGGCTGCTTTGCTGGAAGTGAACGCAAGGCTTGCCGAAGTGGAAGCCGCTGGGCGAGATTTCCTTGCCGTGAGCACCACAAGCGAGAGCGCTGACATGGATGCGTTCATTGCCAGTTTGAAAGGGCACGGATTTGCCATTGAAATCAAAGCAGTACAAGATTCAATCCGGACCACATTGATGGACCTTGAGTTCCGCTCTCAAGCAGAGAAAAATGCTATGCACACCATGCCAAATTCATGGAGGGAGCGTGAAGCCTTGCGTCTGTTTGAAAACACCCGTGAGGGATTACGAGGCCAACTTGATGACACGCTTGCAGCACATCAAGGGGATTTGGTGAAGGCGAGAATGGCGTTTGAAGAAGTAGGCCAATCAATGAACTTGGACTTGAGCATTCCAAGCGTCTCTGGTCGGTTGCATGCTTTGTTTGACTTGCATGTAGACATCAACCAAGCTCAAGCCTTACAAGATCCAGCAATCGCTCGACGCAATCGAATCTTGCGAATCTTACAGCACGGTGCTGTTCATCTCAGCCAGACTGAGCGCAGCACTATCGACCGGCTTGAACGAAACATTTCAGCCTTTGAAGAGCTCGTAGAAACCATCCTCGAAAGCAGCGAGGGCACCTTTACAGAACCGCAACAAGCCCTCGTCATCCGCTTCCTCGAATCTCGTGGATA
>DUKM01000148.1:9523-11440 GCA_013329255.1 Candidatus Poseidoniaceae archaeon | reverse complement strand
ATGAAGTTCGCTGTTCGGGTGTGTGAGCAAGTCAAATCAAATGCTATTGTAATGGTTCAAGGCGTAGCGACCGTCGGCATTGGCCCCGGCCAAACCAGTCGCGTCGAAGCGGTCAAAATCGCTGCACGTCGAGCAGGACCAAGGGCTGAAGGGTGCGTGCTTGCCTCTGATGCGTTTTTCCCATTCAAAGATGGATTGGAACAAGCAGCTGACGCTGGAGCCGCCTCAATCGTTCAACCAGGTGGATCAATTCGTGATCAAGAAGTGATCGACGCTGCGAACGAGCGCGGCATGTCCATGCTGTTCACCGGCCATCGGTTGTTCAGGCACTGATCTTCTTGGCAAGGCTTGAAGCCGTGGCTCCCGGACGGGGCATTATGGGCCATCTTGCGGACATCGATAAATCGTACTTCAGCCACTTGGTTGGCGCATGGAAGATGGCGTTTTGGTTCGCCCTCGGTTCGCTGCGCTTGATTGTCCACGGCATACTTCCAAATTTCGATGAGGATGCGGGCCAAAAGACCGTAGATCATTACCATCCACCAAAGCAAGTTCAGGACTAAGCGACGGTTGGAACCCTCCATCCAACCCACCAAATCCCAACAATGGCAACGACGGCGATGAGCGTCTGACCAAAGCCCGGGTCGCCTGCCTTTGTGATGCCTACAATGGAAACACATGAGGCGACGAAAATGAGGGTCCCGATGACCATTTTCGAGTGGAAGGGAAGGGCCCGGCCCGAACGGTAATATTCCAATAACACAGGACCAAAGAGTCGATTTGTGAGCAACCATCGGAACAAGCGTTGGCTTGAACGAGCGAAACTGTATGCAGCCAAAACAAGCCACGAAGTCGTCGGCCACCCGGGGATGACGATTCCAATAACCGCGAAGATCACCGCCAATCCACCAATGCCAATCCAGAGGATTCTGGCGAGGGGGTTGCGCGACGGTTTGTGCTCGGCAAGCACGCGTTGAATGACCACTTCATCCCCCTCATGCGTCATGAGTGAGTGGCCAAGCGCACCGCCCTCACTCCGCTCGTCCGGGGTCATGGCGGCGTTTTCACCCATTGAACTCATGCCGGCTAAAGGACGTGGAACAAAAAGGAATGGGCGCGAATCCGAAGCGCTCAAGTCCGTAAGGTGGCTCCCCCCCAATATGGCGCACAACCGTTCTGGTCTGAGACGTGCAGATACGTCGTCGCCGATTCGGTGTGCGATTTTGATTTCAGGCTCAGGCTCAGGAATGGAAGCCATGATTCTCCACCAGCAAGCAAACCCAGCATGTGGGCATAGCACCGTTGTTGTTGTGTCAGACCGGCCAGACGCTAAGGGGCTTGAACGAGCCAGAAGCCTAGGCATTGAATCAGTATGCGTCGCTCTTCCACCGCTCACCGATCCTTCCGAACGGCGTGCACAACACGAAGCAATGGTGATGGAAGTGCTTGAAACATCAGGAGTGGAACTTGTTTTGTTGAGTGGCTACATGCGCCTACTAACGCCGCTTCTCGTCGACAGGTGGGCCCCTCATCTTCTCAACATTCATCCTTCACTTTTGCCAGCGTTTCCAGGCGCGCACGCTCACAGAGATGCCTTGGCTGCAAAAGCAACAGTATCGGGATGCACCGTTCATCGAGTGGACGAAGGCATGGATACAGGATCGATCCTATCGCAGCGAAGGGTTCCGGTGTTCCCAGACGACGATGAAGAAAGCCTAGCAGAACGCATCAAGATCGAAGAACACCGCCTGTATCCTTCGGTGGTTGATCGCCTTGTCCACCAAACGTTGCCTCAGGACGATTGAAATTCTGCATCTGTTGTTCCAACCCCGTCATGCTAAGGCTTGGCAGTGAACTAAACATGTGTAAAATGGACGATGGCTCAACCTCAGGCACCCAGTCTTGCGGGCAATGACT
>DUKM01000148.1:8541-9140 GCA_013329255.1 Candidatus Poseidoniaceae archaeon | reverse complement strand
CCTTCATCGCTAAGCATGAAAGCATCACACGGAATTAATTGAACAGGATCTTTTGTTTCGTCGAAGAGCCATTGAAGCACATCCATGAGGGACCGACAAGACGGCGGATCAGGCCACACCTCTCCTTCGAACAACTCCATCCGTTCAGCAGAGCCACACAACGTCACAACCCGAGACACGCCTGCGTTCATTGCGAGGTTCCGCAGGCGAGCGACTCCACCGGCCATCAACGCCTTGTCTTCACCCATACGGGTGCTCTTGCCGCCGGCGAGGATGAACACCGTCGTCACATCAACCGCCTCAAACAATTTCATCAAGGCCGTCAAGCGCTCGCTCGAGTTCTGCGAGTAAACTTCGAACCCGTTCCAACAAAGCCCGTCGCTCCCGACTGGATCTTGCTTCAGGCAACCATTCCAGCAACCGTCGAACGTCTTGTGCGTCACGCTCGACCGTCCACTGATAGACCGCTTCGAGAACAGGGTCGTCTGAAGGAAGGAATCGTTCGCGCATCAACCGTCGCTGTCAGCGGCGGGGCTTCAATGCTCCTGAGTGAGCAAGCGGGTTCGAATCCTTTCAAACAAATCCCCACCGCGCGGTGC
>DUKM01000148.1:5526-8132 GCA_013329255.1 Candidatus Poseidoniaceae archaeon | reverse complement strand
GCCATGGCAATCAACCACGCATCGTCTGGAATCGCATGACCCCCACGGACCATTTCTTCTGCAATCTCAAGCAACGCACCCAGCGGTTCTTGTGCCTCAAATAAGTGAATCAGCGCCAACCACGGTTCTTCACCAAGTTCAGCTTGAGACATGTTGGCAAGCAAAAGCCCCACGAGAGCGAGGTCTTCCTGGCCGTGGCGCTTCCAAAGGGCGGGGATCAAGCGCGCCACCTTGCGGTGATCATCGCCGCCTGAAGTCAAGATCCAAGAAGCGATGGTTCTCAATTCTGGATTTGGGCATCCGATGTGAAACGAATATCCGCCGCTATGGGCGAGTAAGTCAGTGGAGGGTTTTGCCATAAGGCCGGGCACACCGGCATGGTAGGCCTGGAGTAGAAACTTCATCATTTTTCGACGAGAACGCACCAGTTTAGGCTTGGGCTCGGCTAATAACCGGTCGAGTTGACTGTTCATTCGGATCCACCGTCGGAGGCTTTCTTCCGCACGGTTTCAAAGATGTCGCCCACCAAGCCAACCGAATCTCGAAGGGTCAGAAGCATTTTGTTGATGACGTTCGGATCTTCGAACCTTTCTTTTACGATCTCTCGAAGTTCTGTTTCAATCGACAGGTGCTCCGCTTCATCGATATCGAACACGGCGCGAAGGTGGGCAAGCACTCGAAATTCATCCCTCGAAAGGGAGGCATTGACGATTGCTACCTCGAACACCTTGGTGTATATCCCTCGGGCTTGTTCAGGGCTAATGGTGTTCCCCGGCTCGGTTTCGACTTTGCTTTGGATTGCCTCGTAAATTACAGCGGGCTCTTCTGCTGAGAGGTTGAGTGCGCTGGCCAGTTTTATGATCAGGCGTTTTTCCTCTCGAGTCAACACGCCATCCGCAAGCATCACCTCGATGGTGCTGCGGAACACATCCAAACTGCGCGAGGAAGCGGTGGTCACAACCAAACCAACGGGTTCCTGTTCTTGAATCCGTTGCCCATCTAAACGTGGTGTTTTGTCGCTTTTGCCGTGAGAGGATTCAAAAAGGGTAGGCTGCTCGGTTAACCATCCACCTCCCTTTCACGCAGCATCAGATTCGTCTGAAGCAGCAGCCAAAGAATTGTCAGGCCAACACGGCCTTACGCCTTTAGAGACGGGGCGGTTGATACCAAAAAAGGAGACATTCACATGAATAAAAGAAACAACTCTGGTGGCCGCAGCGGCGGCAACAAATCGAGCAAGGCGATGAAGTACCAAATTCGCGCTGATATTAAGGTAAACGGAACGGTCCAACGCAAGGACATCATCGGGGCCATTATGGGTCAAACCGAAGGACTACTTGGCGACGAATTGGAACTGCGAAAGTTGCAACGAACAGCACGTGTCGGACACGTTGATGTTGAAATGGATACCAAGGGCGGAAAGGTCCACGGTATGATTCTCATTCCATCAAGCCTCGACAACGTTGAAACAGCAATCATTGCATCAGCGCTAGAAACCATTGACCGAATCGGTCCTTGCAGCGCAAAGATCACCGTCAAAGAAATCCAAGACATCCGTGCAACAAAGCGCACCGCTGTCGTCGACCGAGCCAAGGAACTCCTGCTCAACCTCGTCAACTCTGGCGAAGCAGCGTCCAAAACAGTCATCGAAGAAGTTCGATCGGTGTTGACCACTGGAACCGCAACCAGCTTCCACGGCTTGACTTGTGGACCGAACATCGAGAAGTCTTCATCCCTCATCATTGTTGAAGGACGAAACGACGTCAAGAACCTGCTTAATTGCGGCGTCAAGAACGCCATCAGCGCCGACGGCGCTGGTACAATGAAGCAAGAACTCATCGACCTCGCCAACAGCAAGGAAACCGTCATCCTCGGGATTGACGGCGACCGAGGCGGCGAGATGCTGTTCAGCCAACTCATGGAAATGATGAAGGTTGATTTCGTTGCTCAAGCACCTGTTGGCCAAGAGTGGGAATTGCTTCCACAAAAGACCGTCACCATGTGCCTCCAAAAGAAGGTTGAAGCAAGCAAATTCGCTCACAACCTCAAGAAGAAGCAAGAAGAAGACGATCAAAAGGCAGGCGTTCCAGACAAGAACTGGGCCGAAGACATGGAAGAAGAATTCACTGTGGCTGAAGCACCTGCTGAAGTCCATGAAATGTTCGATCACCTCGACAGCCTTGACAAGAACAAGGCAGTCTTCGTTATGGTTGACGGTACAATTTCTGAACCAGTTGGCCCTTCGACGCTCTCCAAGACCGCAGGCACAACAGATGGCGCAGTCGCCATCGTGTTCAATGGTCCAGTCAGCGAGCGCACCCTCGAAATCGCCTCAGAATCTGCAATCCCTACCGTTATCGGTACGAAAGCAGGGAAGGGCTTCGTGGAGCGAGAAGACGTTTCTGCTTGGCTCTCTGAAGTGCACCGCTGAGCGGCTATTGACAACCACCTTCATCTAAGGTGTGGCCTGTAGGCTGCACCATGGCCGACGCTGAAGAGCAAGATTGGTTCGATGAGGACACCGCTCCGTTTGAAGACGCACAACCGTCTTCTTCAGAACCGTCCGTTGAGGCCGAAAGCCCCGAAGAAGAACCCACCACTTCCAC
>DUKM01000148.1:4346-5170 GCA_013329255.1 Candidatus Poseidoniaceae archaeon | reverse complement strand
GAGCCATCTGTTGAGTCTCCAAACGATCCACAGAGCACGCCTTGGGGCCTGCCAATCAGAGCAGCACCGTTGCTGGCACAAACAGGTGATGTGGTCATCGAATACCCACTCAAGCAATCGGTTGACGGACGAACAACGACCTCGATTGTGGTTGACGACGTTCTGCTGCGGGTGGTCGATACCGAACTTGGTGATGATGGACATCGCCGAATGAAAGTTCGACTTACCGTTAAACAAGGCATCACCGGATTTAACCACCAGCACAACGAACTGATGCATCAACATCAATTGCTTTGGATTGGATGCTTTGTGGTTGGGTTATGCTTGACGCTCACATCTTCGGTTGCGTTTGGCGTCCTTGGGGCGCTATCGATGATCATTGGTATTCGCAGTTGGATTTTGATGCATCTCGAAACGCACCACCTTGAATTTTCAAATCAAGGAGGATCTCACGCCTTGGAACTCAGGGCTTATGGGACAAACCGTGGTTTTTTCAGAGCGAGCATGGCCATGATCGGTCCCGTTATGGCGGAGTTCATCCGTACGGGTTCGCTGAACGTCGACGAGCTGGAAGATTTGCATGCCAGTCTTTTGGCACCACCCATGGCGCCAATCCCCGAGCCTCAACAAGCACCAATCTTCCAGCCCGAAAGTACACCGCTCACATCAGAGGTCCCTCCACTGCCCATGGTTGTCACTGAAACACCCGTTGGCCCACCGAGTTCCCCCGTCCCTGCGCCACCGGTGCAGATTCCAGCCCCACCGGCACCACTCCCTGCTTCCCCGATGGCCATACCGCCGCCGCCAAAGCAAATCCCAGCAGC
>DUKM01000148.1:3164-4003 GCA_013329255.1 Candidatus Poseidoniaceae archaeon | reverse complement strand
CTTCTTCCACCGCCGGCGCCAGTTCCTCAGGTGAAACCCTTGCCACCAGCGCCGATGCCGCCTCCAATGCCTTTGCCGGTAAACCCGGGACTTGCACCGCTACCAGCCCCGCTCTCTCCACCAGGGTTGCCGTTGCCGCTCGATGCGCCCCTGCCAGCAGCACCTGAAGTGGCGGTTGCTGGTTCGCCAGTGGAAGAGACACTGAGCAAAGATGAGCAAAACGAATTGCTTAGTGAACTGTCTTAAGCCGATATACCGCCGGCTGAAGTCGGGTTCAACTGAGCAATCAATCGGGCAACTTCGTTTTGAAGCCTTGGCAGATCCGAGGCGTCTGGCAAATCCTTGATGTCGGCCGCCAACGGCACAGAAAAGCCCGGCCCTGGGATTCGATGCAGCGCCTCACCGAGTTGTTCCGCATCGTCCAAGAAGTTCTGAGTCGAGCCAGAATGTCGGTGCTCCAACCTTGTTCGCATCCAACGCTTGATTTTGGTTGTGTTTTCGGCGAGGAGCATCAACAGTTGAGCCCGCATCTCATCGTCTTCATCGCCTTGTGGCATCAACCTCAGACTGAGCCGAAGAAAACGGTCGATGCGCGTGTCGCGAGGCTCAATTCCGACGTGCTGCGCTAAACTTCGCCGAACATCCTTGACCGCTTCAACGCCTTCCTTTTGGATTCGGTTGGACAATTCATCGAAATCAATCGCCTTGAGCAGGGCTGCAAGACTTTGTTCAATCTCATCACCCATAGCTGTGGCTTCTAGGATTGTGGCCGATGTTTGCTCCACTGCCTCTTCACGCAAGGGGGTTCGTTCAGGTTGAGCAACAGGTTTCAATTCAAC
>DUKM01000148.1:2104-2762 GCA_013329255.1 Candidatus Poseidoniaceae archaeon | reverse complement strand
GCTTTAGGTTCTGCAGGCGACTCGTTTGGACGCACGATGGAGGCTTGCACCCGGGGGCTTGCCACCCGAGGCTCAACAGCCTGTTCGTCTTCGCCTTCCATGGCGATGAGCATGGCTTCATGGGCGTCACCTAAAGCGTCAGCAGGCATCATTGTCGGGAGCGCCCCGTGTTCCGGAACAGGAAGCAAGGTTCTTCGGGGTGGCTTTGGAATCCAAGGGGTGAGTTTGAAGTCCTCGTCTTCGACTGGACGGTTGGCTAAATGCTGGGCATAACCAGCCACTCGCTCTCCTAAAACTCCAATCTTGAGCGGGTCTCGCAACGATGCTTCAACGTCCAAAGCCAATGCAATATCCCGGTTCCATGGCAAGCAAACCAGCCGTCGAATCAAACTGGAGTGCTCTTCGATGTAAGGACGCGCAGCGTTGAGTTTTCTCGATGCAACTACGGTGTCTTGTTGGGCAACGCCTCTCAGTTCTTCGACCGACCATCCGGACGCTGCGAGAACGGACAACTCTTGCTCCAATCTTGCTTTCAGGCGTTCGTGAACTTCACCGGCGATCAGCGATGCCCCGGTGCTTGTTGAGGCAATTGAAGTCCCAAAGGTGCGGACATGGGCAATCTCATTTTCGAATTCAGAGAGAGTGAATGCAGAAGTAG
>DUKM01000148.1:1337-1729 GCA_013329255.1 Candidatus Poseidoniaceae archaeon | reverse complement strand
CGGTGCCGGGCACCGCGTCTGGCATGGTGTTCTACAAATCGGACGGTGTCCTCGACCACTTCTTCGTCAACATCCAATTCCCGCAACAAGTCCATCCGTTGCGCGACATCTTCAGCGCCTTCAAAGGAAACATCAAGCCGATTTAATTGGTCAAGAAGGTCAACGCGTTTTTGCAACAAGTCCGTGCCTTGCTTGAGGTGAGTGAGGGTTGCTCGGGGGTCCAGTTTGAGTTCTTCATGCCACGAATCCATGGTTAGTCCAGCATGTTCGAATCCTTCGATGCGACCAATGCACTCCAACTCCAAGCGCTTCCAACGCTGATCGAGGTCGTCGACAAAATCGATGAAGGCTTCAGTCTGTTCAAGCAGGCCAGCGAGTGGGGCTCCCTTTTC
>DUKM01000148.1:0-965 GCA_013329255.1 Candidatus Poseidoniaceae archaeon | reverse complement strand
CGCTGCAATGTTGCTTCGATTTCGGGCAAGTTCGCTTCCCACTCCAGCAATTCTTCAGCCCGAACCCCATCTGCATGAGGGAAACGTATGCCTTTCGCTCGCCAGGTGTTGAGCAATTCATTCATCATCGCCATTCGCTGATGAAGGTTGTCTGCTATGGCTGTGATTTGGAGGCGCAATCCGCCGATATCAGCGCTTGGCCCTTGTTCAATCAATCCCGTTCGACGTTGTTCATGGTGGGCGGCTAAGGCCGGATCGAACGGCGCGATTTGTTCAGCAATCAACAGCCGAAGGTCTTCATGGAGGTCATGTAAGTCATGGAGTCTCGCCACATTGTCCAGACCCCCAAGGATGTCCATTTGACGGATACCACCGATGTCATATCCTTCACTTTCAAGCATTGCAGCGGCCTTTTCGATGGTTGCTCGTTGCCTCCGCTCGTCTTGTTCTACGGAATGAAGCGCGGTTTCGATGGCATCGGATTCACCAGGGTACGCCAACAGCGGCAGCATCACGATGGTGGATGGCTTCGAAGAGGGATCTAAGTTGTCGAAGCGAGCCAAAAGCCCAGCATGGGCTTCTTCCTTTTGTTCATCGCGCCAGTCTTCTTGGCTGCGGTAGAGGGCTGGCTCCCACGGGCGCCATTCCTTTGCCCATGCTTCATATTCCTCGAAAACCCGTTCAGCGTTCATGGGGTCGTTGAGTTCACCCATCCATGTTTCACCCAAATCGAGGGATTGCTCATCAGCAGAACGCCCGAGGTATCCAGCGCGCTCTTGGAGCGAACGAGCCAATTCAAGTGCGTATTCAAGGTACAACAACCGTTCACTAGCAATGGTTTCATCAGCTCCGAGGTAATCCTCGATGTTGGCTGTAATCCAGCCCTCAGCATCCAACTCCATGAGGAGGTCGAAGTACCAAGGTCGCTCGCTTGTCATCGAATCATGTTCGTCCAATTGAGCCAC
>DUKM01000129.1 GCA_013329255.1 Candidatus Poseidoniaceae archaeon | reverse complement strand
GGATTCTTGTCTTCATCCATTTGCACCACATAGACGCCCGTCACCATCTCAGAGATGAACAGATAACCACGTGGGTCATACTGCAAGCCCCAATCGAATGGAATCATGCATGAGGCCCAACAATCAGCCATATCGTAGCCAAGCGTTGTGGTTGGGTCATCGATCCATGTTGGACCTGAGGGCAGGTAATAGCCCATGATTTTGGTCTCAGACATTTGAGCGATGGCAGGGTAGCCGATTTCGGGCGCAGGAACGCCGTCAACCCAAACGAGGTCTTGCCAGATGTCGCTGTGATCGGTGACCCAGTTGCCTGCGTGGTAATGCGTCCAGTAGACGTTGCCGTTGGTGCCGGTGTCTCCATTGTGCGGGCTGTAGATGTAGCCGCCTGGGATGTAGTGGTGAGGGTGTTCGCTGCCGTCAGGCAAGATGCTTGAACCGGGAAGCTTCCACTTGCTCATCAAGAACGGCTTGGCAGGATCGGTGGTGTCAATGGTCCAGATGTAGCCGGTGTGGTTGGTGTTGGTACCATACTCAGGCGCAATCATGGTCAAGTGGCGCCAGTTGATGCCGTACTCAGCATCGTTTGGCCCTGTGCCACATTCTGCGTCCCATGTTTCCATTGGGTCGGTGTCCTTTGCTCCGTTACAGAGCAAGTGGTCGTAGGGAACGGCGTAGTGAATCCAGCCGTTGCCGTTGAGTGCACCGGTGCTTCCTCCCCATTCTTCGGAGGTCATGTTGGCGTGACCGCCACCGTCAGGGCCGTACCATCCATCGTCAGCGCTTGAGCAACCAAGCCATCGTCCAACTTCGTTGTCTTGAGGCCATGTGATGCCTTCTGGGTCAGGAACTTCCGGTGGGTTTGAAACATCAACGATTCTTAGTCCAGCATCCCAGTAAGAGATGTAGAGGAGCTTCTGCCCGGTGATGGGGTGGATATGGAACACGTTGTCGTGGTTGAAAATAGATCCACCGCACGTGGTTTCAGGCTTAGGCGTGTAGCCGCCCCAGCGAAGGATTTGCCGGCTGTCATTTTGCTGTTCGTCTGTTGATGTAGGGTTCCAAGATTCAAATCCAAGTGGGACGTAGAAAATCTGAGTTCCTTTGTAGAAGGTACCAGAATCACCTTCAACCATTTCCGGGTAAGGGTCCGCTCCATAGAGGAAGAGGTGGCATTCTTCAATCGACCACAATGGGTTTGCAGGCTCCCAATCGCAGTCCACATGCATGTCTTGATTGTGGAATCCTGCTGGGGGATTGTTCCACTCAGCGACCTTGATTGGTTCGTTCTTGTTGACGACAGAAATAACATCCAATCGGTTGGCGCCACTGTTGGCGTCATCATCGGTTGGAATTGGGTCAAGATCACTGTTTGTCAATTCGTGGTTGACCAGAACCCAGTTGTTGTCTGGCGTAACCTTGATGTCGATCATGCGGCCAATCTCAGCGTAGTAGGTGGAGAGCAAGACGATGTTGTTTGGCTCGGAAATATCCAAGATTTCGAATTGGTTGTATGAGGAAACATAAGCATAGCAGCCACCCGTTCCATCAGGATATGTGATGCAATCATCCATGAAGTTGCCTTCAATGGAAATTTCAGAAGAGTCACCAGGTGTTGGTCCGACGTTTTTGTACTCAGGATAACATGGGCGTCCTGCGACGTTGTCAAGTTCTGCAGGCGGGGCAACATTGCCGTCGCAGTTGAGGTTGTGGTAGTCGATGAGTTGCATGTTGTCGGTCTTCAAGCGGTGCGCTAGCAGATCGGTGTGGCTGTGGTTGTCATCTTCGATTTCAACAACCGGATCGACCCAAGCGCTTGTGGAGGCAGCGTCTTCGACATTTTTATCGCCACCGAGGGCAATGTAGGCTGTTGCTGAGAGTAAACTGACAATCACCAAACCTACGAACGCGTAGGTGATGAGTTGGTCTGCTGCTTCACGGTCCAAGAGCAAGCGACGGGGTTGCATGAGTTTCGACTCTAGGTGTTCTATTTCAATACCTCCATTGCACTGCTCTTCTGCATCTATTCTTGGGATATGGTTTATTTATCACCGTCTAAGCATTTTGGCCATGCGACGGGCCATGCTTCCAGTTCTCATGGCGCTCTTCCTTGGCGGTTTGGCGCTCACCCCGGGGCTTGCAAGCGGTCACACTGCAAGCGCATTCACCGTGCTTGTCAAGGAAAGCGGCTTTTCTCAAAGTGCGCCAGAAATTTTCCATAACGACTCCATTCTGTGGCACAACACAGACAACAACTCCAACCTCACGCACCGTTTGGTCCACGACCACGACGGTGATGGGCTGTACAATGGTACACTCGACTGGGATTCTGGCGAAATGCATGCATATTGCGAAACCGACGGGAACAACACCAAGATCGATGCCAATTGCACCACGAGTTTCTTCATTGAATTCAACGCAAACTGGACTGAGGGCGATTACGAGTATCAAGACCTCCGTTCAGATGGCTCAACGGCCAATGGTACCATTCGATTGTTCGCAGACATGGACAGCCACAACGCTTCAACGCCACCAAGCGTTGGTACTAGTTTTGGTGTCACTGACGGCAATGAAAAGCCGAGTGACTCTCAAGAATCTGTGGATGAACCATTGACTGCGGAAGATGTTCTGCTCTATGTGGCCATGGGGACTGGGGGCGCTGCAGTGTTGTTGCTTCTGCTGCTTGCTGTCCGCCGTTCAGATGGACCTGAACTCGTCAAATCATACAGCGAGCAGGAATGACCAATTCTTCAGTGACCACTTCCATCAACCCTGAAATTGGTGCCTTCTACGCTCAAGCGGAGGCATGAATCAGTTAAGTATCGTTGAATTCAATTGCCATTGATGGTGGACACGGAGCAGAGTGCAGAGGAAGAAGAACCCACTTGGACGCTTGAAACATCATTCGGAGCGGTCGAAGTCTTTCCGTTCATCGATGATGAAACCATCAACAAGAACCTGCGGGCTCTCTGTTGGATTGAAGAGATTGTCGCAGGTTCCAATGGCGCTCTTACCTATCAAAAAGATGGTTCCAACAGGTTGATTTCAGCCCATGTTGGCGAAGTTAAGATCGCGGTTGATCCTCGGTTGTGCGTTGA
>DUKM01000069.1:3831-14448 GCA_013329255.1 Candidatus Poseidoniaceae archaeon | reverse complement strand
GTGGATCGAAGACGTCGCCCACCAACCAGCAGATGGCAGCGGTGAAATCCCAGATGCATGCATTATCGAACTTGGTGGCACGGTTGGTGACATCGAATCATCCCCCTACATCGAAGCGCTCAGGCAATTCCAGTTTCGCGTTGGTAGAGAGAACGTAACTTTTGTTCACGTCTCTCTTGTTCCTGTGATGGGGCCGGTTGGTGAACAAAAAACCAAACCCACACAACACACCGTGAAGGAACTGCGCGGATTGGGTATTACGCCCGATATCCTTGTTTGCCGCTCGACAGCGCCTCTTACCAAAGAGACCAGAGAAAAGTTGGCGGCTTTCTGCCATGTCTCACCTCAGGCCGTCATGTCAACGCACGATGTGCCGAACATCTACCACGTACCGCTCATGTTGCAAGAACAAGGCCTATGCGACATCTTGGGTGTCGATTGCCACTCCACAACATTGCTGTCTGACTGGAAGGTCATGGCCCATCACCTCGACACGCTCACTGAAGAAATCCACATCGCAATGGTCGGGAAGTACACCAACCTGTCCGACGCTTACCTTTCGGTGATCAAAAGCCTTCAACATGCTGCTATGGCCGTTGATCGTAAGCTCGTCATCGATTGGATTGAAGCGAGTCATCTTGAGACTGATTGGGCAGATGAGGCAGAAAAATCCACCGCCTGGGGACTGCTCAAGAAAGCCCAAGGGGTCCTTGTTCCCGGTGGCTTTGGGGACCGAGGGGTCGAAGGAAAAATTCTGGCCGCTCATTACGCTCGAACCAGCGAAACCCCTTACCTCGGCATTTGCCTTGGCCTTCAGGTCGCAACCATCGAATTCTGCCGCAATGTGCTGAACCTTGAGGGTGCTAATTCCACGGAGTTCGACGAGAACACCCCAACAGCGGCTGTGATTTTTATGCCAGAGATTTCCAAAACGCACCTCGGTGGAACCATGCGTCTTGGTGCGCGCCCCACTCTTTGGCAAGTGGACGATTGCGCCATTAAGCGGTTGTACGGTGAAGGCGATGCTGTCGATGAACGGCACCGTCACCGCTACGAGGTCAACCCTGATTTGATCGAGCGCATCGAAGCAGCAGGGCTCATCTATGTTGGAAAAGACGAGACGGGTCAACGTTGTGAAATCTTTGAACTCGAAGGCCATCCGTATTATGTCGGCGTTCAGTATCACCCTGAATTCAAGAGTCGGCCAGGGCGCCCAAGCCCACCGTTCCTCGGTTTGCTCGAAGCGGCCGTGCTCAACACCTGAGCGGCGTTAGGCACGGTTGGAAGTCCATTCTTCAACCAACCTCGGTAATAATTCACCCGCTTTGCCAATGTGGATTTCTTTGAACGCATCAGCGTTGATTGGATGTTCGAGATTGACGAGTACGGTGTGGGCACCGTTTTGATTTGCAGCATGCACGAGGTTTGCTGCAGGATAGACATGGCCTGAACTGCCAACAACGATGAACAGGTCGCACGATTCTACTGCATTGTAAATCTCACTCATCTGCATTGGCACTTCGCCAAACCAGACAATGTCGGGCCGGAGCCGAGAAGGCTGTTCACAGCAGGTGCAGAACAGAAAATCCTCTGCCAAATCTTGTGATTGCATGCGAACCTCATTTCGCCCACTGGCTTCACAACGCAAGGTTCTCAATTCACCATGCATGTGGATGACTTTGGTGCTTCCACCTCGTTCATGTAAATCATCGACGTTTTGGGTCACAAGGGTCACATCGTCGAACTTTGATTGAAGGTTAGCAAGCGCAAGATGGGCATCGTTTGGCTCAACTTCCAACAGTTGTCGTCGTCGGGCTTGGTAAAAGCGCCAGACGACTCCAGCATCCCTACGCCATGCCTGAGGCGTTGCTACATCCTCAACGGCGTGCTCTTCCCACAGTCCGTTGTTGTCACGGAATGTACGTACACCCGATTCTGCAGAAACGCCCGCTCCCGTCAACACAACGATTCGTTTTTCGGTCACAGGCCTTTCTTGGCTTCAGCCTATTTCAAGGTGTTAGGCCTCAGCAATCCTCAGCAATCGCGTTGTTCTGAATCCTTGAAGGATTTTGATGAATCGTTTTGAGTGGATAAGATCGTCCAAGAGGCTATCTCCAGTGTCAATTCGTACTGCATTTAGTCCGATGAGTTTGGCAGGTGTGGCAACGCCTAAGATGCTGTCAAAACCAATGGTCCGCAGCACGGCTGGAGAGAGTTGCAAGTTCCCTCTTCCAATCAAAAATCCTTGCCCGCCCATCGGCGAAAGCAGCAACAACCTCGGGCGTTCTTCGCCATGTTCATCCACATGCTTGGACAAGATTTCAAGCAATTGCTGCTCATTCAAATCGCCGTAAAAAGTGCGCTCTCCATCATCTGATGGGCCTTGAATATCGATTCCCAGCAGCGTCAATTCAAGGTTTACATGCTCGCCCATTCGACGCAGTGTGCCCCCACTGCCCCAAACAATCATCAAATCTGGTTGGTCTTCAAGCAGGGTTTGGACGTGATGGGCCAGCCCTTCAATGGTGTCAACCTCGCTTGATCGTTCGACCTGTTCCTTAGCACCTTGCATGAACCTCGGGCTTGACGGAGTCCATGCTTCACCGTACATCCTGACCTTCCAGACGCCTTCTTGATAGACGTCTTCGTCGAGATCCATAACTTCAGTGATGGCGCAGCGTAGATCGCCTAATATGAAGGCAAGCACAACTTCCGCAGCGGCTTTTGGCGTTGTTGCAAAGCAGCCAGAATGCATCTTTACGCCACCAGGCACTCCCACAAGAGGGATTTCTTGAGCGGCTTCACCCATGGTTTCCAACGCTTTCACGATGTCGCGTGTGGTTCCGTCGCCTCCAGCGTAAACGATTGCTTCAACCCCTGCTTCGACTAAATTTGTGACCAGTGCAAGTGTGTCTGCATCGGATGTCGTTTCTGGAGTTGTACCAATCGCTTCGAATTCGAAGTGTTCGGAAGATGTAGGCGTCCATGAGCTTCCCATTCGTCCTTCCCATCCGACCAAGGTCACTTTGGTTTCTGTCCGGTTGAGGGAGCCTGACAAGAGAGTCGTAAGGGCTTGAAGGCTCTGTTCCATTCGGGGGCCTGCTCTGTCTTCTGCACCTGCAGCCCTCGCCTCAGCAGCACGACCATCGCTGCCTTTGAATCCGAGTCGACCACCGAGGCCTGCGTCTGGATTTACCACCAAACCGATGCGCATGACGCAACCACGAGGTTCTCCTTCAAGAAGGCCTGTGCAGGTTCTTGTTTATCGATGGCCTCAAAAAGCCGAATCTCGGCAGTGAATCATGGAGCATGTCCAGCGTCGCCGATTGGCTATTCTTTCGATGGTTGGGGCGACAAGCCTGTGGCTTTGCCTTGGTTACGGAACATGGTTGATGAACGGATGCCGGGCTTGGCTTCCTTACATCTCAGACTTCGATTTGTACGAACCAGGCGACACCATTTTCACAGTTGGTACATTTGTAAGTGGATTTTTGGTGTTTTGGATCGTCATGGAACTCCACGCAATGAACATGAACCACATCACCATTGGCAACCATGGGAAAGTGTGGCATGGCCTGAACCATCTGGCTGTTTTCCCGGGATTGATTGGTGCCTTTTCATGCATTCGAATCGGGACAGTGCCATGGAACACCGACGGTCCGATGCACGGCCATTACGCCATGGATATCTTCTACAACGGCGTCTATTGGTGCCTTCTCGTCACCTTGGTATCAGCAAGAATTTGGTGGGCCTTCCCCTCGTTTAAGCGAATCCTTTGGATGCGGCTCGGGGCTGCTGTTAGCGCCGCAGTTGGTTTGTTCAAAATGATCACCACCCAAATTTCTGTTTGGGGCGACGATTTCGATTGGGACGCGTATAATGCTTCAGCTTCTGATATGCTCGCTTTTTGCACCGAAGCGCTTGAACCTGCAATCAACACGGGTGCAGCATGGGAATATGTGCTCGTTGCAGGTATTTTGGGCACCATTCTTTCCTTCCTGCCAGAAGTTTCGTTTGGAACACCAGAAACATCGCCAGAAAACGAGGAATAAGCGAATCTTTTAGCCCGAGCATTGATGTGTATGGTCTGCTTTCCATGCAATATGAGCAAGCATCACAGCAAGGTCCCTTCCCTTGAAGACGCTTTGAAAACAGGGTTTTCTGAACTAAAAGTTGGTGAAGCCAATATAAAAAATCTAGAGAATGAAACGCCACCGCCGTCACAAGAAGCAGTCCCTGCACAACGGCCAATTCTATACAATCAAAAATTTGAGGCTGTTGAAGATCGAGCGGAATTTGTAGTTAATACACCGGTTCAATCGGACCAGAACACCCCAAAGGACCTCAAAAAATCATCAGTAGGCGTTGAGGTCATCGATAAAGCATCGAGCGCAATCGGTGATGATTTCGACGTCGACTGGTAAGATCCATACAGGTGCTTATCAATTGAGCCCACCTGCGTGGGGTATGGAAGTATCCCGTCAGTTCTTACGCCGCTTCATTTTCATTTTCGGCACAATGGTGCTTGTGTCATACGGTTACGGCGTCTCTCATGCCTCCGATACAGCTGCACTATGGGGTGGAATCGCATGGTCTCAGGCGAAATTTATCGTTCCCTTCATGTTCCTTGCTGCGTTCGGTTTTCTGATGTATTGGTGGATTATTTTGTACCAAAACGAGGCCAGCGTCCTCGCTGACTTGCGATGGCCATGGGGCGAATCAAACGGTCACGGTGGTGGACGGTTATTGTTGGCCTTTGCACTGTTGGTGATTCCGAGCGCATTGTGGCTGGAAGCTACAATTTACCACATTGATCATGAATACAGTTGGACCCCATTTTTGGTGATCGGTATCTTACTGCTGGCTTGTGTTGGAAATATTTTGATGGGTTTACTCGCCTATTCCGCCTACAAAGACGGCGTTCAAGGTGGTGGGGCCATGCTCATTGGGGCGATTTTACTCGGCATCCAATGCATTCTTTTTGACGGAATTTATTGGAACCTCAAATTCCCTTGGTGATGGCACCTTCATTCCACACTCACGAAGCACCTTTCGGACCTGAAAAGAGTGGTGGTTTGATGAGGGAGGAGCAACCCCATAGGGGTTGAGGAGTAAGCACCATGGCACTCATTCACGTCACTCTGCCCGATGGAACGGTTAACGAGTACGCTGCAGGTATCACCTGTGCAGAGGTCATCACTGATGCACTGGGCCGCAAGCACGGGTGCCTTGCTGCACGAATTGACGGTGTTGATTGCGACTTGTCAACCCTCATCGATTCGAATTGTAATGTCGAAGGAATCCTCACAGATTCCAACGATGGCATCCACATCTTGAGGCACAGCGCAGCGCACCTATTGGCCCAAGCCGTGATGGCCCTCTACCCCGGTGCCAAGCCAACCATTGGCCCAGCGATTGACCGAGGGTTCTACTACGACTTTGCAATGGAAGCCATCACCGAATCAGACCTCAAGCCAATTCAAAAGAAAATGCAAGAATTGGCTCGCAAAAACTTCACCGTCGAGCGCGTTGAACTTTCAGAAGCAGAATTGCAAGACCACTTTGCAGACAATCCGTACAAATTAGAAATCATCAACGATAAGATCGAAGACGGTGGCGGCTCCACGATTTACAAACAAGATGAATGGTATGATCTATGCCTGGGCCCTCACGTTCCAAACACTTCGAGGTTGATGAATGTCAAATTGACCAGTGTTTCTTCCGCTTACTGGCGTGGCGATCAAGACCGTGAACAACTCGTTCGAATTTACGGCATTGTCGAGCCGTCAAAGGAAGCCCTGAGGGCAACCTTGACGCGTATGGAGGAAGCCAAAAAGCGAGATCACCGCAAACTTGGCAAGGACCTACAACTGTTCCATATCGATGAAGAAGTTGGCCAAGGCTTGATTTTGTGGACCCCGAGGGGGGCAATTATTCGTCAAGAATTGCAGGATTTTATTTCCTTCCATCTGCGCCGACAAGGGTACTCACAGGTCTTCACGCCTCATGTGGGTAAACTCGATCTTTACCGCACCTCCGGCCATTTCCCATACTACCAAGATTCTCAATACCCACCCCTTGTGGAACGTGATTTGATGAAGAAGCTGGCTGATGAAGGCTGCACTTGTGGGGAACTGGCCAACCTCATGAAATCCGGAGACATAGACGGGTACATGCTCAAGCCAATGAATTGCCCTCATCACATCAAAATTTACGCCTCGCAACAGCGGTCCTATCGAGACCTCCCTCTCCGGCTTGCTGAATTTGGAACCGTCTATCGCTGGGAGCAATCGGGTGAAATTTCAGGTTTAACTCGCGTTCGTGGCTTTACTCAAGATGACGCACATCTTTTCGTCACTGAAGATCAAATTGCTGGCGAAGTGCTCGGTTGCATCGAACTTGTTCAAATCATCTTTGAGAAGTTGGGCATGACCGATTACCGTGTTCGAGTCGGATTACGCGACTCAGATTCCGACAAGTATGTTGGAGAACCAGAGCGTTGGGACAAAGCCGAAGAAGCGTGCAGAGCAGCCGCAAAATCCCTCGGAGTCAATTGGTCAGAAGAAGAAGGGGAAGCAGCGTTTTATGGGCCGAAAATTGACTTTGTGGTCAAGGATGTCATCGGACGTGAATGGCAACTTGGTACGGTTCAAGTGGATTACAACCTCCCCGAGCGATTTGGTTTGGAGTACAAAGGGAACGATGGAGAAATCCACCGTCCAGTTGTGATTCATCGCGCCCCATTCGGGTCCATGGAGCGGTTCTGTGGTGTCCTTATCGAACACTTCGCAGGTAAATTCCCAACATGGTTGACGCCAACTCAAGTCCACATTATTACCATCTCTGAGAAGCACAAAGCGTACGCAGAAGAAGTGGCAGAAGCCCTTAGATCACAAGAAATACGGGTCGAGGTCGATGATGGTGATGACACCATCGGCAAGAAAATCCGAAATCATCGGAAATTACAACCTGCATACATGGTGATTGTTGGTGACGGTGAAGCAGAAGGGCGAACAGTGAGCCTTCGCGCACGGAATGGCGATCAAATCAGCGGCATGGCACTCGACGAATTCGTTCATGCCTTGCTGGATGAAATTAAGATGAAGGTTGCACAGCCATCGCTTGTTGTCGTAGAACCTGAAAATTGAACGAGGAATCACCATGACGGCACCTCCTATCATCGACGGATTTCCTCCTGTTGCCCTGATTCCTCTTTTTTTGGCGGGATTGACAGCTTGGATGTTTTGGGTGAAAGTTGTTCCTCGCCAATTGCGCGGATTGCAAGTGGCCTTTGAAACTGGAGAATTATCCTATGAAGTCCATCAAGTAACGCACACAGTAGCCGATGCTCGAGAATTACTGCGAGCACCTGGCATGAAGTTCGGAGTCATAACGTACCTCTTTGCCCTTGTTGGGGCTTTAATTCTCTTGTTTGAGTTCTTGCTTGCGCAATTTGATATTTCTTCTGGGTACCACGCCCCTTCGCTTGCTATCGCCCTGATGTTCATCGCTTTGCCCGCCCTTGTGTCCAGTGCATCTTCTTTGGGAACGCAAGTTTTCAAACCAATTCGTCAAGATCGAGCCTCCCTTCAGGTTGCCAGTTTGTCGCGCACATACAATTACGTCTACCTGCTTATGTTTTGGATGGCTTTGGTTTGGGGCCTTTACATAGCTTTAGGCCATGTGGGTGTATACGGGTCAAGGCGGTTCAGTATTGCAGCTCTTGCGCTGTTTTCCCCTTCCGCACTCGCTTACGGACGTATCCTCGGGTCATCATGGCAAGCCCTTCGCCAATCATCGAAAAAGACCGCCAAAGGGGAAATTTCACCTTTCCACAATCACGCTCCAAACGCTCGACAGCAGGTCCTAGCACAATTTGTTAATTTCAACCTCATCATTATGCCCTTTGTTGCGGTCAACACTTTTGTTTCCCTCCTTGTGTTATTGGTTGATCCGAACCTATTTGTTCACTCAGACCGTGTCCTCAGCCTCCCAGAGTACAGGCTTCAAGAGACCTTCATGGAAGAAGGGGGTTTGCTTGGTTTCGGTTTAATCGAGCTTTTTTCCTACATTCCAGTCGAGGGCATCCGAGTCCCAATTGTTTCGATGGTGCTTCTGTTCCTGTTGCTCAACGTAGCCATCATCGGTTTTCTGTTCGTCTCCGAAGTTGCACACATCCTGTTCTTGAACGTGCAGGATGCATCGGGGAGGGGTGGAATCAAATTGGCAGACAGCCGCTTGCTTAGCGCTGAACGCTCCCAACAAGCCAAGGTTCTGAATTTCTGCTTCACCGGCTTTGCTGGTCAATCCATGCTTCTCTTGGCGCTTGCAATGATTACATTTTGGGATTCAAGTTTTCTCCCTCAAACCACTCAATGCGGTACATGGGAAGCGACAGTCTGCAGTGTGCTGACAAAAGAAGGACTGGAAGAATTAACCTGGATGTTGGCGTCTGGTGGTCAAATTGCCTTCCTCGCAATTTGGGTAAGATCCCTTCGAGTCGGCTCTAAGATTGAAGACATCACCTTTGATGCTGCTGTTGGAAACGAGCGGCAACAGTTTACAGAAATGGAGGATATCATCTACCTCAAGAAGGAACCACTCACCACCTTGGTCGCTCAAGATGAATGGGTCAAAGCCCTCAAACAACTCGATACGATCTTACAGGGTCACGGCAAGGATCTCGACGCCGTGAGCCTCGGTCGTAAAACTGCTGCAATCATGACGCTGTACGCTGGTTTCGGTCGATGGAATGATGCTGAGGACAACGCGATTTCACTGATCGCATACCAAAGCGGCAAGAAAGCAGAATTGGCCCGGTTGATTCTTTCAGCCGCAAGCCTAGCGCAGCGGGATTTTGCAGAAGCCAAGCCTCGACTGCCACTGCTGCCAGAGGACAACATCGAGGCCGTACGGATTAAATGGGCTGCTTCGCTGTTCAGTACGAAATTGAAATCGCTCGATGAACGCTACATACCTCAGTTGTCAATGGACAGCATCATGCGTCGAAACATAGACCTTGTAAAGCGGTTTCAAACGGGAACAAGCAGGAGCGATCTGAAGTACGTCGATTCTCCAGCAGGGCGCCTCTTTTTGCTGGGTGATCTCGCTCGAATGCGCTTGGCGAGGGAAAGCGAAGATGCTCTTGATTTGCTTGAGCGATTCATTAAAACGAACGAAATTGAATTGTGGGTTCACGGGGAAGTCGTTCGATGTCTGCTGCATCTTGATGCAGGCCGAGTGAACACAGCAGTGGCAACGGCAGAAAAATTACTCGCCGAACATGGCCGCCATCCTCACCTAAGGGCTTTGTTTGGCCATTTGTCGCGAATGGGATTGACTCCAGTGTGCCCAAGCGAGTTAACCGAATTGGAATGGATTACAGAATCCGAACAGAGCATCGATGAGTTTTGGAGCAAAGTCCACGTCGTTTCGCCGCCCCCAGCCTTCCACAAAAAGGGACTAAAACAACATGCTTGGAGGGCAAATGCATGGTACCTCCACGGGGATTCGAATCAACTGACCATCGCCTCTAAAAAAGGGCAGAATGGTTGGAAAATGTTGTCTAAGGTAGATCTATCCACCTTCCCAGTTTGCCTTAATCTTCACCTTACTGGCATTATCGTCACGGTTGGTGGTATGCCTGTTGACCTTGGTTTCCCAGGCGGAATGGATTTCCAAGCGATCAAAGCCAGAGGGCTCATCGACCTCTAAGACGCATCAGATGCGTCGGCGCAACCGTTCCATAGAGGCGTCAGCAGAACCGAGTTGCTCTAAGCAATCTTCGATGCGACCAACGCTCAATGCGTCTCCGGCTTCGGCAATGGTTTGCTCGGTCAATCTACGATCCTCATCCTCGACCTTGATTCCAATCGCTTCACACTGGTTGCGAAGAATGCGCCATTCAGCCATTACAAAGTCGTACAGTTCGAGTGCTTCTTCGCTCGCTTTGCCTTCTTTGTCGAGGTCTTGGTTCATCATGCTCAACAATTCGGAGGCTTCACTCCACCTTCGTGTGTCTGCCGCTTGTTCAATCGCCGTTAGGCGTTCTGTCCAATCGCTCTCATCGTCTCGGTCTTCATATTGAGAAATGAGCTTTTTCCGCTGCCGCAGCGCTCGTTGAACATTGTCCATTGCCTCGCGTTCTTGGACGATGGACCGTACAACACCATCGGCCAACCCGATGGCTTGTCCTGCATTGCCGGCTTCAAGCGCTTCTTCGGCTTGAGCGAGGCGCTGTGTCATTGCACTTGTGTCCAACCCATCAGTTTGCTTTAATTGTCGTTCTGCTTCCTTGAGGGACAAGGCTGCCTTGCCTAATGCATCATCATCCGCAGCGAGTTGAACTGGAATCACAACTGCAAATTCGTAAGCTTTCTTTGGTGCTTCTGATGCTAACTTCTTGCGGGCATCCGCAAGCATTTCCTTCAGATGTTCTACACCTTCACCGTCCTTTTGTTGAAGTTGACGGCTCGCTTCGGCGATTGCCTTCTCTGCCACCCCCCACCACTCAATGATTTCATGAGCGTATTTCTTTGATTGTCGGAAGAGGAGTTCGCCCTCTCGTAACGAGCCAAGTTTGACTTCCCTTTCCCCCATGTCGAAGGATTTCCTAGG
>DUKM01000069.1:0-3457 GCA_013329255.1 Candidatus Poseidoniaceae archaeon | reverse complement strand
GATTGCTTCAACGTCGCCCGAAAGCGACAGCGCACGTTCCATTTCATCTTCTGCTTGATTGAGCAGTTCCATGCCGTGAAGGGGGTCCACGTGTCCTTCTTCACGAGCCGTCATGATCAAACTGGAAGCTTGGTCAACCGCTGCACCGTCTGCTTTGAGTTCCAAAAGTTGAACCTCCAATGAGTCTAATCGTCTGCTGAACTTCTTTCGATTTGCGCGCTGGTCGTCACCGACAAACCAAACATAGCCGGTAAGGCCTACAGCGAACGCCATACTCACGATACATGCCAGCCATTCATTGGTCATCGACTCAGGCGTGCTCCCCGCAAAGAGTGAAATTGCAATAACCGTGCCGAGGCCAGTCATTAAGGCCCGCCATCGCAGAACATCCAATCCGCCCTGAAGGATTGACTTGGATGCGCTGAGGCATGATAAGGCCACTCCGGTGAGCAGAACGCTCCCAGCAACCAGGCTGAGGTTGGAGAAATCAAGGGCTTGGGCCGCAGTGATGAGAAGCACAGGCCAAAGAACACTGGCAGCAGATCCAACACGGGTTCTTGCCCGGGCATCATCGACTGCTAAGTCTTGGATGATGAGGCCCCATACAATGATCAAAAGTGGGAAACCAAGGCCTTTGAGCAGTCCCGACTCCCCGAGTATTGCGGCATTGAGGTTCGGCCACATCAGCCATAGAGCTCCACTCAAGAGAAGCAGGGCGGAGGTGGATGTCAACCGTTCAAGCCTTTGTTGACGTTGCTTGATAGCAGACTCAATAGCCGTTTCAACATCAGCCCAAGCGTCCACCATGCATCCGACTTCCACACAATGGTCATAATCACTCCGCTGTTATGATTCCAAAAGGACGGGGCTCCTACGCCTAAAGTACGTGCCAAACCCTGTGCCAACTTCAACCGGCATGACGGGAATGTTCATGGGTATCATCCACCCGCTTGTAAGGAAGAGGAGTATCAATGACCGGTCTTATCACAATGGACGACTTGACGAATGAGGAAATCCTCAGCATTTTGGACGATGCAGAACGCCTTCTGCCCGTGGCCCGTGGTGAAATGTACCTCCCTTTGTTGCAAGGTCGCATCATGGGAAACCTGTTCTTTGAACCAAGCACCCGAACCCGCATGTCCTTTGAAACCGCAATGAAGCGCCTCGGCGGCGGTGTGGTCAACCTTGGGGACGTCAAGACTTCTTCAGTCGTCAAGGGCGAGACCCTGTTTGACACGATTCAAATGGTCGACGGATACACTGACATTATTGCCATGCGCCATCCGCGTCAAGGAGCGGCTCAATACGCACAGGACGCAGCGCGAGTGCCTATTCTCAACGGTGGTGACGGCGCAGGGAACCATCCTACACAAACAATGCTTGACCTGTTTACCATCCGACAGGCGCATGGTCGTCTGGACGGCCTCAAGGTCGTGCTTGCGGGCGATCTCCGCTACGGGCGAACCGTTCATTCCCTCTCGCACGCTTTGACCCGATTTGGTTGCGAATTGATTTTTGCAAGCCCAGCTCTTTTGCGAATGCCTGCTGAAATCGTTTCAGATTTGCGAGAACACGGGTCCAACGTAGTCGAAACAGAGGACCTTTACGCCTCAATCAACGATGCCGATGTCATCTACATGACGCGAATTCAAAAAGAGCGATTTGCTGATGAAGATGAATACGCTCGATGCGCTGGCGCTTACAAACTCCACGCCAAGCACCTCGGGGACGTGAAAGAGGACATGATCATCATGCACCCTCTGCCACGGGTCGATGAAATTCACCCGTCGGTTGACGTTACAAGGCACGCACGGTACTTCGAACAAGCGTTCAATGGTGTCGTCGCCCGAATGGCGCTGCTTTGCAGATTGCTTGGCGTTCCAGTTCCCGAAGACGTTGCTTCAGCAGGGGGTGTGTTGTGATGTCCAACGAACAGAGCATGCGCCGTGTGACCGCAATCCGCAATGGGACCGTCATCGACCACGTACCATCAGGCCAAGCACTCCGTGTCCTCGAAATGCTCGGCATTGCTGGCGAGACTTCGGTTCCAGTGTCCCTTGTGATGAACGTCCCCTCCAAGAAACTCGGGTCAAAGGACATCATCAAGGTCGAAGATCGTGAACTTACCCAAGGAGAATTAGATCGCCTCGCTCTTGTCGCACCAGATGCTCACGTGGCCATCATCCGTGCCTATGTGGTTGCTGAAAAGTTGTCCATTAACCTCGGCGATGAAGTGATTAACGTCGTTCGTTGCACCTTTTCCAACTGTATTACGACCAACGCTCGAGAACCTCAGCCTCACAGGTTGCGGGTCGTCAGCCGAGATCCATTGCACCTTCGCTGCCATTATTGTGGCAGACCGCAGGACCTTGATGAATTGGTCAAGAATGCACTTTGATCAGTCGTTTAACAACGCTCTGAAATCACACGCCTTGCATTGGCTGCCAGATGTCATTGCGCCGCATGCAGGGCATGGGGTCGGCGGGGCAATCTTCGAGCCTTCTTCGGGAGATCGATGCCTCAACGCTTTGATGTTGTCAGCCATTCTAAGCAATCCATGCCTTGTGCCTGGTGAATCGGCTTCCATTTGGGCCACCATCTCCCGGTGACGCCAACGCAGAGCGCCTTCGGCATGAGGGCATTCCTCGTGATGAAGTGGCAGTTCTCGGTGGAGAGCGTAAAGATGGACTTCTTGTTCAGGAATCCATCGCAGAGGGACAATTCGAGGGGCCATGCCTTCAACAACGGTCGAGGTATGAGGGGCGAGCCGCAAGGTTCGGTCGAGGTCACCGTTGGTCATGTTCATCAAGACCGTTTGCGCCATATCGTCGAGGTTGTGGCCAAGAGCGATGATGTCAGCGCCAATTCGATCGGCTAAGTGGTTGATGCCTTGGCGCCTGAACACGCCGCAGTATGAGCATGGCAGACGAGGTGCACTCGGGTTTGTTTCCAACAAGCCAGGTATACGTTGAGCCACTTCGTCCATTTCTTTGAAACTTAATTCAGGATAAGACACAGTGATGAATTCAACACCCAACCGGTCACAGAGTTCTTGAGCGCACTCAAGCGATGGTGGGCGGTACCCTTCGATGCCCTCATCGACGGTTCCAGCAACGATTCGTACATCGGGTCGTTCTCCGATCAAGTCGACGAGGCTGTCAAGCAGAACAGCAGAATCTTTGCCACCTGAGATGGCAACAAAAATCGTGGTGTTCTTGTCTTTAGGCAACACCAGTTGTTGGCGGAGTTCCTTTGCGATTTTTTTCCTTACTGACTTAGCCATGTGCTCGTTGCACAAAATCCGTCCAGAATACGCCTGTTCAAGCACAGCAGGTCGGGAACAACTGTCGCATTGAGGGATGCTAAACCCCTGCTCTGCCTCCTCTGCCATACCCTTGCGGGGTGCGGCTTAGGTTTGAACTCCCCGCTTCGTGAGACGGACATCGGCTGGTGTGAC
>DUKM01000122.1:1719-10890 GCA_013329255.1 Candidatus Poseidoniaceae archaeon | reverse complement strand
GCTTCCGCCTCGTGAATCGCCACCGCGACGGTCATCGCGTCGTGGTGGCCGACTTTGGCCACCGCTTCGTGGAACCCCACATCGATTGCACTCTTGTCTGAATGCGAAATTGGAGTTGTTGCATTGAGGGCAATCCCAATCGTTGTCGTTGAATGTTTCTCCACCTCGTCGGTTGCCACCTTGTCGGTCACCACCTCGATTGTCACGGTCGTTGAACGATCTTCGATCGTCTCTGCGGGGTGGTCGTCCTTGACCGCCGCCAGCCTTTGGTGCACCGCACTTGTTGCATTCGGTTCGCCAAGCGAAGTTATCATTGTGGCATTTAGGGCAATCCCAATCGCCATCCTTGCGGTTGTTTTGACGATCGTTTCGTTCAAATCGAGGGGCCCGTTGTTCTCGACCTTGGAATCCACGGTCGTTGGACCGTCCTCCGCCGCCGTTACCGCGTGGCTCACCGCATCGGTTGCATTCTTGTCGGAAAGCAAAGTTGTTGTTTCGGCATTTGGGGCAATCCCAATCGCCACCGTTGGAACGGTCGTTTCGGTCTTGGTGACCCCCGCGGTCATTTCTTTCGAAGCGTCCGCCACGATCGTTGCGTTCAAATCGACCGCCACGGTCGTTTCGTCCTCGGTCTTGTCGATCGTTGCCTCGCTCGCCAAAGTTTCGCTCTTCGCGCACTTTCTTTGCTCGAATGTTGACTTCGATGCCCACCAAGGCTGGGATGTCGAGTTTTCTGTCCAAATGGGCAACGTGTGCGAGAGGGGCACTTGTGCTGCCGAGCACAGCGTCAACCTTACCGATGTAATCACCAGTTTCGAGGTTGACAATGATTGATTCTAAAGCTGGAGAGGAGCCGGTAAAGGACACTAAGAGCCCACCTTCGTGACTCAACGATTGTACGGTGCCTGCAAACATATGCTCACTCTCAGTTTGTGGGGGCCAACCGTTCCCTCTTGAGGGTGCCGGTAGCGGAATTCACTGCTTTTTTCGATTGTTTGCCACGGCAGCACCGAGCAGAGCCACGGAGAATGTGGCGAGCATGGAAACTGCAGGCAACCCTTCTTCGACAGAGACTTCGCCATCATCAATGACCGGTTCCTCAGTGCTTGCATAGGGGTCTGGGACTTGCACTTGCATGGTGGCAATGGTACCTGAGTCGTCTGTTGCGATGAGGGTTATGTCATAGATTGTGACAGGTGGGTTTTGGGATGAACAGGAAACAATGTTGACATCAATTTCCCAAACAACACCGGATCGAACAAAGTCGTTGGTGGAATAACCACAGAGCGAAAGAGCCATTTCCACGCTTTCACCGTCAGGGTCCAAAACCTTGCCTTGAAGTGTAAACTTGAGGTAACTTGCATCCCATGTGGCGTTGGTACCGTCGAGGTTCACTTCAAGTTCAATAACAGGTGGTGCGCTTGCCTTTTCCAAGTTGAAATCAAGCATGAATGCGTAGTCGAGCATACCGTTTGATTCGGCTTGGCCCATGATCATAACTGGCCCTGGTGCCAATCCGTCCAAGGGAAGGGCGAGCATCGATGCTTCACTGGCAACGGTCGCCATCCTCATTTCTCCCATGGTTGCTGTTTGGTGAGCGTGTGCGCTGATTGAGATTTCGCTCACAACACCTGTGGGTGTTACCGTAAACTCAAGCGCATCTCCAGATTCAGAAATTGTTGCTTGGGAGGTAAAGGGTTGAGCGAACGTCCAGTTCCGAGTTTCAATGGAGGTGGCTCCGAACGGATCCACAACGCTGCATTCGACGTCCGCAGTGGTGTCAGGGGCAATATCCTCAGGACCGTCCAAAAAGAGCGTTCCTGTTTCAGTCAAACCAGCCGTCCACTGATCAACCCCATCTTGCGCGCTAAACGCGCAATCGAGGGCCCATCCACTGTCGTCGGTCGCCCACAGTTCAGTGATTTCGCCTTCCACCACATGACGTGACCCGGCGGTAAAGGGAATCACTGTGCCGTCAACAGGTGCATCAGCAGTCCATTCTGGGACTTCATTCGTTTCGGGTGCCATGGTTGTGAAATCTAAGAACAAGTTACGAAGAATCGGGTATTCATTGGCGGCATAACTGACCTCTTGAATGACCCTCAACCGTCCATCAGGGAGGTACTGTGGTTCTGGAAGCGGCATAGCGGTGCTTTCAGCGTTGTCATCTTGGATCGAAGAATTGACCAGGCGTAATCCTTGCAGTTGCGGGAATGTGAGGACCAAACCAGCGCTGCTCATGTTGGTCACGTTGAGGGCGAGGGTGAAGTTTGATGCTCCGCTGTTCGGAAGTTGATCAAAGCGAACGTTGTGCGATTCGCCTTCTTTAGTGAACATGTGAATCTGCAAATCATCGGTGATGGTGACCGGCACTTCCTTGCAGTCGGATGAAGCGAGGAGGTCTTGGCAATCGCGTTCTTCAGCGTGGTTGGAAGGGACGAGGTTCACTTCATCGAGCGAAATGCCATCCTTGACGAATTCCAAATCGTTCCAATCGACACCACCGCGATGGGGTAAGCCTTCTCGAATGCCGATTCTGGTATCCATGTCGGCAATGCATTCCGGTCCAATAGCCCGTACAGCCTCACGTTCATCGGTGCTCATCCAAGAGTTGTTACCGCCGGGGGTGCCATCGAACAGTTCATCGAGGTTTTCGCGAACAATTGCAGAATTGCTTCCGTTGACAAAAGCCACAGCGCTCATTTGGCCGGTCGCCCAATCTTCGCCAATGACGATATCAAAAGCAGCGTAGTTGTAATCGAATAAATCTTCGAACTTGTACCCACTGCAATCGACATCAAGGCTGCCTTGACGGGCGCTTGTCGGTGCTTCTGAGGATTCAACAATTGCTGAATTCCCAGTCACCATGCTAGACGCAGCCATCATCAAGAACAGGACGATGACCGTGAGTGCGATTGAGGTTTGGGCGAAACGTTGCTTCTCCATGCTTAATGCGGGTATGTCTACTCTCAAAGAGACTTCCCCTTGTTGAACCAAACAACACCGGTCTTTGAACAAGCAATGCCTGGTGAGGTCAAGGTTGCAATTCGTCCATTTTGCGGATAAACCACCAGGTGGGTAGGACGGTCCAGGCGAGGGCCATGCTCCATGTCTGCCATGCGGCGACACCTCGGTCGATGTCAATCAATCTCGTTTCTAGGAGGTGGTGGTAGACTCCGTTTGGTGATAGAAGGTCAAGCGCTCCTTCAAGAGCGATCCATTGCATGTCATTTTGTTCTCCGATGGTGACCCCTGAAGCGTAAGCAACCATGGTTGTCACAAGGGCCCATAAAAAAGTGAATAAAAACCACATGCCGACACCAAAAGCGATGGCTGTACCTTGGTCTTTGGTTCTCGAAGAGGCTAAAAGAGTGAACACTACATACCACAGTAAAATTAGACTCGTTGCTAATAAATGCATCAATGCATCGCCAACGCTTGCCCATTCGCCAAGACGCCAACGGATGATGGCAATTGAGATGAAAATTAAAATCGCCACTGGAATGAAAATAGCCTGCCACATGCCGAGAACCAGAGCGATTGCTTGATGTGTGCGTGGCATAGGTTGCGCAAGCCTCAATTCGAACACTCCACTTGCTCGATCCCTGCTCACACCATCAAAGGCGAGCAGTACCGCACACATGGTTGCGCCAAACACAACGCCAAGGCTTGCGTAAAACAGAACTTCCATCGGCTCATCAGGTTGGTGGCCTCCTGGCAGAATAATGTCAGGGTCGGAAAAGCCCCACGCCATTCCAGGCAAAAAGAGCACTAAGATGGGGAGCATGATCATCATTCGCGTTGATTTTACACGGTCCAAAAACACGCGCCGAGCAAGGGTCAATATACGCACTCCGTCGTTCATTCTTCCTCGCCTCCTAAGCGTCGATGAGGGAGCATTGCCGCTGTCGCAATGTCCAATCCAACTTCTTCGACGTCCATGCCGGTTGCAGCACACAACATCTCAACAATGCCGGGTGGTTTAGGAATCCAGGCGGTTAAGTCAATCCCGCGGCTGAGCACTTCAGCCAGCAAGTTGGTTTGACTGTCGTGCAAAATCGCAGTCCACTGTCCGTTTTCCTCTGAGGTTTCAGAGGGGTTGCACCAAGAGAAATCTGGTGCCTCCCCAGTCCCCCTTGCCTCGATTGTGCTGGTTAATTCGAGGTTTTGGGCAATGGCTTCCAGCGTACCGCATGCCAACACTTGACCGCGATGCATCAATGCAATTCGGTCGGTGATCGCTTGAAGGCCTTCGACTTGATGAGATGAGATTACAATTGAAACTCCTTTTGTGGTTAATTGCTTCAACAATCGTATGAAGGCCGCAGCAGCTACGGGATCGAGGCCGTTCAAGGGTTCATCCAAAAGCAGGTACTTCGGTGTGCCCAACAAGGCGGCGGCTAAGGTGAGTCGCTGCCTCATCCCTTGACTCAAACTGGAAAGAGGGGTATCGGTGCGTTCTGATAAACCGACCAGGCGGAGCAAATCCTTCACTCGCTTAAGTGAAGTTCCTCGCATTTGTGCAAGTTCGAATAAAGCATCCTCAACGGTCTGCCGTCCTTGCCAACGAACCTGCTCCGGCATGTGACCGACGATGGTGCGTAAAGAGGAAGCGTCAAGGCTCTCCAGAGTACCGTTCTTTTCCAAATCAATCGATCCTTTTTCAATCGGCAATACGCCTGCAATCATACGCAGCAAGGTGGTTTTACCAGCACCGTTTGGTCCTACAAGGCCAAGAATTTCACCTGGCTGCAGCATTAAAGAAACACCTAAAACCCCCGGCCCAGGCTGTTTTCTCCACGGTTTCATGCGCGTTGGAGCATGAATCAAATGACGAAAGGTGACGCCTTTGAGTTCAAGCACGCCTTCCTCCATGGTACGGCGATGAGGTCATGACTTGACAACATACCGTTAGAATCCTTCACCAACCCCAACCCTCTTGACCGGCAACAACGCACCAGTGTTCATGAGCCAACTGTGGAACCTTGTTCCTTCTCTGTTGGTGTTCTTTGGTGTCCTCATGACCGTTTGGTGGTTGAGGAGGGGGCTTGACAAACAAGATGCAACCCGTAACATCCGCTCCCTTCTGGGTCCACACGGGCTTGAAGCGGTGATTGGCGGTTTTCTTCTTCTTTGGGTTGTGCCGTGGGGCGTGTTCATTGTGCTGCCTGCGTTGCTCGTTGTATCGGCTTTGAGTCCAGCAGGTCGGGAAGATTGGCGCACTCATCGGCGTGCGCGGGTTACGCTATCCACCTGCCTGATCACAATGATCCTCCTCGGTGGTTTTGTGCCCGTGAACCAACCCATTGCCCCTGCAGAATGGGGTGAGCCACTGTTACAAGAAAATCCAAATGCGCCGCTCTATCCAGCCAGCGAGCAATACACTTGGCTCATGCTGCCCGAATCGGCGGGTTTTGATGTCGAAATCGTCCAATCCATCAGCATGAGGCTCCCCTACCAATACGGAACGATTGGTGCCTCTTCATCAGCGCTCGATGTGTCCCAACTGTTCGGTATGGAAAACGGAAGAATGCGACAAGCGATTGAATTGCTCGATCAGCAAATCACTGGAGCATCGCTCGATCCCGATGAAATGGATTTGAAGGCTGCCAGTACGGAAGAGTCCCATCGCTACATTTCCACCGCCCTTGGTATTGACGAGCGCGTTGAAGTTCGAGTTTTTGAATTGCGGAGTTTGCTCAGCACCTCATCCGATGGCACGCAAGTTGGGGAGGTGCTGTGTGTGGCAAAAGCCAATCTTGGAGGTGAACTTCAGATGCTGATTGTTGTACGTCCAATCCTGCATCCAGGGCTGTCTTCAGATCGTTTTGCAGAGTCGTTGGTTCTCGATTGGCTCGCTGAGTGATTTCTCAGGCGTTTCGCCTCCGCCTCGAATGAAGCGGCTATTCAGCAGCAATGTGGACTGAGCCATCTTTGTAGAACACTTGAATCCGGTCTGGGACCTTTCGAGTGAGAGCAGCGACTGCTTCGTAAACTTCATCTTGCTTGACTTTGAATGACCGAGCAGCCTTTGGTGTCGACCAAGGCACGGTCTCGAAATCAGACTGTCGAATCCATTCGAAGATTCGGGCTTCGAGTTCAGTCAGTTCTGCCGCCATGGTAATGCCAAGGGGGCTTAGGTGAAAACAACACCGATGAGATTTGCGTGGCCAAGAGAGGCTGCTCAGTGGAGAGCGACCATTCGTCGGCAACATTCTTCTGCATCGATGTAACCATCCAAAAGGGTGTTCAGTGCCTTCGTGAAAGGAATTTGAATGTTCAGCGCTTCGGCTCGCTCTCCAAACATTTGTGCTGCTCGAACGCCTTCCGCAACCATGTGCATTTCTTCAAGGGCTTCTTCCACAGAAAGGCCCGTTCCGAGTTTCTCCCCCATCGACCGATTTCGTCCGTGCGGTGAAGTGGCTGTGACGTACAAGTCACCAAGACCTGCAGGACCAAACGCCACCTCTGCCCGTGCGCCAAGTTGAGGGAGCAAGATACAGCCTTCCTTGAATCCAGCCATGAAAATGGCTGCTTTGAGGTTGTCACCGCCAAGGGTTCCGACCTGCTTCAATCCATCCACTAACCCGCATGCAAGAGCGACGACATTCTTGAACGCCCCCCACAATTCAGCTCCTGCGGGATCTGCAGCAGGGTGGAGAATAAACGTCTGCGTGGTCAAGGTCGAAGCAAGGTGTTGAGCGACAGAGACATCTTCGCTCGCAACAAGAGCTGTTGTCATGACGCCATCTGCGGCTTCCGGTGCGATTGTTGGCCCTGTGACGACTGCAAGAGGGTTGTTTTTTCCAGCGGCCTGAAGTTTTTCATGAATGGCCTGAGAAATCAGTTGATTGCCTGGTGCTAGGCCTTTGGCCAGATCTAACAGCACATGCCCGGGACGCAGATGAGGGATGACCTGATCGACGACATCGAGAATGACCGATGACGGAACAGCAAGAACCACTATTTCCACGCCGTCCAAAACTTCCTCAACATGCATGGTCGCTTCCATGCCTTTGACAGGGTGGTTTGGGAGGTATTTTTTATTCACACCTTCCATCGTAATGGACTCATAGACTTCTTGTTCAATGGTCCAGCCTTTGACGCTGTGGCCGTCAGCAAGCCACATGCGAGCGATTGCAGTGCCCCAGTTTCCAAGTCCAAGAATTGCGATGTGTGCCATGGCGACCAAATCGAACGCGGTCCACTTCATTTATCTTGATTCCCACGATTGGCGATGCCACAAAGGGGATTTTGCGAGCCTTCAACGAGCGTCGTGAGGTTCAGAACAGGTCTTCATCTTCTTCTTCGAAATCAAAGACATCGTCGTTTTTCTCTTCGGCCTTTGCCTTCGTTGCCTTCTTCTTAGCCGGCTTCTTTGCAGGCTTTGCTTTTGCCTTTGGAGCAGGCTCAGCAGCAGGTTCAGCATCTGGGGCAGGCGCTTCTTCGACCGGTTCAACAACGGGTTCCGGAACAGCGGCAGGCGCTTCTTCGACAACCGCTTCAGGTTCTGCTTTCTTTGCACCAGGTTGTGCATCTGGGCGAAGGGCTGCTTGTTGCGCTTCTTTAGCAGCCAATGCAGCGGGCGTTGTGCCAGTTTGTGCAGCGAGAGCTCGGCGTCGGTTTTCACGTGCTTTTCGCTCAAGTTGTCGGTGGCGGGACTTCTCGATGCTCTGAAGCATGTACATTGCATCGTGCTCCAGAAGAGGTGAGTCCGAAATGAGGGTGATGTCCAACCAACCACCATCTTCGACGATGAATTCAGCGAGCGGTTCAAAGTTCAAGTCTGATTTCTTGATTTGGGTGTAATGCATGGCGTTTCCAGTTCTGTGCTCAACGCCTGAGAAGTGACAATAGAATTCCTTAGTTCCAATTGTTTCACGGACTTGATCAAACAATTCACCATAATCTTCGGAGGTTCGCATTTTGCCGTGGCCACGAGCGTGGATGTGAGCGATGTTGAGAACTGGAATCGTGCCTTCTACGTGGTTGACGACTTCAAGAACTTCTTCGAGGCTGCCCCATAGTTCTTGGCGACCTGAGGTTTCAATGCCGATTTTCGAAGGGGTTCCATCTTTAATCCAAGGGAACACTGGGAACTCATCTTCATCGTCATGCCAAATTTCTGCGACACGGTCAACGACACCAGCGAATACATTTGCGACCTGTTCATTGGCAGCTGAGCCTGGGCTCATGCCGCCGTAGTGGCCAGCGTGGAGTGTAATGTGGCGAGCATTGATGGTTCTGGCCGCTTGCAGTGTGGATTCAATTTTGGCCAACGATCGGCCTCGTTCAACTCTGTTGCCAAGCAGTTCAGAGTAGTAAGGTCCGTGAATGTTCATTTCGAACTCGGTTTTGTTTGCCAACACACCGGCTTGCCAGTATTGTTCGAAGTGATGTGGGGCGACCATGCGAACGGTTTGGACTTCCATAGTTTCGAGGCCTAGGGAGATGATATCGTCCATTCCTTCGACAATCGTTCGTCCTTTGCATGACAAAGGTACACCTGCGGGTCCGAGTTTTACTGGCATAATTGGCATCCCCGCAGGTTCAAGCCAAGGGACATCCTATGATAATCCCTTTCCGTTGGCTGTCCGCAAAATCAAGCGATTTCTCAGCCCCTGCTGAAGGTGATACCATACGACCCTTCATGAACTCCAGCCGGTGACCCGTTGACATGGACGAGCAAGTTCAAGCCGCAATCAAAGCCTTTCAGCACGGCAAACCGGTCTGCCTTTTCGATTCTGAAAAGCGAGAAGGAGAAACCGACCTGTTGTTTCCGGGCCAATGCGCTGAACCTGCTACAATGCGGCAACTTCGCCTCGACTGCGGCGGTTTGCTCTTCCTGGCGATTGGCCATGACGTTGGTGAGCGTTTTTCACTGCCGTTTTTGCAAGATCTTCATACCCACCCCAGTTTGGTCAACGATTATGAGGTGCTCAATCACCTGGTGACCAATGATCTACGCTATGATGCCCGTTCAGCCTTCACACTCTCACTCAACCACCGAGAAACATACACCGGGATTACCGATCATGACCGAGCCTTAACCACCCGACGCTTCGCCGAACTCACTGCTGAACTCATTGAATCCGGAACCGAAGGGCAAGCTGCACAGAAAGCGCTTGGCGTTGAATTCCGAACACCAGGTCACATTCCAGTGTGCCGGGA
>DUKM01000122.1:549-1311 GCA_013329255.1 Candidatus Poseidoniaceae archaeon | reverse complement strand
GGTGCGGAAATGCTTCAGCCTGATGGTGACCATGCCCTTTCGGTGAATGATGCCCGTGTTTGGGCCACTGAACGTGGTATCCCCTTCCTCGAAGGCGCCCAACTGATTGAGGCACTTGGTGCTTGAACACCGCCGGTAGAACCTTGTGCAAGTGCATTTTGAAGAGAATTGGTGAGACAATGAAGCGCGTGATGGCGGTTGGTGTGTTTGACCTCTTGCATGCAGGTCATTTGCATTACATGGAACAAGCCAAAGCGCTTGGCGATCATTTGACTGTGGTCGTTGCTCACGACGACACGGTACGAAAGCGAAAGCACGAACCCGTTACGGGTCAAGACCTCAGGCTGCGCATGGTTCGAGGTCTCAAACCTGTGGACAGCGCAGTGATTGGAAACCCTCCGGATGTCCCAATCTTTGACATTCTTCCCTCCATTAATCCAAACGTGATTGCTCTTGGCTATGACCAAGAACACGCTGAAGACAGAATACGCGCCCAACTCAAGGATCTTGGCTACGAGCATATCGAAGTGACAAGGGTCGAAGGCCTCTCGGAAGACCTCGATGGAACTCGCAAAATCATTGCAAGGATCCTCGAACTTGCTCGTACAACGGGGGATGATGCTTGATGTTCACGGGTATTGTTCAAGGCACGGGAACGGTTCTTTCAATCAACAACGGAGAAACCATCCGAACGCTTGTGATTGATCTGCCAAACGTGGAGAACCTTGCCATTGGAGCAAGTGTAGCCATCAACGGCGTTTG
>DUKM01000122.1:0-176 GCA_013329255.1 Candidatus Poseidoniaceae archaeon | reverse complement strand
CTTCAACGAACGAGCACCGGCGAACTTGAAGTGGGCCATCTGGTCAACATTGAACGTTCTCTTGCTTTTGGTGATGAAATTGGCGGCCATCTTCTCTCCGGCCACATCATGGGAACCGGGTTAGTGCATGCTGCTGACGTCAGCGGTGAAGGCATGAACTTGGAAATCTTGGTGCC
>DUKM01000038.1 GCA_013329255.1 Candidatus Poseidoniaceae archaeon | reverse complement strand
ACCGACGGCATCAAAACCCTCATTTTGGAAGGTTTCATGGCGGATGCTTCCTCTTCACCCGAACGCGCAGTCGCTGAGTTTCTCGTTGCTCTCAAAGGGGAGCCTACGCCAAGTCAAGACCTCAGCAGTCTCTTCTCACAGTTCGAGTGAGGTGTTGTTTCTCTGCCGCAAGGCCTCTACGGCAACGACAGAAACTGCAACTTGAAGGTTGTAAGAGGGGACAAATCCATCCATTGGCAGCAGAACACAAGCGTCTGCGGCGTCCAACACCGTTTGACTGATGCCTTCCTTTTCAGCACCAACCACGAGCAACACATCCCCAGTGAGATCTTCCTCCCATGGTTGATGAGTGCCCACATCTTCGACGGTAATAATCCGGAAATTATGGGTTCTTGCGGCGGATAAAATGGCCTCTGTCGAGTCATACACAACGGGTAAAAACCGATCGGCTCGCATGCTTGAGCGGCGTATTGTGCGCCGCTCTTCGTGTGTTTTCATGACGTTGAGCACAACGGCGTCTGCGCCTGCCACCTCCGCTGTACGAATCGCAAATCCAAGGTTCGTTGAATAGGTCACGCCGTCAAAAAACCAAACAGTTCCGCCCCGTTCAAACGCTTGTTCAAGCGTTGCTTGAGGCACACGGCCAACAAGCGCCAGGGCGTCGACATGCCCGTCCGCCGACATTCGCCAGAGATCGTTGGTCGAACCTTCTTCGACCGGAATACCTCTCTGTTGACACTTGGTGCGAATTGCGGCCGTGTTTTTGTCCCGGTCAACGAGTACCATCGTGATCGGCTCATCTGCGTCGAGGGCTGCAAGCACTGCTTCAGCACCAGTGATTTGACCCGCCATGCATCATGGTGGGCCGCAGGCCTCATGAGGCTATCCGAACTGGAGGGGGCATGGCCAAGAAGCACAGTGCAAAATTTCTCAGCATCGTCGAGCAAGCTCGATCACATATTCCAGAATGCGACGCTGTCCAACTGAGAAACATGCTCGATGACGAGGACCCTTTGGTGGTGCTTGATGTCCGTGAACGGCATGAATACGAGGCTGGCCGGCTTGCTGGGTCGATCCACATCGGGAAGGGTGTGATTGAACGAGACATCGAGAAGCATGATTTTGATGACGATGCGCGCCTTGTGTTGTATTGTGGTGGTGGCTTCCGGAGTGCGATTGCAGCACGCTCGCTCAAAGAAATGGGTTACAGCAACGCCATCTCCCTCTGGGGCGGGTGGCGAGCCATCATAGCCGAAAACCTTCCAATTGAGGAATAAAAACCCCTCCTCTCACCGCGAGCAGTACGCGTTTTAGACCGAATCAAACCCTTTGGCCGCGTGGACAGACTCATAAAGGGGAGTTTTGTCGGCAGGATGCTGAGAAGCGTAGGTGTTCATCATGGCTCAAGGATTGTATCAACACGTTCGTCAAACATGGAAGCGTCCAAACGACGCACTGCCTCACATGTACAGGCAAACTCGCATGGCCCTATGGCGCCGCGAACCTGTCAACTGCCGCATTGAGCGCCCAACTCGATTGGACGCCGCCCGTTCTCTTGGATACAAAGCCAAGCAAGGCGTTGTCCTCATCCGCACCCGAATCCGCCGTGGTGGATTGCGAAAGGGCAAGATTCACATGAAGCGTAAGCCATCCAAGGCCGGTATCAAGAAGATCACCATGGCCAAGAACACACAGCGTATGGCTGAAGAGCGTGTTGCACGTCACTTCCCTAACCTCGAAGTTCTCAACTCTTACTGGGTTGGCCAAGACGGAAAGCACAAGTTCTACGAAGTTATCATGATCGATACCCACCACCCTGCTATCATCAAGGATAAGCAACTCGGTGTGTTCAGCGGAGCAAACGGAAACAAGTCCCACCGTGGACGAGCTTACCGTGGCAAGACTTCTGCTGGAAAGCGCGGACGTGGTTTGCACAACAAGGGGAAGGGCGCAGAGAAGTTGCGACCTTCGCTCAAGGCAAACCTCAACCGTGGCAAGTGAAGCATCACTTGCTGGCAGCGCTGTCCAATACCTTACGATTGGTTCTACCTCCCTATCAGTTCGGGTTTTGTTTATTGCCCGTCAGCCACTCGCTCAAATGAGGCTCAACCATGGTTCAAGGCGAAGACACCGTTTCCCGCTTGACGGGCCTCGAAGTGTTTCTACCTGACGGGCGACGTCTTGGCGTTGTTCACGACGCAGTTGTTGATGCAAACAGTTTGCAATGCACCCATCTCTTCGTCCGAGATCCGGACGAAGCACTTGTGGAAGGTTCAGTCCATGTTGCAGTCCCTTGGCGTTGGATACGTGCCATCGATCAAATTGTGTTGTTGCGGTGGTTTCCGCCAACCCCAATCCCAATGAAGTCTTGAGGCGGTGAACAGCGTGGAACTTCACATTCTTGGAACGGCATCAGCGCGACCAAGCGGTGCGCGTGAAGTGAGCGGGAGTTTGCTTTCATGCGACGACGGAATCGCTGTCATCGATGCTGGTGAGGGGTTCCAAATGAGGTACGCTGCTCAACGAAAGCGCCTCAAAACACACACTCCTTCAGGGTCGCTCCGAGCGGCTCGAATTGATGTAGTGTGCTTGACGCACGGGCACCTCGACCATACCTGGGGTGTGTTGCCCTGGTTGCAGACCATGGCTCTTGACAGGCGAACCCGTCCTTTGTTGATCGTTGGTCCAACCTCACCACAGGTGATCGAGGCATTGCTCGACGGGCAACCTATTCCCGAAGACGCCCCTCCTGCTGAACTCGCTCGCCAAATGACATCATGGCATTCACTTGGGGCTGTCAGTGAACACTTGGGTTATGATGTTCGATGGATCCTCGGCGATGTTGAAACCGACGAATGGGTGGAACTCGATGTTGCAACCGGTGGTGCAGTTCGTTTGCCGACCCTGCCTCAACCCGAAGGTTGGTCTCAGGTCAGGATTCGGCCGCTTGCGACCCAACACACAGTGCCCTCTTGTGCGTGGATGTTTGAAAGCAAGCCAAAAGCAGGGAAATTCAATCGCCTCAAAGCAGCAGAACT
>DUKM01000003.1 GCA_013329255.1 Candidatus Poseidoniaceae archaeon | reverse complement strand
TTCAGCTTCCAACGCATCAAGCATAACGCCAAGTCTTGGACTGATGAGGCGAGCATGGGCCTCTTTGGCAAGCCAAGAAAGCATGTCGGCCCTTGCTGCTGCCCCTTTTTCAGGCATGATGGTTTCTCTGTCCCATCCAAGGTGGCCTTGCAATGCCTGAAGTCGGTGGATGTCCTTGACGGCAGCGATGAACTCATCGTAAGTGCTCATGGACCTACCAACATCTCATTGCTCATGAACGCTCGTATCCTCAAAAATCCACGCTTGACAAGGATTGTTCTGAAAATCCTGCCACACCTTCAAGATGAGAGACGCATTGGTATCGTCATGGCCAAGACATCCCCTGAGAACGGTGATGACAATGCCATCAATGAAGATGAAGAAATCAATCAAGCCGTCGCCGAACTTGAAGGCATTCATCCGATCGCTGAGGCCAACGCCAAAGCGGCCCCAACAAAGGCAATCGACCCGATTGATGAGGACCCATTTGATGAACTCACAACTGAGGAAATGACTGAACAACTTCAGCGCAGCGGTCGGATGGTTATCGATACGTGCATGGACATTCGGCGCGGTGAAAACGTACTGATTGTGTGCGACCCTACAACCGGAGACATTGGTCAAGCCTTGCACGAAGCAGCAAACAGGCGCTCCGACCGAGTTCTCCTGATTGTCATGCCTAAAGCGCGCCATCACGGGGAGGAACCACCCGCACCGGTGGCGAACTTGATGAGGCAACAGCAAGTTGTGATTGCCCCCACCCGTTACTCGCTCACTCACACCCGAGCCGTCCGCCAAGCGTTGAAAGATCGCGCCCGGGTTGCAACGATGCCTGGAATGACCAATGAAATGTTCAGCAGAGGCGGTATGTCGGCGGATTTTACTGATGTCAAGCGACGAATTGGAAACCTACAGCCTCATCTGCGGCGACGACGCATTCTCAATGTCAAGTCCGAACAGGGCACTGACGTCACGTTTGAAGTCAATTGGCGTGAATGGAAACTTGATGATAACGGAATTTGCAACCGCCCGAAAATGCTGACGAATTTACCCGCTGGGAAGGCGTTCATTATGCCCCGTGAAGGCACCATGAACGGCAAGGTTGTCATCGACGGTTCATGGGAATCAAATCTTGTCGACGAACCGGTAACCCTCACGATCGAAAACGGATTGGTCGTTGACGTCACAGGCGGAACAATCGCTGCCGCTATCCGCCAAGAATTTGGAGAAGCAGCAGGGCGTCTTCGGGTAAAGGACAGAGAAAACGTCTGGACCGTCGCTGAATTTGGCATCGGAATGAACCCACAGGCTCGACTTTCAGGAAACGTATTGGAAGACGAAAAGAGACTCGGCACGTGCTATTTTGCTGTCGGTGATAACACCGCGCTGGGTGGCACATCATCCGTTGGAATTCACATTCCGGGCGTTCTCAAGGAACCAAGCCTCTGGTTTGACGACACCCAAGTGCTTGACAAGGGCGAATTATTGTTGTCACTGTGACCCTTGTGGAGCGTTCTGTGTTCCACAAATCGGACAGAACCTCCAGAACGGATCAAGACCGATGCCACAGCCTCGGCACATGACACCAGATCGGATGGTTGGTTGAACCGAGGGCATGGTTGGATGCGGTTGATTCCACTGATGGTTTGACTGTTGTTGCTGATTCCAGCCTTGCTGTTGTTGTGCGGGTTGTTGTTGTTGATTCCACGCCTGTTGCTGTTGTTGTTGTTGATTCCATGCCTGTTGTTGCTGAGCGGCTTGTTGTTGAGCAGCTTGTTGCTGTTGATTCCAGTCCTGTTGCTGTTGTTGATCTGGTTGTGGCGTTGGTTCCTGAACGGGCTGTTCTTGCTGTGCAGGTTGATTCAATGGTTTTCGAATTGGTGCAACGGGCCGCGGGAGAGCAGCTGCTTTGTCCGCTGAAGAGGAAGCCATGAATTCAGAAAGCGAAACGCTCCCGTCCCCGTCTGTATCTGCTTCGGCGTGGAGCGCTGTGGCCTCTTCGACCGAAGTTCCTGTTGCAATCGCCAACTCTTCAATCGACAATTGCTCGCTGCCGTCGGTGTCAGCAGCGATGAAGTGTTCAGCAGCACTTGTGAACAATTCTTCTTCTGAAATCGGCATTTCAAGAGGGGTCAGTTCGGGTTGTGCCACGGGTGTTGGTTGTGGTTCTGGAACTGGTTCAATCGCGGGTTCAGGAACCAGGACTTCCTCAACAACCGGTTCAGCCACTGGTTCAGCCACCGGAGCGGCTGCTTCTGCCTCTTCTTCTCCCATTCCAAGATCGAAGGCTCCTGCAAAAGCGTCTTGCGTGGCTTTGGCCACTTGCTTTTCGTTGGTTGTGTCAACCGTTGCTTCAACGGGTGTTAGGTTTGAGACAGGAGGCAGTTCCACCTTCGGTTGGGCGGGTTCTGCTTGGTTTGGAAGCGGAACTGGTGCTTCGGAGGGGAGCGGAACGCTCGGGGCAGCCTTGGTTGGCTTTTCTGAAACTGGCGCAGATTTGGCGGCCGTTGCAGAAGGTTTTGGCGGTAGAGCGACGCTTGAAGAAGCCGCTGTTCCACTCGCTAGCGTTGGCACAGGCAGGGCGTGGCCTGCAACGTCGAGCGCTGCTTCAAGTTCGTCGGCAATTGCTAACAGCGAATCGTGGTTTGATTCTGGTTGGGCCAAAAAGGATTCAAGACCTTGCAAATACCGGGTAACTTCACCCTTGCCTCCTGTAGCAAAAGCCACAGCGAGGAGTTTTAGAATCTTCATCGGGTCTGCAAAAGCAGTGAGTTTCGCCAGATCATCAGCACTCATTGAATTCGATGCTCCCGAAAGACTGCCTGAGGAATCTGGCAAGCCAATGTAGTTCAGCAAAGGGTCCGGCATGGACATAATACCAAGATGGCCTGCAACGAGATAGTAAATCTCGCCGCCTTCACATTGAATGCGTTCGCTTGCAGCGGTGAAATCAAATTCTCCGGGCAAAAGGACCACATCGGAGAGCACTTCGAAGAATTTCTCCATTGCTTCAGTGCGGTCCATGTCCATAAGCGTGTGAACCATATCCGAGGATTCAGTTACACCAAAGTAAGCCGCAGCATCATCCACTTCAATGCCATCTGGCATTGATTCTCCGGGCAATTCATCGACCATGATTCAACCCCTTACGCCTTGGCCACTTGTGCACTGTTTTTGAGGATGATGCCACAGAGTGTTCGTGAAAAGCCCATTCTAATCAGCGACTCCTTCCAAGATCAAAAATGGCTCGCGATTGAGGAGCAGACCAGCCTGTTTCTTGCAATTGCATCATGATTGTGCGTTCAAGATCCCCATCATCGAGGGCTGTTCGAACCCAATCGGCTGCGGATTCTCGGTCCTCTGTTTGCCAGTCTTCAAAGATACTCAAATCAATCTTGATGCGTGCTTTGCGAACTTTTGCTGAACCGTCATCCTCAGGTTCTTCTTCGGTTTGCACATCAGGGATTTTAGCAGCCGTTGTGCGCCCTCGCGGAGGCCCGGAAGGTGCCTTCGATTGCGGAGGTCCAGAAGATGGACTGCGCCCTGGAGGCCCGCTCTTTGCTGGACCTGCCCGACTTGGAAGAGAACGCCCTGAAGGCCCTGCTGCAGGTTTCGGGGTCGAGCGAGGTTGGGTGCGTTGTGGGGTCGCACGGGTCGAAGGGAAAGAAGAGGCGAAGCTCCCCTCGTCTTCATCTTCATCCCAGTCCTCGTCTTCATCGTCGTCATCATAATCGAAATCGTCGCTGCGCAATAGGCGCAAGAGAAGCATGACGAGAAGACCTACGCCGAGCAAACCGCCGACGCCGGCGAGAATGGTCATTATTGGAGAGGAACCAAACAGACCACTGGAGGATTCATCATCGCTGGTTGCCTTTATTGGGCATCCATCGCCGTAACCACCGTCAGACCCTGCGGGTTCATCTGGACAGTTGTCAAAGTAATCGGCCGTTCCATCGTTGTCTGAGTCACTTTGAGTTGGGTCGCAACCTGTTGAATCAACATAGGTCTTGTAGGCAGGTTCTGTATCAGGGCATAAGTCTGGATCCTCACCTGATGCATTGTCACCGTAGCCGTCGCGGTCCCGGTCTTCCCACTGAGTTGGATTCCCAGCCATGCCTACGGGTTCAAAGAGGTCCCGATAGCCATCGCCGTCATCGAAGCATCCAAGGAAATCAATGTATGAAGTTCCATTTTCCAGCGGGCACTGATCTGCGTTGTTTCCTTCAAGGTTATCGCCGTAGCCATCGCCATCTTGATCGAACCATTGAGTTCCATCGGTTGGGAATGCATCCCCTTGTTGGTTGTCACGAAGCCCATTTGTTGCGTTGAGAACATAGGTGTAAGCACCCTTGAAGCCGTCTCCATCGAGATCATCTTCGAGGGCAGTTTCATCGGTGCAGCCTACATCATCGACCGGGAAACCGGTGGGCGTATCTGGGCAGTCGTCTTCCGCATCCAGAACACCGTCCCCATCGGTGTCAATTTGGTTTGAAGCGCAACCGTTAGCGTCAACGTCTGTACCCGATGTAAACGGGCAGATGTCCTGTGGGTCGAACACACCGTCGCCATCGCTGTCGGCCACTCTTTGGGCCTCGCTGCATCCGGTTTCATCAACAATATCTTCATACTCAGTCTGGTCGCACTGATC
>DUKM01000118.1 GCA_013329255.1 Candidatus Poseidoniaceae archaeon | reverse complement strand
CAACGTTTGGAGCATGATGCTCTTTCAAGATTGAAGGCAAACGCCACAACAATACCCACTCAGGCCGACGGTGTGTTGCTTGGGCATGATGGACGACATGTGTTGCTTGGTTATGTCAAACCGTTGGCATCCGACCTCATCCGACTCCCACCTCAAGCCTTTGGAGGTCCAGATGAGGCCCCCTACGCCTCCAATGGAAACGCAGGGGGGTGTTGGGCGGTGGTGCGTACAGAATCCACGCGCTGGTATGACCTGCGCACGCTGACTCCAACCAGTGCGCCTGCTCCGCTGGAACAGGGCAGACTCAGCGATTGGTCTTCCAGAACCCCGGCCATCTGTGTTGTTCACGCTCGGTTAATCGACCCCACGGCCCAGTGGAACATGGCACCAGGCGCTTGGTTTCAATCCCCTGACCCTTCAGAATTGACCAATGAATCGCTCACATACGGCAACCATACCCTTGGCCACACCCTCGGCAACGCTGTCGCAGTCCAACCACCAATGGCATTGCATGGCCACCTGCCTTCGGCGGTTGCACGACGCTTAGCCTTCAACGCAATGAGCGAAGGTGCCTTGATGTTCGAAAGCCACCAACGCCAAGACGAAGACCGCACCCTTCCCCTCGAAGGGTTGTGGTATTGGCTCAGACGACGCCACCCCCGTTTGGCGACAAGTAAATTGGAACTGCGATTCCAAGACCTTTGCCGTCACCTTGTGGAAAAAAATTCACCCTCACCTTCCATTGCGATTCAACGGGCTATACTCACTGATTTTGGCAAGGCCAACTGGACCCTTGGCGAAGTTCTCACCTGCATTAATTTGTCAGGCACCACTGCAGAAGGAGCCTCTTCGTTGCTGGAATGGTACCTTGCAGATACAACGCTCGAATCCACGGTCGAATGGAATCATCAGGTCGAAAGCCATCGGGTGTTGCTGGAAGAATTACTTGCCTCTCAACGATGCAGGTTGCTGATCACATCCCATGGAGAACCCGTGCTTCTTGACCACACCTCCGCCTCGCTCAAATCAACAGGCATGTTGGGTCAAGTGTCGTTGCGACTGGGTCGAGGCCGCACCTTCACCGTGCAGTTGCCAGAATCATCCGAAGAACGGCGCTCAAATGCCGTTCATGAACGCACACCCGCAACGGCTGATGAGATGCTCAACGCATACGATGGAATGAAATTCAATCATGAGGCCTTCACCGTCATAGAACCCTCACTGGAACAACGAAAAGCAGTATGGCACGCATTGTCGCTCCATCCAACAGGTGATGAAACGTGGGCGAACAGAAACGAAGCGGCATCTCCTCTGGCTTCATGGATCGCCACACCAGAAGGCGATCGATCAAGTCGATGGATTCGGTTGCGGAATATTCTCCCCCCCGGGTGGGCTGATTTGCTCCCCGTCGGGGCGTGTGAAACCGCCACTCTGATTCAAGCGATGCCGTTTGCCTCGCTTCCTTGGACACTGGTAGCCCTCGAGAAGGTTCGACAGAGGTTTACTCATAATGCAGAATCAATCCTGAAGTACGAGCAATTTCTAGACCACGACGAACTCAGTGGATGGATGGCCTCGGCTCTTTTGCTTTCATCCCAGCATCTGCCGGTGGAGTTCCACCCGATGATTGAACGCGCCTGTGAACTTTGGCTGCAGAATCCAAATCACAGTGTACAGATCCTCGAGGCATTGTTCCCACTTGGCATGGCCCTCAATGAAGCGAACCAAAGTTGCTTGTCGATGTGCTTGCAAGCGGGCGAAAATAAAGACAGAAATTCAGCGCTCGCTATGTGGTCGACGGCCTACACAATGTTGGAAGTCAATGAGGGCATGCAACCAGAGATGTTGCGCAACCTGATGTCCCACCTTCCGTCTTCATGGTGGACAGCGTGGGCTGGTGAATGGCTCCAAATACAACTCTCCTCCGCTTCAGGACGCCGATGGTTAAGCGAGCAGGATGTGGCATGGCCCGCTCTGCTCGCTCGTCCTCAGGGCGAACGTGGTGGTTTGCCCGGCCTCCCAACACCCCACCCTGCTGGGCGATTGACCGTCGAAGATGTGCTCCAAATTCACTTGGTCGAAGACGGGGCTGGAAAGCCGGCTTTACTCGACGTCCATGACATGTTGGCGACGTTCAAACGAAACGAACCCGTGCATTATGGCCGCTTGCACCCGCTTGTCGGTTGGCTTGCTCGTCCTGTTGAGGCATGGCCAACCATGGGATTGGAAGTGTTGAATGAAGGCAACCAAAAGGTCGCAGCCTTGCTTTATGCCCGTGGTTTCGCCCACCGGTTGGAATGAAAACCGAACACGATGTATTGAAAAAGGGTTGACCGGTGGTCCACCTTGCCGTACCAGCAACGTCAGGCAGAGCTACTGTGAAATTGCTGTGAAGTCTGATACCAAGTGTACGGTGCGCAATCGAAGACTGAGGGGACCCTTCGGGGGATGATTCTCGGTGCAAACGCGCTTAAACCAACCGGTAGGTTATGGGTCCTCGTGCGACGACAGAATGAACACGAGACAACCACCCTTCCGGACAGAACACCCTGGCGCTGGGTCAGGCCCTCGAGCTTTGCGATGAAATGGGCCGTTACGCGCCGGGGTACAGTTCCTTTCTTCTTCCTTTCAAATCAAATGATTCTGTTCAACCGAGGCGATGCAATCAAAGGGCTGCTTTGACCACAGAGTTTCATGACCAATGAGCAACGCTTCCGCTGTTGCCTCGTTGGCGGCACCTTTGACCGAATTCACTCTGGCCACTTGCTGCTTCTTGATGCGGCTTGCAGGCAATCAGAAGCGGTTGAAGTGCACATTACAACAGATTTAATGGCGGAACACAAATCGATGTTCGTCCTGGATTTTGAACAACGACGGAGTGACCTTTTGGACTGGGCTGCAACCAAAAAAGGCACAACGATCACCGTACATGCACTCGAAGATGCCTTCGGCCCAGCACCAAACCATACCACTGCAGACGCCATTGTGGCGACCCCCGAAACCGTCGGCATGTGCCAAAACATCAACGATCAACGCGTCACCAACGGCCTTGCTCCACTCCATGTGATTGAAGTTGCACACCTCCGGGGGATTGAAGGTGGCATCATCAGTTCTTCTTCTGTGCGAAATGGTATCATGGACTCAGAAGGTCACCCTTGGATGCGAAAGGCGCTGCGCGAAGCAACCCTCAAAATGGCGCCAGCGCTTGACGCTGAATTGAAAACACCTATGGGCACGCTGTTTGAAGGGCCAGAAGACGATCCTGAAATTGGAATGTCTGCTGCCCTCGATGGCATGCCCGACCATGTTCAATTGTTGGTAACTGTTGGCGATGTGACCACCAAAACCCTGCTGGAGATGGGGGTGACTCCTGACCTTGCGTTAATCGATGGGATGACAAAACGGTCCAAGTTGGACGAAGCTGACCTCGTCAATCCTGAAGCATTTGAGCATCGCCTAACAGCGGTGAACCCCGCTGGCGTGTTGACCCCTTCGTTGTGCGAAACCTTGCAAGAAGCCCTCAAAGCGGAGGAACCAGTTCTCTTGGAAGTGGAAGGCGAAGAAGATCTTGCGCCCCTCGTAATCCACTGCTTTGCCCCCATCGGAACCGTCGTTCTCTACGGTCAACCACGAACTGGTGTGGTGATGCAAATCACAAGCCTCGCAGTAAAACAACGCTGCCGCAACCTCCTCAATTTGTTTGAGGTGATGCAATGAGCGAAGCACCGCTCGTTACCCTCTCTGTGTGCGTTCGTGATGGCGCTTCATGGGTTGATGATTGCATGAAAGCCCTCATCGCTCAGACATACCGACCTTTGGAAATCATTGCCGTTGATGACGGGTCAAGCGACGGTTCGAAAGAACGCTTGCTTGCATGGAACGATTCGGAAGCCGAAGTGCCCATTCGAATCCTCACTCAAGATCCGAAGGGGCTCTCTGCAGGACGGCAGTGGGCGGTGGATGAAGCAAAGGGCGAATGGGTTGCCATAACCGATATTGATGTTCGGCCTGAACCTGATTGGATCGAAATTATGGTCGGTGAATCCAAACCGATCGCAGAAGGCGAAACGATAGTCGCCGTAACCGGAAGAACCGTTTTTGGACATGCTGGTGATGTTGTGAGCAGGGTTCGCTCGGTCGAAATTGCCAGGAAGTACAAAGCTCGCCCGAGAAAAACCAGCCTTGCAAATGGGCCGTGTTCAATGTTTCATCGCCAATCGCTCATGGCCATTGGCGGTTTTAATCCGGATTGGTACCACGCAGAAGACATGGAAGTGAGTTTGAGGCTTATTGAATCCGGTGGTTCGATCATTTACGCACCAAACGCAGTGGTGCAACATGTACCCGAAATCGAGCGGACCCGTTTCCTTGGCAAACGGCGCAGGGACGCACGGGCCCACGTCCGAATCATGAGGCACTTTCCACGGCGGAAGCGGATTGGACCTGGCCTCGATTTTATCGGCAGTTCCACGATTGTTCTGGTTGTGCTGCCCCTTTGGATCTCTGCCCTTGTCTCCGGGCTCCCCTTTTTGTTCAAAGCCGTCACGATGGGAGAATGGGATTGGGAAAGCGTTCAGCAATGGTGGCAGACAAAGATCCTTCTCAGCACATTGGCATTGATGATGGTTCATGAACTGCTTCTTTGGGGTGGGCCACTGGGCGAAGTCAACCGTGGTGCATTACGAGAGGGTAAAATAAGCCTCAGGGCCGTTTTACGCATTCGACGTCTAACCTTCCGCTGGAGCGTTGCACTTTGGCAAGGATTGGCTTTGGGTCTCCTTGATGCACTCAAAGGAAACAACGGTCATCGACCAATGTTCAAGCGTTAATCTCGAATCAATCGAGGTTTTCATCACCGGCAGGTGCGTTTGCAGAAGCCTTGAGAGCAAATCCAAAGGCCAGCAACGCAATGGTCACCGAGTACACACCCGGATCGGTCCATCCGGTGTAGCGAATTCCGTAGAAAGCATAGCAAACGAAACCGAGCAAAAGGCACCATGCTGCGCCAAACATCGACCAGCCTTTGTAGCCAGGATCAGCCAAAGCGGGCCAGGTGTCGTTGACAAGCAGGCTCTTTGCCCATGCTCCAATGCCACCATCTTCGCCCGCCATCGTCTTGAATCCAAGACCTGCTAGAGCGCCACACAAAGCCATGAAAACAAAATCCGAGGCTACGATCTTGAAACCGTCGCTCTGTTCGAATGCGGCGTTGGTTGCTTCAAAGGTGAGCAAACCGCCCCACGACCAGTGGTAATTTGGGTGAGCCTCGCCCATGATATTGAGAACGGCAAGGAACAAACCCCACAGGCCAAGAGCAATGAACCATTGAGAAACACCACGTGAAGGATTCATGATTGCTGCCATGAGGCTGCTGGAATCGTCGTTTTCGTCTTTGCTCATAGGTTGCGCCACCTGCCTTTTGGATATAAGCACACCGAATCAAACAAGAGTGGAGACGAACAATCAAAAATCCCAATCAGAGGCGGGATTGATGTCGATAAGGGCGGTCAAAGACTTCTTTCATGTGAGACTCAGATTCAATCATAATACCTTCAGCATCAATGTTCTTTGGAATGCAGGAGTTAATTTCCTTGGTCCGGCCATAGCGTCCACGGGATACGGTGCGAGCCGTGATGAGTCCGAGCATGTCGAGGTTTGAGATTAAGCCGGAAACCCTTCGCTGAGTGAGTGGGTTCTGACGGACGTATCTGCATGCTTGAGCGTATATGTCATACACTTCGCCGGTCTGAATGTTTCGAAGACCGTTTTTCTCATTCAACAGAATAGAAGCGAGAACAAGTTTTTGTTGGCTGGGTAAAGATGAGAGAACAGGTTGCATTTGATCGGCTTCAAGTTGATGCTGAGCCATGCGAACGTGAGCTTGTGTTACGCATTCGTCGCCGGATTGTTCCGCTTTTTCAGCTGAAACGCGTAACAAATCGAGGGCGCATCGTGCGTCGCCGTGTTCTTGGGCTGCGATTGCAGCGCACAAGGCAATGACGCTGTCATCGAGTGCCCCTTCAACCAAGGAGGCTTGTGCGCGTTGGCGAAGAATGTTCTGCAGTTGAATTGCATCGTATGGATTGAACACAACATCGGATTGACCGAGCCTGGAGCGAACTCGAGGGTCGAGGAAATCAGTGAATTTGAGATCGTTGGAGATGCCAATCACGCAGGCACGGGCATTTTTCAAAGAAGCGTTGATGCTCGTCAAGTTGTACAGCAAATCATCGCCAGCTTTGCGAACCAAATGGTCGATTTCGTCGAGGATGATCACGAACACGCCGCCTCTCTTATCCATGCGCCGAACCAATTCCCCAAACACTCTGTCAGTTGGCCAACCTGTGAATGGGATCTCGTCGATTTCATGGGACTCCAATAAGGAGTTGCCAAGGTGGCTTAGCACCCGGTATTGCGTGTCAATTTGACGGCAATTGACCATGATGCTTTGAACCGAACGATTGAGTTCTTTTCCTTTTGCTTCAAGTTCTGCGCAGACATAGGAGGTGACTGCGGTTTTACCTGCGCCGGTGACACCGTAGAGGGTCATGTTTGATGGAATGTGACCGTTGAGTGCTTCGACGAGGTTGAAGGTAAGTTTCTCAATTTCGCTTTGTCGGTGAGGGAGATTTTTAGGACGGAAATCATGACGGAGGACTTCTTTATCCACGAACAGGGTTTTTCGTGAAAGGAAGTCATCGAAGATGTTTCCGCTCATGATAATTCCTCTTTGTCTCGCAATATCGAGCAAGGGTCGGATTGACCAATGCGCGATAATGTGCGTGAGTCCGAGTCCCCCTCATAAGCATGTTCACCATCACCAATCATGAATGGGTATTTGTTGAAACTTTCAATATTACTTTTGGGATATAAAGAGGAGTGCTCTTGACCGTGATTTAGGAAAAATAACGCCGCTAAACCTCAAATTTTTGACCCTTTTCCGGAAAGAATTCCTGTTTGGATTATTACTCGCCGAGCAACCAATTGGTTCCGTCCCAGCGCATTTTGAATTGATCCTCGGCGTGGTGCACATTCTGAGGGTGCTCCGGATATTCGTCGGTAACGGTTGGCACCGGTTGAACTCCGGGTGTGTCAATGAATGTATGAGTGATGATCATTTGAACTTGAGGCAAACGTTGAGCGATGCGCATGATGTCCGACGGTTTGTGATGGTGATCGGATTCGACCCACTCAGGAAGGCCCATCTCCAAGATGGTCATCTTAGTTTGTGCCATTTGCTCGTACAACGTTTCGCAGGGACCAGAGTCGCCGCTGTGAACAAAACTTCCGTTTTTACCCGCGTTGAAATGGTACCCATAAGGGTCCACAGATGCATCATGATGGACAACGAAACGCCGCCAAGTGAGCCCGCACCCCAATTCCCCTTCGATTTCTTCCCGCCAGTGGATTGTTTCAAAAATTTCGTCCAGACTTCCGGGGTATGCAAGTTGACAAAGTTGCTTCAACCGGTCCCGTACGCCAGGCGCTGCGACCACTGTGAGAGGTTTTTCCATGCCCCGATCAGAGATGTAGCGGCGTTCGAGTAAAAAGAACGGAAATCCGAACACGTGGTCTCCGTGAACGTGAGTGATGAATATGGTCTCAATGTCACTCACTACAACGCCCGAACGGCGAAAACTTGCAAGGGCTGTCGGTGGGCAGTCGATAACGTGCTTTCCATCGATCATAGCAAACGAGTGATAGCGGCCATAGGGCATGAAGGCGTTACCAGTTCCAAGCATCACCACTTCCTGCGCCATGTTTGACGCTGAGGGTGATTGCTCTTGTCTTCATCGGTTCCTTCAAACACATCTTGATAGGCGAACTGAATTGATATTGCACTATGCCTGAGGGTCCGGAGATTCGACGCGCTGCTGACCGCATCGGAAAAGCGCTCATCGGGCAAACCCTTCAGAGCGTCAACCTCCCTTACGTGACCTTTCTTGGCCGGGAGCATCTGATTGAAGGTCAAACTGTAGTTGACGTGACGAGCAGGGCTAAGGCGATGTTGATTCGGTTTGAAAACGGTTGGACCATGTACAGTCACAATCAACTCTATGGGCGTTGGACGGTGAACCTTGTTTCCACAAAAAACACAATGCGTCGTTCGCTTCGTGCTGAATTCTGCACCAGCAAACATGCGATTCGCCTTTGGTCTGCGACCGACATCGATTTGATTCCAACCGCAGAAGAGCCGCTTCATACCTTCCTTGCGAGGCTCGGTCC
>DUKM01000113.1 GCA_013329255.1 Candidatus Poseidoniaceae archaeon | reverse complement strand
GATGGTTATGCCACCTCAGGGCCAGCATTTGTGAGCATCGGAGATGCAATCCATTTGGCCTTCGGAAGCGATGAAGGTATCGTTTATTTCTACACTCTAATGCAAGATGATTCTTCTCAACCTGAACAAATAACCGACACGAACTTCGATTGGGCAGCCCAAGGCATGGTGTTCTTGCTCTACCTTTCAATTGGCGGTGCCGCCATTCAAATGTTGAGGAACAAGGGTGCTTCGGTGCTGAAGTTTGCTAGTTTGTATGTGCTCCTCATCGCCCTTTTGGTGTTGGATCAAGTGGCGGTCCAATGGTCCCAATTCATCGAAGAAGTCGACCCTTCTCCAGAACAGGAGGTTTGGGATTCATCCTGGGAGGAGTCATGGCGCGACACTCAAATTGTTTCAATTGTCATCGATGGAGAAATGCATGCCGTCGGCGGGCTTGAAGGATACAGCAATGCGCTCGAACTCACCATCGCGGCGTGTGAAGAACTTGGCTTGGAACTTCAAACCGAACGAACAGAAATGGGCACCTATGTGGTGGCCTTCAATGGCGTCACAGGTGAAGGATGGGAATACACCATCGATGGCCGCTTGGCACCTGTGGCGGCAGATTATTCCAACATTGATTCCACCTCAAGAGTCCAATGGTATACGGTTGATACGAGGTAAGCCTCAAATCTTGGGGCTTGGTGGCTCGGAACATGTTCCAAGCTCTTGGCACCCACGGCCCTGAACTTTCACCAACCATGGGGTTGGTGTTGGATGTGGTGTTGCTCGGCTTTGCGTTCCTGCTTCTTGCGGGTCCAAACCGCCGTTCAGTCCACGACGTTGTCTTGATGGCGACCCTTGTCGTGAGCGTCTCCTTGCTTCGTGTGGTTATGCAACCTCTGCCTAACGTTCAACCTGTTACATTGGCATGCCTCCTGATTGGAGCGCAACTAGGTGCTCGCCGCGGAGCGGCTTTCGCAGTGATGGTTGCTATGCTCTCCAACTTCTTCATGGGCGACGGCTGGTGGACCATCTTCCAAGCAGCAGGCTGGGCTACTGTCGCCGTGTTCGGTTCACGATTTTCACTCGTTGTGGACGGCGTTTACAATTCAGGACGCACCTGCCTTGCTGCAATCTTGTCAGCGTTTATTTTCGATTTCATTGTCTCTCTGTCGATCCTTGACGGAACCTTCGGTGCCGTTGAATTCATGGTTTATTTGGCCAATGGGATTCCATTCGATGCCTTGCATGCGTTGGGTAACCTGACCTTTGCCATCTGGTTCGGGGTTTGGTTCTCGGGTCTCATTGCCCCACGCCCGTCCCTTGAGACACTGGAATACACGGTGGTGGACGGCCATGGCATCCACGGCTGATGAACCAACAATGGCGCTCATCGTCCGCCATGATCTCCGGCTTTCAACGGGGAAAATAGCGGTCCAGTGCGCTCATGCCGCTGTTTCGTGCACCCTCGGAGCGCGTAAATCTCACACGCGTTTGGTTGAACGTTGGCGCCAATCAGGCGCTCGTAAAATTTGCTTGAAGGTCGAAGATTTGCAAGCGCTTCAGCGCTTAGCGGGCCAGGCCCAGTCCGCAGGCCTCGTCACACACCTCGTCAAGGATGCCGGCCATACAGAAGTGGAGCCGGGAACGATTACCGTTCTTGGTATTGGGCCCGGACCAAGACGTTCAATCGATGCACTCGTCGGAGAATTGAAACCATACTGACCTTACGAGTCAGCATGGGTCTTCGCTCCTTCATTCACAAGATGACGGCACCACGCCTTCGTGGTGTGCTTCCGAGAGGGGATTTGAAAATGGTCTTCGTCGTGAACCATTCACTGAAAATGGGCAAAGGGAAAATCGCCGCTCAAGTTGGCCATGGAGCAGTCCAGTCGGTGATGAAAGCGGGCGCAAAGAAACCTGAATATCTTGAAGCATGGCTTGCGTCAGGCCAAAAGAAAATATGCGTCAAGGGCGACGATGCCGACCATCTGTCGCGCATTGAATCTCAAGCTAAGCAGAATCACATCCTCACTTCGTGTGTGCACGATGCCGGCCACACTCAAATTCCAAGTGGCTCGTTCACCATCCTTGCGCTTGGACCAGCTGAAAGCGATGCACTCGAGCCAATCACCGGGACTCTCAAGCTGCTTTAATCCGCCACCGCTTTGATGAGGGAGTGCTTCATGGCTCACCCATGCGCCACTACTCAACTGACCGCATCGATCTTCGATCTGATACCGTGACTCAACCAACCCCTGAGATGCGAGAGGCCATGCATACCGCAGCCGTTGGCGACGATGTGCTTGGCGATGATCCGACCGTCAACCAGTTGGAAAATCGTATAGCACAGATGTGTGGAAAAGAAGCGGCTCTTTTTGTTCCATCAGGCACAATGGCGAACGCGATAGCGCTCCGATGCCACACCTCACCGGGCGACGAGATCATTACGGCAAACAACAGTCACATCTACATTTACGAGGGCGGCGGTTATGCTGCACTGTGTGGCGCATCGATTGCTCTGGTTGACGTGCATGGCGGTTTAATGCGTCCTGAAGATGTTCAAAACGCCATTCGCAAGCAGGCGGGTTCGCTGTCCCATTACCCAGATGGAACGCTTGTTTGTGTTGAAAACACATCAAACCGGGGCGGCGGGGCGTGCTATCCACAACATACACTCGATGAGATTGCAGCGGTTGCAAAAGCGAATGATTGCGCCGTCCACATGGATGGAGCGCGAGTGTTCAACGCTGCAGTTGCAACCAGTACCCCTCTCGATCGCATGGTTCGAGATTATGATTCAATCTCAATTTGCTTGTCCAAGGGCCTCGGTGCGCCGATTGGCTCCTTGTTGGTTGGCTCAACTTCCTTCATTGCGCAAGCTCACCGCTGGCGGAAAATGTTTGGTGGTGGAATGAGGCAAGCCGGCATGCTCGCTGCGGCAGGATTGCACGCACTGGATCACCATGTTGAACGGATGGCTGAAGACCACGCTCGGGCCATGCGTCTTGCAACATCCATCAATGGTCTTGATGGCTATGCGGTCGATTTAGAGACCGTTGAAACCAACATGGTTTATTTTGAATCAAACCTCAAAGCAACAGAGGTCATGAAGGCCCTTTCTGATTCTGGCATTGACGTGCTCGATATTGGCCCAAACACCTGCAGAATCGTTCTCCATCTTCATGTCACCGATGAGGACGTGAATCAAGTGATTCAAACCTTTGAATCCTTTTCGTAGTTCAAATATTGTTGACCAGTAAACAGGCATGGTCGAGGGTGCCTATGCTGTGTGTCACGTCTGTGGTCAACGAAAAGAGGAATCCCCCTGTTTGCTTTGTTCCTCGATGATTCGGGGTGGTCCAAAGACTGACTGGGATTATGAAATTGATCAAACGCTTCACAATGAAATCGCAGCCAAACTTGGAGGCCCACACCCAAACACAAGGCGGCGATGGAACTCCCTTGAGGACGCCTTCACAGACTCAAAAGAAGTTGATTGGGCCCGATTAGATGAACAGGTCGATCCGGTTCTGGAGCAACCAGCAACGAAGGACGAGTTGGAACGGATCACGGGAGAAATTGAACAGGGCGTCAAACTTTCTTCCGAGGACCGCTTGGTCCTCCACCAAGGATTTCTCATGCGCGATGGATTGCACTTCTCCTTTCAAGACGAACAATTGAGCATGAACGGTCGGCAACTTCCTCGAAAGGTGCCTGTAGTTTCCCTCTTGCGTGTGCTCAGTTCACCAAAACTCCGGATGGGCTGGGATTTGAGTAAATTGATGGTCGTCTTCGGATGTACAAATTCATCAGGGGAGGGCGTCAATCGACAAGGTGGAGAAATCCCTCGCGGAAGGATACATTACATGGA
>DUKM01000138.1 GCA_013329255.1 Candidatus Poseidoniaceae archaeon | reverse complement strand
GCGTCAAACATGTGGCCCATCCCTGCCCGAATTCGGCTTGCACCAAGGCGGGAAATGGCTACAGTTTCATGGGCGTGTCCGCCGTCTCGTGGGATTTCCGAGTAGGTTGTCAAGGCCATCAAAGGTTCACCTGCTGCCATGTGGAAGGCGGCTTTATTGATCAGTGAGAGGTCGTGATCTCGGCTTGCCTTTGCCACAGAACTCAATCGTGTTTCAGCCCAGGTCAGGTCGTCAGAAGCACCTTCGCTGTCGCCCATTTCGTATCGGGTCAATCCACGTTCCATGCGCAAGCGCCCTTCAAGCGCAAGGTTTCGTGTGTCCTTTGCCCGTGCAATCTCCAAAGCTTCGTTGATGGCGGCTTCGAGGCGGTGATCACCCAGCATTCGTCGTCTGACGAGGTTGAGCGTTGCATCTTCCGCAGGTGAAAGTTCAGGCTGAATCAAAGCTAGCAATTCTGCAGCATCGAGGTAGAGTGCAGCCTCCGCTAAGGGAAGCCATTCGGACCAGTTCATTTCATTGCGCCACTTGGTCAGTGTATCAAGATCGACAGGTCCTTCTTCGCGCCATTTGGAAATGAAGTAACCAGGGGCAGTTGGCATGTTGATTTCACTCACGAATCGTCCCCCTCTCGGTTTGCAAGGGCCACTTGGGCTATGAACGCTGATTCTGCAGCAATGCGGTCAGCCTTACCCGACCATCCAGCAGCCCCATCATGACCTCCACCTTCGCCGCCAATGCGCTCAGCAACAGCCGCCATGAGGTGGCCGAGGTGAACCCCATGTTGTGTGCTTGAGCGTGGTGCTCTTGCCGTCAAGCGCGTTTGGCCGTCTCTGAACCGACTGACAAGAGCAATTTCGGCACCTGTGCCAATGAGCATGCTTGCCAAACGTCCCTCAAGGGTTCCTGAATATGTGTGAACGATGTTCCATTTTCCTGACTCGATGGATTTTGCTCTCGAAAGGCCTCGAAGAAGGCTTCCACGTTCGCTGGGCGAGGTGCTCTCAGATTCTATAAACTGAAGGAATGAAGCGTAGTCTACGCCCGAATCTTCCAACAATTGAGAGGCGGATTCAAAGGCACCACCATCAGCGTGGCGGAACCTTCCCGTGTCGGTGATAAGGCCTGCAAGAAGCATTTTTCGGACCACTTCGGAACGGGTTTTGGAAGCAAATTTAATCAAATACTTGTCGATAATTTGGGTCGTGGCTCTGACGTCCCATTGGAGGTTAATGTCATTTTCAGACAACACCCAATCCGATGTTGCATGATGATCAATAATGCATAGAGGTACGCCTTCGGGCAGATCAACGCCTACTTGGCCTGCTGCTGCTGCGTCGACGATGACAATGCCACCAATCGAGGGAGGCCAAGAGGTTCGCTCGGGTGCTATTTTTCGAAAAGGGGCTTGAAGTTCCTCCACCACGCGCTTGGCAGTTCGGCCAAGGTGAACGCCGCACGCCATCAAGTTTGGATGGGAAGCAGCGAGCGCAACTGCGGAGCCGACGGTGTCCATGTCGCCGTTCTTTCCCGTCAAGACAGGAACAGGACCTCGTTCACAAGCCGCCGATATCCACGCATGGAAGGCATGAAGTTCAGCTTCCTTTGTTGCATCCATGTTCATTCCGATCCTTTGAGAACGGCTTGCAGTTGTTCGTATGTGGCCATCAATTGACCTTCCCGCTCAGTGAAACGGGCGAGATGCTCGTTGAGGGTGATCAACGTTTGCTCCAAGTCCTTCAGGAGCGCATCTCGATCTGAAACCTCGACTAAAACTCCACCCATCTGTTGATGGAGTGCGAGTTCGGCCGGTTGGTTCTTTACGGAATCGACCGTTGTTTCTAATTCAACGACCTGAGCGCGCAAATTTGCGACTTGTTGACGCGCTGCCTGCACTTCGCTAACCACGGCTTGGAGTTGTTCCATGTTGTCCATTGTGTTCCCTCAGTTGGTCTGCGTTGATGAATGCTCGCCTTGCTTTGAATCGCTTATGATGTCCAGGAGGCTGTCCACTGCGATGAGACCACGAACCCTGGTGTTCCACATGGCTCGCAGATCTTTGGCCTTTGATTCTTCAATGGAGAATCGGAAAGAAGTTCGTCCGTCGTCCCACGTGATTGCTTCATCCGTGGTCAAAGCGTCCGCAAGGGCCTTCGTGTTGTCCTTGTCTGTTGACTCCACTTGGAGTGTGAGTCGCCATGTTGCCGTCACGGTGTTCACCGTTTGTGGAATGGTTCACTCTTCTTCCGTGATTTCGCCCGCTGCCAATGCACGTTCATAGTCCATAGCGGCTTGTTGAGCGATGTAAGCCATATCGGCGGTTGTTGCGCCTTCAACGGATCGTCGTAGAATTCTGTTGTTCGCATCGGAGGCTCGGGTGAATGGTTCCCATGCGCCACCTGCGAAGGTGTGGTCGCACTTTCCGCAGGACCAAATGCCCCGGGACTTGCGAGTGACCTTTCGGTACTGACATACTGGGCAGGTGTACTTGGCGTTCTTCTTTGCCAAGGCTGTCCCTGAGTTTCGTCGAACGGATACACCGTATCGAGCTCCAAATCGTGCTGTTGCGCCTGCTTTCTGTGTTCGCTTTGCCAATCAGTTCCCCTCCTGGTTTGCAACGAGTGTTCGTAGTTCGGTGCATCGGTGATGCGCCACTTCGAATATCTCTGCAAATTCGGCGGGCGTGAACACCCCTCTTAATCCCTTTTGCAAGGAATGGAGGTGGCCTTCGTCACCCAGTGTAATGTGAATGCGCTCATCGCCGCCCAATTCTTCCTCTTCGGAAGGATCGTAGATGTATCGTCCACCGACACGAGTGAAGGAAGCCATGATTGGCGTTCCCTTCACTTTCAGGGTGTAATCTTCGCCGACGTCAAAGCGCTCTGCTGGGACGGTTGCGGTACGTAGAGCTGCGATTGCAGCAAGGCCGCATGCGTCGAAGATGTTGCCACCATCGGAAAGAACGTGGATGTCAATCATGACACCCCAGACCTTCTCGCCTGGAACAATGCACAGGCTTTCCATATCGATGCAACCGGATTCGCGGATGCCACGGTCAACAACTCGACCGAGTTCGATGGATTGTGGAGATGGTGGGCCAGGCTCGTACTTTCGGTGAGCCACAGGTCGCAGTTCAGCCCCACACATGAGGGAACCTTGTGCTGGTCGGTCTGGCCAAGGCGTTCGGAGTTCGAACTTGACACCAGCGTAAACGATGGTACCGCCCATGACGACCTTTGCAGATCCTTCTGCGTTGTACAGGCAATCGGTTTCAAGGGTGACTTCACGGCCTTCCCATTGTTTTCGTCCGTCGAGGCGAAGGTCATCTTCTGCCAGTCGAGCGAGTTCTTGGCGAAGCAAAGTTGGTACGAGTTCGACCATCAGTTTTCACCTCCTTCGTAACGGCGCTTGAGGGCATCAACCATGATTTCATGGATTTCTGCTGCTGCCTTGAAGTTGTACTCCATTGCCAAGTTGTATTCATCTGGTGAGAGGTCGCCGTCCATTTGCAGGAAAGCAATTTCACCGGTGTTTGGAAGGATGCCTACGGGGAGGTCAGCCTGACCGTAGTTGTCTTCTGCCTTGTCCAAGTCGAGCACAACTATGCCCTCGACCTTTCCAGATGCCACACCTACGATGAGGTCACGCATTGGGATTCCTGCGTCAGCAAGAGCAACAGCAGCGGCGGTGAGACCGGCGCAACGGGTTCCTGCTTCTGCAGCAAGAATTTCGATTTCGACTCGGATCTTCGAGCGTGGGTATCGTTCGACAAGCACCACGGATTCGAGTGCTTCGGCCGTCACCTTGGAGATTTCTCGGGAGCGTCGGTTGTAGCCTGGTCGGATGCGGTCGCTTGTTGAGAACGGTGCCATGTTGTATCGGACATCGATTACAGCACGGTCTTGGCGCTGAATCTTTCGAGGATGTGCTTCCATTGGGCCATACACAGCAGCAACTGCCACGTTCAATCCGTGGGTCACCATTGCAGATCCGTCAGCAGCCGGTAAAACACCAGCTTCGATCTTCACAGGTCGCATTTCATCAATTTTTCGTCCGTCGAGCCGAAGCCCGTCTTCGCGTAGCAGTTTAACGTCACCATATCCACCCATCAAGCATCACCTTTTTTCGGAGCATTTTGTTCAAGAGCAGACAATTCTGCTTCGAATGTTGTTTTGTGGCCAGAGGCCTGAGCCAGGGCAACGGCTTGGCGAGCCCAAGCGGTGCCTTCTGCATTTCCATCAATCCAGACTCTGCCGTTCTCGCCAATGATGATGCGGCTGTCTGCTGCATCTCGGAGTCGCTGAACGGTTGCGTTGCCTTCGCCTCGCAGACGGTCAATGTGGTTGATTGGGACGGAAACAATTGTTCCTTGGTTCAAGCGTCGCAAGCCGACGCCTTTCATGGTGAGGACCACGTTGTGGCACTCGTCGACTTCTTGGACACGGGCCAAGACAACGTCGCCGATGCCCATGTGTTGGCGTGCTGCGCCAAACTCGACCTTCCAAGGTGCGAGTGACATTGGCAGAAGGCCTTGGAACGGTCCGTTGACGTTCATGAACCAGAGGTTGTTTCGGACTTCAGCCACAACGGCAACAATAAGGTCGCCGGACCGTGGCATGTAAGCACTGTTGATCGGGTCAACCGAGACAGTGTTGTTGAATTCTTTTGTCCACCCGAGTCGGGTGGCAATAATTGTATCGTTTTGTGCGATTGCACCGCTTCCTACGCGCTTCCCAGCGACTGGCCCGATGGCCATACCTGGGGTCACGAGGCGCAGCTCGGCGCCGTTTTGACCGTTGGACATTTCTTTCTCTCCATTCTGCGCCACCAACCATCCCATGATAAAGCCGACCCTCGGCTCAACTGTCGATGCGTGAATGTTTCAGGCCTCAATAATCACAGTTCTTTGACTTCCGTATCTGAATTTTGGCGCATCACCTGACTGATGATGTCTGGTTTCATCCCTGCTGGGCATTCGATGACGCTGGCCCATGAGCCGTTTTCGAGCCATTGTTCCTTTTGTTGGTAGGGCCGTAAGATCCTCGAAACTTGTCCGTATGCAGAGCCTGGAACCTTGAAAGCAAGGCGGATGGATTCGAAGGAGAGCGGAATCATGGGTTTGAGCCGATCAATTGCTTCCTTGACTTGTTCTTCGAGCCCTTTGAACGGGTCAACAGAGTAGCGAGATTCTTCTAAGGCCAACTCAATTCTTGTTTTGGGGTGCGGGCTCTTTGTTTTCGGGTCGACCGCTTGCACGTGAATTTGATGAACGATTTGCTGGCGCATCCGTTCCACCATGGCTTTGCGCTGATTGGTGGTTAATTGGATGCTGCCTTTTGACAAAATTGTCGTGGCAATTGTGAGGATGTCTTGAGTTTCAAACGTCTTTTCGATGGCTTCAGAGGTTGGTCGCTCGCCACCGCGGGCATCGTGGAAGACTTCATCCATGGCCAAAAAGGCGTTCAAGTCAACGGAAGTTGGGTCGGCTTTGAACTTCTCCACCAGTTCTGGATCGACTAAAAGTTCGTAGCGTTTCCCGCCCTTTTCCATACGTGCAAGAACTGCTTTGTCAAGACTCACCATTTGTCTTCCTCAGTCTGAAGAGGCCAAAGCGGCCTTTCATGCTGGCGGTCAAACTTCACTCTTCAAGTGGTTTCAAGCGGTCGATTTGCTTGTTCACTTCTGCTCGGTCGAGCACACGGTAGCCTTCGTTATCGATGACGGTGACTTCGACTGCTTCTCGGTTGAGTTCAGTGTCGTTGGCGCTTCGAAGGGCTTCGAGTCCGAGTTTCATAGCGGCGTTGAGTGTAAGCCCTGCTTTCCAGTTTGACTCAAAGTGGTCAATCACTGTGTTGCGGCCGCTGCCAATGGCGCCGGCGTGGTATGACTGGTAGGCGCCACTCGGGTCCGTTTCGTAGAGATGAATTCCGTTGTCATCGACGCCACCAATGAGGAGGGCCGTACCGAACGGGCGGGATCCGCCGTACTGGGTGAAGGACTGCTTGAAGTCGCAGATTTTCTTCACAAGGACGTCCACTGGGACGGAGTCTGCATAGGTGATGCGGTTCACTTGAGATTCAACTCGAGCCCGTGCAACGAGTTGGCGAGCATCGGCAACAAGTCCGGATGTGGCGATACCGATGTGGTTATCGATTTTGAACATCTTTTCGATGGATTCAGGGATGATGAGTCGGCTGACGATGCGCTTGTCACAGACAAGAACAACACCGTCTCGGAACTTGAGTCCAGCTGTTGTCGTTCCTCGCTTTACGGATTCCCGAGCGTATTCAACTTGGAACAGTCTTCCGTCTGGGCTAAAGGTTGTGATGCCGTGGTCGTATCCTCTTCCGCTTGGTTGCATAATTTTGCCTCATCTTTGCCGTTGAATCGACGCTTTATGAGGATGAGGGTAGAATCGGTTGACCCACCCATCACAAATTCGTTCGCTGACATTCCCAAGACAACGCCACCTCATATGAACCCTCACACGGCGAATCACCCCTAACCTCTTGACAACGAGGGCGTTGCGACATCTGTGCGAGTCGCTGTGTTGTCTTCTGGTGGCAAAGATTCGGCTGCCGCTTGGTGGTGGGCCCAATGCCGAGGGTGGGACGTTGTTTCATTGGTGACCGTCAACATCACTGGCGACGATTCATGGATGTTTCAGATTCCAGGAACGCACCTCGTCGAGCATCAGGCCGCTCTTGCCGGAATCCCGTGGTTGAAGGTCGATACAGCCGGCGTTCAGGAAGAAGAGATTACAGATTTAGAAACCGCACTTGCAACACTGGACATCGACGGTATTGTCAGCGGTGCGCTGCGATCTGATTATCAAAAGTCAAGACTTGAAAGGATGTCCGAGCGACTGGGTATTCGAAGTTGGACACCGCTCTGGCACCAAAACAGCCTTGAACACATGCGTGGACTTGTCAGCCATGGCTTTGAAGTGATGCTGACTTCTGTGAGTTGTGAAGGATTGGACGCACAATGGATCGGCCGTGTCTTGGATGAACATTCGTTGCCTCAACTTGAGGAACTGGCCTCAACGTTCCGGTTCAACGTTGATGGTGAAGGCGGTGAATACGAAACGCTCGTTGTGGGCGGACCGCATCTTAAGGGTCGCCTCGAAGTCAAGGGTTCTCCGCTTTGGGAAGGTACACGAGGTACCTTGGAATTTGAATCCGTGAATTTGATTCACGTGGACTGAACATCACTTGATTGCAGCACGAGCCAGTGCAACGCACTCGTCAACAAGTTCACCGGAAACTCCGATGTGATTGGCAGGTTCAAACATGGCCTCGAGTTCTTCGGCACTAAATGCCGCTGCGATAGCCGGTGTTCGGCTGCAGACGTCGATGAGTTCCTCCTTATTTGCAACCGCAGTGAAGGATGCTTCGCGCAAGATTTCGTGTGCTTCATCTCGAGCAATGCCGTGCTCGACCAAGTCGATCATGACCTTCTCAGCCATCACAAGACCACGCTGCGCCTTGATGTTCTCCATGCAACGTTCTGCATCGACCCACATGTTGGTGAGTACATCTCGAGTTTTAGCAATAACATCCTCGCACAGCGCAGAGCCGTGTGAAAGAGTGAACCGCTCGCTGCTGGAATTTGCCAGGTCACGTTCGTGCCACAAGAGGGCGTTCTCGTACGTTGGGATAATCATCGAGCGGACGATGCGTGCTAAACCAGAGGCGTTTTCTGACTTGATTGGGTTCTTTTTGTGCGCCATGGTCGAAGATCCAACTTGCTTTTCGATATCAAAGCCTTCTCCAGCCTCTTGAATTTCAGATCGTTGGAGGTTGCGGACTTCTTGAAGGATTTTTTCACAGGTGGCGGCGATGTTAGCGAGCCATGACACATATTCGATGTAGCGGTCCCTTCCGACAACTTGAGTTGTGGCCAATGGAACTCCAAGGCCGAGGTGTGTGAGGATTAAGCGTTGCAATTCTCTTGCATTTTCTCCTTGTGCAGCACCGGTGCCAACAGCACCGAGAAACTTGCCCACAGCGATTCTTGGTGTAGCTTCATCGAGGCGAATCAATTGCCGTCGAAGTTCATCGAGCCAAACGGCTGCCTTCAATCCGAAGGTGATTGGAACAGCAGCCTGTCCGTGCGTACGGCCAAGCATGACGGTGTCACGTTCTCGCTCTGAAACGTCAGCGCATACACCAATTAGGAGGCATAATTGTTCACGCAACATGACGATGCTATCGCGCAACTGAATTGCAACTGCGGTGTCGACGATGTCGTTGGATGTGGCCCCAAGGTGGATGCACCATCCGGCTTCACCAGCCGCCTCAGCCATGGCCTTTGTCAAAGCCATGATGTCGTGGCGGGTTTCTGCTTCAATTTCCGACACGCGTTCTTTCGTCACTGAAGTCGGGTTGGCAATAGAAGCAACGATGTCGTAATCGGCCTGGGATACACGTCCGAGTTGCATGTGCGCCCAAATGAGGGCACGTTCCACCTCGAGTTGACGTTCGTGACGGCCAACTTCGGACCAGATGTGCTTGAATTCTTGGCAGCCATAACGATAGTCGAGCGGGCAGAAGGACATGGTACGAGGCTCACGCCTCGATTCATCAACATTGCCTTCTGTCTTTCTTGTGTTCAAACGGCTCAGAACGCTATCAATGGGACGGTGTTTCGTCGTCTTTGTTGTCGAGCGGTCGCATTACCGTTCTGATCAAAATGACCGAACACCCCGAAGACAGAACGAAGAACACGCCCACATAGTTTGAGATGTTGTACCACATCAAAGCCACGCCAATCAGTGAACCGTATCCAACCATTTGGCAGACCGCTGAAGCCTTTCGTAACCTTAACAAATGACCTGCAGTAACTTTTCCTTCGTGCTCGAGAAGGTAAGTGTATATCAGGAAGTAAATGCCCTGGAAAGGGATGGCAACGGCGATGATGGTCAACGCTACTTCTCGTATTAATGTGTAATTTCGTTCCTGCTCAATGCCTTGAAACAGCATGAAAGCAGTGTTGGTTCCCAACAAGGCCGCCATGATTGTCCAGCGTTTGTCTTGGGAGGATGTTCGACTCTCAACATTGACCGATTTTTCATCCATTAACCTCCAATTAAGGGGTCATGGTTTGATGTTTACCATCGATGTCCAGACGGCAGAGGGATTTGGGAGGCGAGGGGACTTCACCGTCATGCAGACGCAACGAGTTTGATGATGATCCCGGTAATTCCAGCAACAATCAGCAACAAAAACATCATGGCCAATGGACCGTATTGATTTTTGTCTGCCACAGCAGTACCAAAGAAACCGTCACGAGAAATGGCTTCCCTGAACGATCCAACTTCTTCAAATTCTGGAAGTGGACGTCGAGGAATTCGTTCGCCTTCTCGTACCACAAGTTCGTCGCTCATGGTTTTGCGTCGGGCTGGTAGGGCATGAAGGTTGCTCTGTGTTGAACATCGGAAGTATATTGCACGGTGGACACAACGATGAATCATGCCTCGCAAAGCGTTTCCTCTCGAAGGTGGTAAAATTCACCTTGCTGTCGAAGGTAGCACAGGTGGAACAACGCTTGGTCTGCATATGGCTGCCGACACCATTGAGCAGGGTGGTCGTGTGCTTTGGGCGTCACCAGATATGCCAGACGGTGTCCGTTTTGGACAGTTGTTCGATCACCTCTCACTGGCGGATTCGTCCCGTTTCCACGCCATGAATTTAGTTGGCTCACTCACTCAGGCTGTTGGGGTTTTACTCGAAACTTCCACCTCGCTTCCAAGCGTTCGCCTCGTTGTTCTCGATGACTGGTGTGAGGAAAGCGGCCGCATTCCTGCTGGACGAATCAAAGATGCTGGGGCGTTGGCCGATGCACTCAACCCGAACATCACCCTCTTGCTGATCAGCAAAGCGGGAATCGACGCTGGCAATGGCGGAGCCTCGATGGCTGTCCGAGGGCGCAAAGGTATGGTTGATTGCGGGTTCCAAATTTGGACGCTTGAACGCCCTGCGGACGGTCCTTCACGGAACATTACCATCGGTGATGAGGCACAGGTTTGCCGAATTGAAGATTCTGGCTATGTAGAAAATTAATCTTCCTCGGAAGGGTCTTCGCCCAGCAATTCCGCCATTTCATCAAGGGCATCTTCATCTGGTTCATCGAACTGTTGAGGGTTTTTTGCTCCGCCTTCAAGCAGGTCTTCACCGGCTACATTCGGTGCATTTCCCTCCAACATTCTGGTACGGTTTTCACCCGCTCGACG
>DUKM01000008.1:29721-34901 GCA_013329255.1 Candidatus Poseidoniaceae archaeon | reverse complement strand
CCGTCGTAGGAACTGTCGTCGAGAATGGAAAAGCCACCGATTTCAAAGCGCAGAGCGTCAGGAATTAGGTTGAAGATTGTCTCGTCCAGTTCTTCTTCTGCCGCAACAGTTTGAGGGATAGCAGCGTCGAGACCGTATGTGGCTTGTTGACCAAACAGCATGATCATGACAAGCATAATCGCAGAGAAGTTTGGTGAACGCCATAGCGCCTTACGGGCCCCGCGGATTCGGTCTTCTGGAGTTCGAATGCCGTACTTCTTCCAAGCACGGACCATACCAGGCCAATTGGCCCACTTCCAGAGGGAGATGATGCCCCATGCGCCAAGAACCGCAATAGCAGGTGTAGCGTTGAACATGAAACGAGCAGCAGACCAAGCCATGTAGGAAGCAGCGAGGATCCACACACCAAACACGAGGTTTGTGTGCTTTCGCTCTTTGAGCCCTGAGACCAAGCAAAGCAGGCCCATCACGAGTGAAAGCAAGAAGGTGATCGGTCCGAATTGAGCAAAGAGTTGCCCACGGTCGCTTGCGTTCGCTTCAGCAACTGTTCCGAAAATCTTGGTCTTGGTGAAGTAACCGCCACCGGTGAACAAGACGTCCCAAGCGTTGGACAAATCAAGCACTTTGAGCGCATAAAGAGCAGAGAAGAACACGAGCCCACTCGCACCAAGGACACCAAGAACAAGCAACCAAGGCTTGTCTCGGAATCCAGTTGTTACAAAGGCGATAGCCAAAGTAAAGATCGAGATAAACAAGAACGGTTGAAGCCCTGTTCCATCGAGGATGAGATCAAGTTCTGGGTGGCCATAGAACGGCAGAGCCATCAGGAAGTTGACGGCCAGCATGGTGATGAACAAAACGCTCAGTGTCGTTGAGTCACGGCGGCGGAACATGTTGAGGGCAATCTGCAATGCATAAGCAAGGAACAGGATTGCAGGTCCAACGACGAATCCCTTCCAACCAAGCGAAACCACACCGAAGGAAACACCAGCAAGCACGGCATAAGACAGCGCTGCTGGGCGTTCATTCGAAACGGCGGAGAAGGATTTGAGGAAGGTTGACATGGTAGGCGAGGTGCTTCGCAACAACCTGTCGCTTCCTGCGTACTTCATGGCCTTGAGCCAGAACATGAAGCCCATTGTCAAGAACAGCATGATGAATGCGTCGTGGTCAGCAAGGGCGAATGTTGTGTGAGAAACGTGAGCCGGCATGAAGGCAATCAGCCAAGCGGCGACAACGGCAGCCTTCTCGTTGATGTGCTCACGAGCGATAGCGGCGACTGGAAGGATGGTCAATGCTCCGTAAACTGCGGGAAGGGAGAGGATGGCCCACCAGACTGCGTCTTCTGAACCCACAAACGGGGCGAGGATGCTAGCAAGGATTGCAATCGACCAGGTGAACAACGGTGGACGAGGGTTGATGCCACCAATGGGGTAAAACCTGTCAGCGTCCATAATCAAGTGTGCGTTGTTGGCGAGGATGTAGTCAACAACCCGCTTCATGTACCAAGGGTCAGAACCACCGGTCATGTCCCATGTGTTGGTTCCCAACGAGTTCATCGAAGGGATGACGTACCATCCGACACGAATGAAGAATCCGAATAAGAAGGCCATGCCAATCAAGATGCTGGCCCAGTGAGCGGACCAGAATCGGCGAGCACCAGAGGGTTCGTATTCACTGATGTTGGACCAACCGCCCCACTTCTCACCGGTTCCGATGACGTAGATAGCAGCGCAGATGAAGAACGTGAAGGCGAGCCAGATCAGTGCGCCCCAACTGCCCTCAAAGGCTTCGTTTTGGAACATACCTGCTTCGTACCACGAAGAAACGAGGTAAAGCGCCCACATGGAACCAATGAACATCGAGCGTGTGTACCAGCGCTCGGAAACCATTCCAGCGACCACAAGAGCGACCATGCCAGTGAAGAAAGCACTCCAAAAGCCAAAGTAGCCATGGTACGCTGCCAATTCAGGATAAGCATTGATCACGGGTGCGCTGAATGGTCCAAACACATTGAACATGGTTTGTTCATCGCTCATGAGGTGGTTGAAATGCCACAAACTTCCGATGTGAGCAAGCGCCCAAACTCCAAGCCCAATTTGCAGGGGCAAGGTGCTTGAGTTCCAAGAGCCGTTACCGTCAGTGATGTGACTGAACCAGCCTTTGGAAGACGAAGGCGAAAGAACGCCTCGCGCCAGCACAGCAACCAACATCCCGAGGATGGTGAACAGCATGATGTAGCTGAAGAATTGGTAAGCAACAGCGCCTCGTTGAGCGTCGAGCACATTGATGGTTTCGCCTGTTGAAATGGCGAGGTTTACATCCAAAGTGTTGCCAATATGACCGGCAGCGACGAAAGCGAGTTCGACACCGACGGCGGCGAACATCAGGACGTTGGCCCATTCGAAAGCGCCCTTCATCACCAAAAGGTGAATTCCAAACATGACGATAAAGAACAACAAAGAAGTCACTGCGCTGAAATCAAGCATGTAGACAACTTCTGCCAAGACCAGAGCCACAACAAGGGAAACGAGTGAGAGGGTCGAAGTGGAGAGGTTGGTTTTGCCAGATGCATGAAGCATGCGAGGTGCGAGACCAAGCGATGCGGCCGCCAAAACGACGAGCATGGGTTTCAGGTTTTCAAAATCAAGATCGAAGGACATGCCAACAATCTGTGTCGCTGCAAGCGCAAGAAGCACTGCGATCGGGGCAATGAGCCAACCGAGCATAGGTGCGGGCGCCTGACGAGGTTCGGGGTTTTTCGTTTCCATTTTTTTCCCTCAGGGTGTTTGCAAGACAGCAGCAAGGCTGGCAAGCAGTTTCGCCACTTTTGGTTCTCTTTTAATGATGTCCCATTGAGGATGCCCTCACTACAGTTCGGAGTGCCCCGTTTGGGTGGATTTCGATTCGGTTGTTTTATTCCTGATTTATGGAGCCGTGGACAGAGTGGATTTCACAGGGCTCGATGACCAATATCTGTTCGATGATGCGACCCTTCTAACTCAATGCCTTCGAGCACCTTGTAGGCTCGCAGTGCTGCTTCGTCGAGCGTTTTTCCAAGCGCAGTGCATGTCAAAACCCTCCCGCCAGTGGAAATGAGTTCTCCTGCGTCGTTGAATCCGGTCCCAGCGTGATTGACCCAAGCATCAGCAGTCGGCGCTGGAATACCTTGAATCAGGCGGCCTTTCACGGGTGAAGCAGGGTAACCTTCAGCGGCTAAAACCACCGTCAAGGCATGCTGATTGTGGAAGGATACTTTGGATTCTGCAAGCGTGTCAGTGGCTGCTGCGTACAGCATTTCAAAGACATCCGATTCGATTAATGGCAGCGTAATTTGACATTCAGGATCACCGAACCGCACATTGAATTCAACCACGCTTGGTGCACCTTGTGAAGTGATCATCAAACCAACATACAACACCCCGCGATAAGGGACAACTTGAGCTGCGAGGTAAGCATGCATAGGTCCGACAATTTCGTTGACCGTGCGTTCAAGAACCTCACGGGTCGCTACCGGCGCTGGGCAATAGGCCCCCATGCCACCTGTGTTCGGACCCTTATCGCCGTCAAAGGCCCGCTTGTGGTCTTGGCTTGGCGGCAAGCAAACGTAACCTGAACCGTCCATTATGACAAGCATACTCGCCTCTTCTCCCTCAAGGAAAGCCTCGAGGAGAACCTTGCCATCCGTTGCGATTGAACCTTCAATGAAAGCCTTGGCTTCGTTGCGATCTGAGGTGACAACTACGCCTTTACCGCCGGCCAAAACATCGCGCTTGACAACCCATGGGTTACCCGAAAAATCATCCAGCGCCTGATCGATGTCAGACGACGCTGTGAGCACATGAAAATCGGCGGTTGGTACGCCGGCGGCTCGCATGACTTCTTTGGCATGCAATTTGGATCCCTCCAATTCTGCAAGGGCTTGAACGGGTCCAAAGCACGGAATACCAACTTCTGCAAGGCGGTCTGCAAGGGCGTCGCACAGCGGAGCCTCTGGTCCAACAACGACAAGCGTCGCTCCAATACGGAGGGCCAATTCAACAAGCCCGCTGGCATCTGAGGCAGACACATCGTGGTTCGTGGAGATTTCCTTTGTCCCTGCATTGCCAGGTGCGCAATGAAGCGATTCAACATGAGACGAGGCACTGAGTGCAATGCACAGTGCGTGTTCTCGCCCGCCGCCACCAACCACCAAAACCGAGTTGTTCGCCATAGGTTGCAACCGTGACTGCCACCTCATAATCCCATCGCGTACGCCATCTCAAACCAATGTTGGTGAAAGAATGAACGGGGCAGGATTCAAAGGCCTTCGTGGCTCAAGGGTTAGCATGACATCCTGCTCCTTGGAGGACTTGACATGAATTTTCTCATCCTTTGCCTGATGTGTTTGTGGCTGTACTTGCCCGGTTTCCTAGCCAATACCTTTGCCATGATGTGGGGCAAATGGCTGCCTAAAACGGGCTATGGCCCGTGGCCAATTGACGGTGGACGTTGCTTAAGCGATGGAAACAGAATGCTTGGCGATGGAAAAACATGGAATGGATTAATTGGAGGTTCGTTGACTTCAGGACTTCTTTGCATGGCGATGGTCGCTTTCACCAATGATGGAAGCAATGCAGGCTCAATCAGCGAAAACACGGCTTTGTTTGCATCCCCACTCGCAGGTTCTGCAGGAACATGGTTTGCCGCAGGTGGACCCATGCTTTCGGCGTTCATCCTCGGATCATTCCTTGGATTCATGTGCCTGGTTGGCGACAGCACTGGTTCCTTTTTCAAGCGTCGTCGCGGGTTGAAGCGCGAAGGTGATGTGTCGTCAAAAGCACCTCTCTTGGACACCCTGCCGTTTGCCATCTCGGTGTTCTTGGCTGGCCAATTGCTGCTCGGCACATCGTGGCTGGCAGCTGAAGAACTAAGACTCCCGATGGTCGGATTAATTCTGTTTACGCCCGTCTTACATCGAACCTTCAATCTCATTGGATACAAGATAGGTTGGAAGGATGTTCCCTATTGACGGAGCGAAGTCTATAACTCAAGTTCCGCTCCAATATACCATGCGAACTGCCCTATCTTTGATTCTGCTTCTCCTGCTCGCCCCGGCGATTGGTGCTATTTCTGCCTCTGCCGAAATCACTGACAATGGAAACTCCATCACTGTGACAGGCACAGAAACATGGGATGCG
>DUKM01000008.1:17441-29342 GCA_013329255.1 Candidatus Poseidoniaceae archaeon | reverse complement strand
GCAACCGTTGGCTCAGGCCTGAGCATCACCGTAGCAGAAGGCGCTACATTAACGCTTAACGGCGATCTTGTAGGCTCTGATGTAGACGCTGGTCTTCTGGTGTACAATGACACGGAATTGTATCTTAATTTTGGTGATCTTTCAGAGACTGGAAAGGTTCGAATCAACTTTGACCACACCATCCCAGAAACAGCTATGTTCAACGTCACCATTGGCAATGAAACTCAAAACGCCGTTGGGGCAGACTTCGTGGACGTTCCTGCTGCACTTGACGGAACGCCGCTTGTTGTGGAATTCCACGTCTACTACTTCTTTGCCACGCAGATCACGAGCGTGCAAGCCCTTCACTCTGGATCTGGTGGTACCGTTGTGATCGATGCTGAAAACCTCAACCATACCGGTGGAAGTTTGAAATGGAACGCAGCGTCCTTTATCCTCGATGTCCAAGGCACACTCAACGTCAACGGAGCAACCATTGCTGGAGCGGACATCAACTGCGCTCACACCTGCGTCATGATGGACGCAACACTCATGGGAAGCGCTCCAGTTCATATTGGAAACGATGGAAGCCTTACCATCAATCAATCGAGTGTTCAAGGATCTCGTACTGATGAAGACATCATCGCTCACGACCAAGCGACAATCACCTACATCGATAGCACGGGGACTGGTGGTCAAACCGACGCATGGATTCGTTTGCTCTCACAACGAGTCCTGCACACAAATGCAGGAAGCATCACCCTTCACGCCACAGGATTGGGCTATTCGGGGAGCACCATTGACAACGTGACTGACAGCAACGGGCACGTGGACTTCGCACGGAGTGAACAATCAAGGATCGTTGAATGGCTTGACGGAGACGGCGTTTACCACGAAGAAGACGCAGAGGTTCTTCTCACCCTCAGTTCTCACTGGGGCGACTTCCAAACCACAATCGACGCACCACGAACACCTGTGGCAACAGCTACAGTACCACTCCCATTCATCAGTGTAGAATCGATTGAATTGGAAGCAAACATTGGTTCGATTGGTTCCAAGGTCAGTGGGGCTGTCGTTGTCAAGAACTCAGGTACCGTCGCAGTTACGGGCGTCAATTTTTGGTGTTACGCCGGAACTGAGTTGCAAGATACAACTCAATTGACCGTTTCATTGGAACCAGGTCAAACAAAAACCATCTATGTTTCTTGGTACGGAAACGCTGCTGGATCACAGGCGCTTGAATGCAAGCCAAACATTCCTACCGTCATGCAGTCAATTACCGAAGATGTTTCCAACATCAACGGTGCGACTTCCGATGAAGTGAAATGGTCAGTCGCAGAAGAAGTTGAAGATCAGCCGTTGATGATATACGCTGCTTTGGTTGCTGTGGTCTTGCTTGGAACGTTCATCATCTCCAACCAAGCGTCAAAGAAGGTCAACGACAGTGTGCGGGAAAATTCAGACACAGCCGATGCTTCGGAAGAGGAAAAGCATGCCCCTGAAGAAGAAGTGGATGAATCCGATGAGTCCGAAGAAGCAGAAGATGATTCAGAAGACGATGGATTCAAGTGGCAAGATTGAGCAACGTGGTTGCTCTTAGGAGCATCGAAGCAGGGCTGTCTCAATTTCACACTGGAGCGGTCATCGACCATTCCGTGCTTGGTTTGTGCCAATCTCGTGCTTGATCGGTCTCCAGTCGCAACTGAAGGCCTTCTCCGGATTCAAACTCGAGGTCAACAAGGTCGAATGCAACGCTGAGTTCATTGGAACGGAAGGTATCATCGAACAAAACTTCCTGATTGATGACGGAACCGTCCAGTGTTCGCTCAAGCATAACTCGAACGTGGCATTCTTGAAGGGGATTTCGAAGGGTGCATGACTCGCTGCTCCCGTCATGCTCAACTGTCACAAAGCCTTCGATTGTGACCAAGCCAGTAGACGGAATGAGATTGATCACGGTGTCCTTAGCGGTCGGAGCGCAAACGCATTCCATGTTGTCCGATTCAACCGTTCCAACCATGTCGACAGTGAGTTCAAGGGAGGCTTGAACAATTGCTTCGATGGAAGTCGAGGTTGCTGTGACAGTGTAGTGCCCGGGCTTGGCATAAGCATGGGTGGTTGATTTTCCGGTAGCGGTGGTTCCGTCGCCGAAGTCCCAAGTCACAACCCCGGCGGCATTCTTGCTTTCAAGCATGAATTCATGCAGGCGTTCAGTGACGACTTCTTCCTCATCGTTGTCGCCTTCGTCAACTTCCAAAAGCGTATATTCGTTGATGCCGCTTGTACCATCAGCGTCGATAGTGAACGTTCCCGAACTCCCCGAGGAGGAGGATGTCAAGTTTGACAGTGCAACACCGGAGGCGGCGCTGAGTACCAACAGGAGAACAAGGGATGCTGCTGATAGTGTGTACTTCATACGCTTTGTTACTCAGGTCACCTTATGAACTCCTGTTTGATAAAAACAAAATCCAACACCATGTTTTGGTGGACAAACCACTTTGGGCGAGCAAGAGCGAAGAGTTCGAGTTGCTTCTTACTGATTCTTCAGATAGTCTTCGCCGTACCAAGCCCACTGTTCCATCGTCCAACCAGTTGGGAGGCCAGAAGCGGGGAGTGGAGGGCCGGCCGGTGCATGAACGGAAGGTACTGGTTTTGTATCTTCGAAAGCGTTCCTCTGATCAAAATGGTCTGGGCTACTGCGCTTTCGCATGACGAAGAAGCCAAGCGTCAATGTGAGCAAGAGTACGCCAATGCCTGCAAAGACAACCAATAGAGAAGAGGATTTGCTCGCCTCGAACCTCATTGCGTCGTTCGGGAAAGCATCTGCTGCGTCAGACCAACCGTCGCCATCAGAATCTAAGCAACCAAACCGATCTTCATAGGAATCTCCCATGACTTCCGGACAAGCATCTGAACGGTTGGTCCCAATTTGATCGGGATAACTGTCAAGATCGGTATCCGACCATGATTGAGCATCATCGGGGAAGGCATCAACGATGTCTGCCCAACCGTCGCCATCTGCGTCAGGGCAGCCAAACTTCTGTTCAGTCGACAGACCGTATTGGGTAATGCATGCATCAGGCTGGTTCCCTGTTTGGGAATCACCAAATCCGTCCATGTCTTGGTCGAGGTGTTGTGTGGCTTCAAGCGGAAGCATGTCGCCCGCATCCGACCAACCGTCACCGTCTGTATCGAGGCAACCAAAGCGGTCTTGGAAGGAGGCACCGGACACCTCTGGACATGCATCTGCTTCGTTGCCGAGTGGATTGTCGCCGAAGCCGTCAGCGTCTTGATCAAGATGTTGGGAAGGTTCGGCAGGGAATGCATCTGCTCCAAGGAGCGTTGACCAACTTGAACTTGGGTTGGACCAGCCATCAGCATCGCTGTCTTGACATCCGAGCCGATCGAGGCTGGAAGTCCCGTAACTTGCAGGGCACGCATCGCCTTCGAAGCCGTCCGAGTTGTCACCAAAGCCATCTTCGTCAATATCTGCCCATTGGGTGGATTCGTCAACGAATTCGTCAATCGAGTTGGCGTAGCCATCACCGTCGGAATCAGGGCAACCGAACAACCGCCCAGAGTCGCTCATTCCAGCTTGGTTTGGACAATCGTCGTGCTTGTCAAGGTAGCCATCGTTGTCATCGTCTTCATCTTCGTCACGGTCTTCACAGCCGTCTTGATCTGCGTCGCTTGAGAGCATTGAAGTGAATGAAAGTGGGCTGGTTGGGCAAAGATCTGCACCTGTGGTCGAGAGCATACAAGACCATGCCTCATCCGAACCAGTGTCGCAAACGTTGTCGTCGTCGTCATCGGTGTCTTCACCAGCGTCGCGACAACCATCGCTGTCATAATCGGAGAAAGCATCAGCCGTCCAAGAGCGTTCACCAACTGGGCAATCGTCACGAATGTCGATGACATTGTCGTTGTCGTCGTCGTAATCTTCACTGCTGTCTCTGCAGCCGTCTGAATCATAATCACTCGCTACAGATGCCACCCAGCCAACATCGCCTGAGGGGCAATCGTCGACATTGTTGAGAACGCTATCGTTGTCAATGTCTTGATCGCACACATCGCCAAGAGCATCGAGGTCATGGTTGGCTTGGTCTGCGTTTGCGATGAGGGGGCAATTATCGTCTTGGTCAACAACCCCGTCGCCGTCTTCGTCCGTGTACGGATCGATTCGAACGACTTCGTCTTGCACGTTATCGACGTAATAAATGTGACCGTTTGGTCCAATTTCCAGACCCATGATCGAGGATGCCGTTGTTTGAATGCTACCTGCTTCTGTCGCACTCTTTCCATTCGTACTCAGTTCATAAGCCACGATTTGACCGTTGCCGTACTCCGAAACAAACAGTTGATCATCGACCAAAGCGATTCCAGAAGGTCGGTTAAGCCCCGTATCAAGGACACCCCATTCGACGCCTGCAATGCGTGAGTACTCTTCGAGCGGTTCGAGCCTTGTGGAACTGCTCATGATGTCGGTCGAGGTTGTGGATGTGTCCCCTGTGTTGACCCAAAGCACCCTGTTGGCTCCCGGGTCAGCGATGTAGAGAATATCAGAATCCTTGTCCAAAACCATGTGACCTGGTACCCCAAGCACGTGGCTCAACTGAATTTCTGAGTAGCGGCGCACAATCGCATCGGAGTGGTCGTCATATCCGGTATCGTGGTCGAGTTGGAAGTCATAGTAGACCAGTTCTCCATAGTAACCATCGTTGTACCAGTATTTATTTGCAGAATCGTGAGCCATGCCAACTCCAAAAGGAGATTCATGGTTCATGTCGATGTGGCTTCCAAGCAAATCGTCGTTTTGGTGTTCAACGGCGTAATGAGACATCGACGAGGGCCAAAGGGTAGGGCCCATGAAATTGTTTGGTGAACCTTGACCGCAGTAGGTGTTGGCAGATTCTTGGGCTGAACCCCACTGCCAATCAAACTCTGGATGATAGGCACCGAAGGCGATGGCACTGACTTCTTCAAGGAAATGATTGCTGTAGGCATCTTTGCGGTTTTGAGAGGTTTGATTGTCCAGACCCGTGTTCTCCACAATAGTCATGCTGTCTGTGGCCCGATTAGCAACCCACAACTCATTGGCTCTGCCAGGATGAAACTCAAGGTCCCTTGGCTCGCGAATGTCGTCAGATGAATCAGCGATCACGACCTCTTCGAAAGCATGACCAAACTGTTCAACTGCAGGAGAACCTTCGTTACCAACGGCATTTGATGGCACATAGAGGAGGAGCAACATGAGGATGAGCAGCGTAACTCTTCGGTTTGCCATGTTTTCACGAAACCCATGCAGTTTTTGATACCTTGCTCAAGTGGTGCAACACATTTGTCAGAATCAGGCATCCTGATGACGCTGAAAATGCCAAATCGGCATCACGAGCATTCTGACATTTCGTCGTTCGTGTTCTCGAGATCTAAATCCCAAGCGCTCGAACTCACTTGAGTGGACGAATCGCCTGCATAGTATTGATTGACAACAATCACTTGGAACGTGTAGCATCCTGAACCGTCGTAGAAATCATCTTTCTTGAGAATTTCAATCATGCCAGTATCGACATCATAACCGGTCCCAGGAAGGCCCATCCATCGGTCAGAACTTCCTAATTTCGATCCAGAAACTGCGCTCACCCAGTTGGTATCAGTCCCGTCGGCGGTGATTAGTGGAGATTGCCACTTTTGGCTGCCACCTTTCATAACCTTGAGTTGGATGGTGTAATCTGAAAAGACTGGAAGATAGTTGCTTATAGTGCTCATCGAGTGTTCGCCGCCATCTTCTGCTTCTTCTGAAGGCCCAAAGAGACCTACGATTGATTCGACAATGATCCCGTCAACGCTTGTTTCGGTGGTCGTACCAGAGGTTTCAGTCTTGGTGACCATGGTGATTTTAGCACCAGAATTGAGCACTTCTCTGTTCATGAATTTTGGGGGAATTTCACGAGTCTGGGTTTGTCCATCATCGGATTCTACTGTGATCTCATATGCTTTGATGGTTGCTCCAGTGTTGTCTTGAGCGTTGCCTTGGAAGAAGCTGCTGACTGCAACCCTAAACTTAGCAAAGTCGTTGCTCAAATCTTCACTACCGGTCCACAATTCTTCGCCTCCAGAGGAAATCGAAGCGGTGCTGGAAGAGAAACTACCACGGACATAGAACGTCAACTCGTCACTTTCTTGGTCCATCTCAATTTGAGTCAAGGCCATAGAGGAGTCTTGCGGAACCAAAACGAGGGCTGCATACGGGCCAATGGCGATAATGATGGCAAGCACCACTGAAACGGAAACCTTCACTGTGTTCAGTTCAGGTTGCATGCGTTCGTGTTGGACCAACATGCCAACACCGAGAAGAGCGACGGCACCAACGATAAGCAGGCCAATCGCCCCTCCTTGAAGAGAGAGGATTCCAGCAAGTACGATGGCAGCCCAACCGATTAACGGTAGGACTGGAAATGAATCACTTGGAGGATCGTTGCTTGCTGAAGCGGCTTTGGCAACGGTTTTTGCAGTGCGTAGCTTATCTTCCGCTTGTTTCTTTAAACGGGCATGGGATGGAGTAAGCGAGAAAGGATCATGGAACGGAGAGGGTGCCGCTGTCTCTGTTTCTGCATCTTTTACGGCAGTAGCCTTGTCCAGTAATCCACTCATAGAAATCCCTTCTAACTGGGCCTTACGGACCTTAGATTATCAAGTCAACCCCTGTATGGGTCAATCATAGCCTTATTCGGCGAGGGCTGTGTTTGTCCCGTTAGAGTCCGGGGGCAGCTTCTCGCCATTCCCCTTCTTCTTCATCGCTACCGGTCATTCGACGACCAACGACTGCTGCTGCAAGAGCGAGCATTGAGATTGCGGGGATCACTTCGAAGCCTGGGAGGTAAACACCACGGACGTAGACCGTGATCATCTGAGATTCACGGATGCATCCACCGTTGTTACAGGCGAATTCAGATTCTGCGTAGAAATCAAGAACGTGGTAAGCATCGCTCCATCCTTGTGTCTTCGGCGTACGGGCCATCACACGGACATTGGTTGCGGTTGGGATGGCGTCAATCTGGACCTTCACGGCTGGAAGGTTGATTGTGAACCCTGCCTTTTCCAAGTCATCACGGCTGGAGTCGGTGATTCCGACCTTCATGAAATCGATTTGGTTGCCGAGGTTGTAGACCTTGAATTCGAAGTTCTTGTCCTTCTTAGGCATGAGTTGAACGAATGGCTCAACTGCTTCAACTTGAACGAGTGAATACTGCATGATGTTGACAATCATGTTGTTCTGAGAAGATGCTGTGTTCACTGGTGGCAAGCTGTTGATTTCTTGCACGGTTGCCGAAACAGAGAGCGTTCGACTTTGCATCACCATGTACGGCGTTGCACGAACTGAAATTTGGAAATCGACTTCTTGGTTACCGCCGATGTACATGTCACCGGGAGAAGCGGTGGCTAAGCCGTCGCTTGTCACCAAGATGCTGATTTTTTCTTGGTAGGTGGTTGGGTTGCTGGCAGTACAGGTGGTGAATCCGGAGTAGGTTGATCCTGGTTTGACTTCAACGTTAATTGAAATTGGTGCGCAGGACAGGGAAACAGCCGCAGTAGGGGCTTGTGCAGCCGCAGGAACAGCGACCAGCATCATCGAGGACACATACAAGGCAAGCAAGAACACAGCACGCTTCAACATATTAAGTTCCACCTAACAGTCTACGCCACTGATGCGACCCTCATAACCGTTGTGATAAAATGGTTAGCGAAAGAAGTTGAATAAAACCTTCTTGAGGGTCCCTCGACGAAGGAAAAACCCCGGTTTTCTCAACCAGGAATGAGAAATTAAATGGTGGGCCCGAAGGGAGTTGAACCCCTGACCTCCCGGTTATGAGCCGGGCGCTCTAACCTACTAAGCTACAGGCCCCTGTGTTGTTGGACTTGGTTAAACTCATCAACTTATCCGCTTCATTCGAAACGAACAAGCGAAGATTGAGTGGGTTTAATCCACTCGCGAACGCGCTTTTCCAAGTCATCGCGCAGTTCATCAGGAACGAAAATCAACGCACGCTCATGCGGTTGAGTCAACGAACGAATCAACGGTGAATGTTCTGAAGCATCGCCACCGTCTTCGATTTGAATGCCTTGAGCGTAGGGTTTGTACCCTTTCTTGGAGATTCTGGCGTAGATCACTTCGGAACTCACATCAAATCCAGCAGCAGAAACAGCCTCTTCGATACGATCCTTCACGACATCGACCATTTCGGTCGTCAAGGCTTCAATGCGAAGCGATTTGTGGAACCCTCTCCGGGACAACAATTTCATAGCGTAATTAGCCAGAATTGAATCTTCATGTTCAGCCCATTCAGGGATGGCAACTCGCACATGAGCGTCGTTGAGGCTGGCGTAGCCTTTTGCGTCGAGTGATTTGTCCATCAGCATTTTTTGAAGCGAGGAGGAAAGCGTCAAACTTCCCTCAGTAGCAAGAACTCGGGCACGAGCCAACATGCGCACCAAGTAATTCTGAGTCAACATGTTGACCTTGTGGAAGTAGACTTGATGGTACATGTGGTAACGGGTAACGAGATAAGCCTCAATGGCTGGAAGGCCCCAGGTTTTGACGAAGAAATGTCCATCCTCACCAACTCGGAGCGCACGAAGCACCCGAGCAATATCGAAACCGCCAATTTGAGCGCCTGTGTTTGCTTGATCTCGAACCATGTAGTCCATACGGTCGACGTCCAATTGGCTCGAAACAATCTCTTTCAAAAACGGTGCAATAGGGATTCCAGCGTGTTCAGTGGCACCATCCATGAGGGCAAATAAGCGCCCTGTTCGTTCACCACCCAAGGTGTCGAGGAGGGCTGCTCCGACTTCCGTGTCCTCAGATTCAAGCAGCAATCGACCCCAATGCTCGTGTGAATGGTAGGTGGCAAACACTTCCGAAGTTTCCAGCACATGGGAAAACGGCGGGTGGCCAATGTCGTGAAGGAGGGCCGCCAAGCGAACCAGTTCTGCGTCATCATCGCTGAGGATGCCAGGTTGTACTTCTTGAAGCGATGCCGTCAATTGGCCAGCAAGATGGTAGGCGCCCAAGGAATGAGCGAAGCGATTGTGATTCGCTGCGGGGAACACATACTCGCATGTGGACAGTTGTTGAATGTGGCGAAGGCGTTGGAATTCCTTCGTGTCAATGATGGTTGCGTGACGGCCCGGAACGAGGATGTCTTTGTGAATTTCATCACGAATTACGCGGTCACGCATCTTCATCCCCACACCTGCCTCTGTTCAACCATTAAAAAAAGAGTCCCCATCAAAACAGCCATTTTTTCAATCCTTATCAGAGCGAATCTAGGGCAAACGGCTATGACCGGACCGCGTGTGTCCAAAGCATGGCCGATGCTCTGAGAGACATCATGCTGAAAATTACGGACGACGATCCGGCTACCCGCGGCCAGAAGTTGTGGGTCATGTTTGCGCTGGCAATCTTCCTCGTTGCCTCGTTGAACTGGTACGCCATGGTTCGAGAACCTCAGGTGGTCCAAGTCGAGGATTTAGTCAATCACAACCGCGAAACGGTGCTTGTTGAAGGCACGGTGATTTCTTGGATCAACGACCGGTATGGAAACGGCGAAGATCGAGTGGACCTCGTCCTTGAAGACGAAACCGGCGTTATCAGTGTCCGATGGTATTCAACAGGAGATAAACCTCCAATCGGGACCAACGTCACTGTCATGGGTACCGTAAATGATTACAACGGTCGTTTTTACCTGCAATCAACAGGCGCCGGTGCGATTTGGTGGGGACCTGAAGGCCTTCCTGAAGTCCAGCGCCTTACGCTGAGCGATTTGGCAGTTGATCCAGAATCATACCTCGGGGAAATCGTGACCATCACTGGCTTCATCAGCGAAGCCATCAACAAAGATGCCGTCTACACTTCAGCCTACATTACCGACCACCCCGGCAACGCTGCACATCAAATGCAATTGCTCGTGCAATCAGCTCCTGGCGTTTGGATTGAAGCAGATTCTAAGGTCGAAATCACAGGAATGCTGGCCTACCAAGAAACAAGCCTACGTTGGGCGTTTTTGACCCAGGGTCCTGAAATCATCCTCGTTGATGGATACAAGCCTCAAGCCAACAACCTCGAATGGGCAGGAGAAGCCACTTGGAGTTACCAATCCGGCAGCATGGTGTCCATGGCCGGAACCGTTCTGATCAGCAACAACCAATGGACTCTGTTTGGACCAAGCGGCAACATGATGTGCATTTTACCGACCGATGAAGACATCATAAACGCAGATCAATATGGCTACAACGGCTCTGCCTACGAAGCCACAGGTCGTTTGATGTGGAACGATGACAGAAGCATGTGGTGCATCGATGCCAACAATGGAAACGGAACCAACCTCATCGACCCGATGTCGGCCATGTCAATGCAAGCCATGCTTTCTGCGAACCCCGCCTCAATGCTCCAGACACCAGATAAGCAATACACGCTGCGAACCTTCATGCAGTACGCATTCGAACCGCTCGACACCGATGGATACTTTGTTGATAGCCAAATTTACACTTACGGCCAAACCCGTGTCGCCATGTCGTTCCCCTCCACTCGCACCGAGTGGATCGAAGCAGGGCAGGGCCTCATTGCCAACGTGACCGTGTCTTGGGATGACGAAAAAATGATGATGAGGCTCATGGTTCAATCCTACCAACTGGTTGGTGAACCTCCTGAACCTCAGGCATTGCTTTGGGACGATGGAGCAACCCAATGGGGCTATTCGCAAAACAAACATGTGCTCCTCAATGGGAAAGCAATGCTCGAAGACGATGGATGGTACTTGTACAGAGATGGTTCATCTCAATCCATTCGATTGAACCTTGATCTCAACCCGATTGGAACCGACGACCTCCATTCGAACATTTCGATGACTTGGGTTGGACGGCTGCGCCAAGTTGAACACCCGTCAGAAGTTTCACTTATTTTCACGCTCGATGATGCAGACGCACTTGACACCGATGGTGACAGGGTTGCAGATTCGCTCGAAAGTGCGAATGGAATGAACATCAACAGCCCTGACTCCGACGGTGATGGTGACAGCGACAGACTGGAACTGGAAGAAGATAGCAATCCAAATGCATGAGGGATCACCATGTTGGAGGCGTACTTTTACGAACTTGGGTGGATGCTGTTCGCCCTGTTTTTCGGCGTCTTCATGGGCTCGCTCACAGGAATTATCCCCGGATTCCACGTCAACAATGTCGCTTTGATTTTGCTGGCATTGTCACCCAGTTTGTTGGCGCTTGGCATTCCTCTCTCTGCCGTCGCTGGAATCATTGTGTCGACTGGAACAGTCCACACGTTCCTCAATTACATCCCATCCGCCCTGATGGGGGCACCGGATGCCGACCAAGCGCTGTCGTTGCTGCCCGGTCACCGAATGCTGCTCTCCGGAAACGCTGCCCGTGGCGTCGCATGGTCCGCCCGTGGGTCTCAACTGGGGCTCTTTCTCTCCTTGCCGCTGATCGTTGTCGCCCGGATTGCTTTCGGACCGGAACTCGGTTGGTACGATCAATTACGAACCATGCTTCCGTTCATTCTTCTGGTGATTTCCGCCCTCTTGTTGGCCACCGAAACCACCCGCCTCGACTGGCCCAGTTGGTTGCAAACCATGACTGGCGGCCTGTTCGGAAAGGATTCCCGATTCGCTGGGTTCTTCACCGCCACCGCCTTCTTTTTGCTCGCAGGTTTGTTTGGGTGGACCATTATCGGCCCGACCGCCTTGCCAGCCAGTTCTCCGATCAACATGCCAGGTGCGAGCCTGCTCTTGCCCGGATTAGCCGGTCTGTTCGGCATCGCAAATCTGCTTGACATTTACGCAACGACCTCACACCTGCCACCTCAGAAAGAGAACTGGGATCTACCCCCTGCGAAGCCCTTGCTTG
>DUKM01000008.1:11161-17135 GCA_013329255.1 Candidatus Poseidoniaceae archaeon | reverse complement strand
TTGCTTGTCCCGTGCTTTTGGTCGGGCGTGGCTGGAGCATCGATGGGCGTACTTCCAGGAATGACCGCATCACAAGCCACCGTTCTCGTCATGGGTGGTCGCAACGTTGTGGCCAAGATGCAAGGAAAAACTGGTTATGGAATGGACTGGGAAACCCGTCGCTTAACAGAAATGACGGATGATGAATTGCTGGAAATCGCAAAAGCTGAATCCGAAGAAGGGGTTGAAGGGCCTCAAACCAAACAAGATTTGGAAATCATTGCCATCCTTTCCGCTGTCAACACCGCCGTCACGGTGTGTGTTCTTGGTTTCCTCTACATCATCAGCCGCTCGCGGTCCGGTGCCACATTGGCGCTGAAGGCCATGTACCCCGTTGATACTTGGAGCAACCTTGAACCAACGGCAGATTTCATCCGATTGCTCGCCATTACCCTTGCTGCGGGCTTGATGGCCATGCCAATCATGCGCTATGTGGGCATGGGAATGTTGCGGCTTCACGCAGCAATTCCTTTGCAACAGATGATCATGAGCGTCATCTTGTTTGTTGGCGCACTGGTGTTCGTCAGCACAGGATTCATTGGCATGTCGGTGTTAATCGTTGGAACCATGATTGGCCTGCTGCCTCCACGACTCGGCATCCGACGAAGCCACGCCATGGGCGTTATCCTCGTCCCAATCATGATTTTGATGTTCAAAAACCTCGTTGATAACGCCGGTTTCTTGTGATTCTCAGGCCCGAGATTTAATCGAACGGAGGCGTAAGCCCTATGCCCTTTGACCATCACGTCGGAGTACAGGTGAGTCCATGACCTCTCAACTCCGCCCCATCCTGCTTGCCCTTCTCTTGATTTGCTCAACGTTGGGTGCCCTTACGAGCACTGAACTTTCTGACGAACCTGTTGACTCGACTTCAGCACGCGCCCTGGCATGCACCGGTGACGTTTGCCTCAATGAAGCATTGCCGAATCCAAACGGCTATGATTCGGGGACTTGGCCAAATGGCGAATGGGTCGAACTGTACAACAAGGGCAACACCACGATTGACGTGTCCAATTGGTACGTTACCAACAAAGCATCGAAAATGATGTACTTCAATGAAACAACGATTGTCGACTATGATGCAAACGATTCAACAACATGGGAAATAGCCCCGGGTGACTACATGGTCATCGCTCGCAACGGCATGTCAAACAGCATGTTTTACCTCGCTAACACCAACGACATCATCGACCTCTACACCGCTACAGGCGCTCTTCTCGATCAAGCCACATGGACCTACAGCAGCAGCGGTGCACCCTCCGGCGTGAGTTTGGAAGAAGACCCCGCTGGGCCAACAAACGATTGGGTTGCGACCAACACCCCAACGCCTGGTGGCATCAACACCGGCAGCGGAACCGGTGGTCCAACGATTATCCCCTCTGACCTTCACATCAACGAAGTGATGGCCGACCCATGGCCAAGCTTCGATGGCGACATGTGGCCTGGTGGCGAATGGATTGAACTCACCAACACTGGTTCAAACGACATCAACCTCAGTGGGTGGAGCATTGTCGACCAAGCAGGAAAAATCCTCTTGTTCAACGAATCTCACCTGATTGACGCTGAAAGCACTGGCTACCTCATCCAACCAGGATCAACTCGAGTGGTAGCAGTCAATGGCTCCGGATCAAGCATGCTCAACAACGGTGTTGAGATGCTTCAGATGAAGTGGCCAAATGGCAGCGTGGCTCAACAAGTTTCCTGGACCGACAATGAACAAGGGTTCTCCCTCGTCCATGATGCAGCATCGACCTACATGGTGTATGCAGCATACCCGACTCCAAACGCACCCAACCCTTTGTCGTTGGATATGATTGCAATGACTCCATCCCCGATTAAAATGACAGAACTCCTTGCCAACAGTTCAGCCGATGGCACACCATTCCCGGAAGGCGAATGGCTCGAATTGTTCAACGACGGACCCGCTGACATCGACCTCAACGGGTGGTCAATCATCGACGGTATGGGCAACATCACCATGCTCGACCCGGCGTCGTTGGTTTACAACGACACCCAAGTAAACACCTTAATCGAAGCCGATGGGCGACGGCTTGTTCAGTTTACAACCGACACTCAACTGTGGAATTTCTACAACCACCTCATGCTTGCGGACACCACTGGAAGCATCGTGGATGCCGCATGGTACGCTGCTGACTATGGGACCAATGTTTCGCTGATCCCTGCTGAAACTTCCACTGACCCGTGGGTGCCAGCGCCTTGGATGACCCCAGGCCAACCAGAACCAGGCTCGATGGATTCAACCGGGGAAGTCTCCTTTTCGGAAATCATGCCAGACGGTGTTGGAAGCGATTCCCAACAATGGCCGCTTGGTGAATGGTTGGAAATCCAAAACGACGGCGAACAAGTCATCGACGTTGCTGGATGGAAACTTCAAGCAGCCAGCAGAACCCTAACGCTCCACCAATTCAACATGCCACTCCAATCCACATCCGCCATACAACCAGGCGCTGTGGCACTGATTGCCCTCAATGGCACGAGCAGCTTCTACCTGAAGCACACAACACCTGATTCAATCGGTTTGGTTGATGCAAACGGGGCCGTCGTCGATACCATTGCATGGTCTTCCACAGTTGAGGGCGAGTCGCTCATCGCACCGAACAGCAGTCACGCAGGAGCGGGCCCAACCGGCACCGCTGCCGGCACTGGCTCCGACTGGTTGCTCTCAGCATGGGCGAGCCCGGGTCGAGTTAATCCGGTCTGGCCAGCCTACGCAGGCTCAGAAAACGTAAGCGTCACCGAAGTGCTGGCGTACTGCAGCGACGATTCAATTGACCCCACAGAAGACTGGATTGAAATCCTAAACACCGGTTCAGATGACCTTGACCTCAACCGTTGGCGCATCGACACAATCGACGAAGAACGCAGGTTCATTCGCATCGATTCAGTATGGAACACCACCGACCTTGATGTAAACGCAACAATTGTCAAACCTGGTCAACGCGCTGTGTTCCTCATGGATGACAACATTCTCACCGGTCTGGGCGATGGTTTCACACTGTCCAATCCTGATGGTGTGCCGATCACCACCGTTCAATGGAGCATTGTCAGCGACTGCCAAACAATGATGCCCGGCAACACCTCTGAGGCGTCTTGGATTCACACCATGTGGCCAACACCGGGAACTGAAGAGCCAAATGCAACCCAGTTCGCGCAACTCGATGATGTCAAATTCACACGCTTAATGAGCGAAGGATACACCAGCATTTCGTCAAACACAGAGTTCTTTGAAATCAGCAACATCGGTGACAAAACAGCCTACCTCGAAGGTTGGACGTTCAGCGTGATCACCTCAGGCGGTACCGATCCCTTCGTCTTCGGCGATGTTACCATTCCAGCCATGAGTGCGATGATTTTTGCCGCAGACCCCAACGGCCTTGGCGTCTATGAAGACGGCATGATCGTCGGGTTTGCTTCAGGATTCAACGAAGCGCCGACCCTTCCAGACGACGGAGCGGCTTTGCAGATCATGGACCCGGCAGGAGTACTTGCTGACACCATCGTGTACGGCAACGGTCCGGTCGAGGTGAACGGGTGGAGTGGCATCAGTTTGGTTGAGCCCGTATCGGGGATCAACCTGATCATTTACCACCGAGGCGACGGATGCGGCGCCCTCGATGACACCGATATGGTGAGCGATTGGCATCACCGATGGGGCCGACTTGGTGGCAGTACGTTCTGCGATGACCAAACTTTCTCCGGCGAATCTGAAGTGATTCCATTGATTGGCCCAACACACGGTCTGCTCGATGTGTTGGATTGGATTGAAGGCGCCAACACGAGCCTTAATGTCCATGTGTACCAACTCTCAGAACCAAGACTGGTTCAAGCGTTGATTGACGCCCAAGGCCGAGGTGTTGATGTCACGGTCGTGCTCGACGCGGGATCTCCTGGATTTTGGTCAGATTTCGACATGATCAATCAATACGGAATGGCCAGTGAACTCGTCAAAGCAGGCGTCACCACATACTGGTTTGGGGATGGCGGTGTGGAACCTTATGCTTACATTCACAGCAAAGTGGCTGTGCGCGACGGCACAAGCGTTTGGATTTCGTCAGGCAACTGGAAAGGATCTTCCATGCCGGCACCTGGCGTTCGTGGCAACGTGGACTGGGGCGTTTTGATTGAAAACGTCGAATTGGCTTCGATTGTTCTTCAGCAGATGTCGTTTGATGAAGAGCCACTGCGTCAACACATCTCGCCTGCTTCGGCAAGCGACGAGCCCAACGGATGGAACATGCCCACCGCAACCCCTGTCGATGGCGCTCGTTCGCAATCCATCACGGCAACCGTGAACGGTGCGCTTTTGACATGCCCTGACAACTGCATCGAAGGCCTTGTTGAACTCATCAACAGCGCCGACGATGAACTGCTTCTCTCCCTGCAATACCTCGACATGGACTGGTCTTGGGGCTGGGGTGACAATCCAATTTTCACTGCACTGCGGCAGTCTGCAGAAAACGGCGTGGCTGTTCGGTTGATCATCAACGGCGCATACCTCGACCAAGATGTTCAAGACGTGGTTGACACCTTCAATGAAGTTTGGAATTCAAGCGACGGTTTGGATGTAGCAGCCATCGTAATGGGCGAAGATGATGATGTTTCCAAACTCCACAACAAAGGCCTCATTATCGACCAAGAGACCGTGTTGGTCTCATCGATTAACTGGGGTAATTCCGCAGTCAACAGAAACCGAGAGATGGGCCTTGTGCTGACTTCAACCGAAGTTGCAGCACCTTACCTTGCAGCTTGGTATGAAGATTGGGACAGGCTTGACAACGTGACTGACACCGACCAAGATGGACTGCCTGATATTTGGGAAGTCCCAAACGGATTGAACCGCACCACGCGTACCCTTCCGGGACCAAAAATGGCTGAAGGCCTGTACGATGCAGACATGGACGGCATCACAAATCAAGATGAATACAACCTTGGCAGCCATCCAACAAATGCCGATACCGATGGCGATTGCATCCCCGACGGGCTTGAAGTTGCTTGGGCACAATCAACGGCATTGGATCCTACAATCGAAGACGTTTCCCCTCGAGATGCGCTGAGCCTTGCCGATGCAGATATGGACGGCGTCAATGAATCTGATGTCCTTGGCTGTGACTTGAGTGGCATCGACATCGACGATACGCCAGCCGACCCAGTGGACAATGGGACGCTTGACGACGACAACGACGGCGTGATGAACGCCAATGATGAATGCCCAGATACCCTTGCGGATTTGGCTGTGAACCTCCAAGGATGTTCAACTGAACAACGGCTCGCCCTCGCTACACCAAGCAGTGGCGATGAAACGAACCTCGGTTCTAAATTGATGCTCATGCTGATGTTGGCCGGTGTGGTGCTGGCCGTTTGCGCCTTCTTGGTGCTTCGTAGCATTGAGCAAGAAGCCGAGGAGGCAAAGGACTTGATTACCCTTGAATCTGCTCAACTCGATGCTTTGGCAGCGGACCCGATTTCCATCGATGGATTCCAAGCCCCCGTTTTGGACGGTACTGGAGCGGAACAAGAACCCCCGAAGAGGGTGATTTCGGAAACCGATCTATCAAGAGTCCCCGGCTGGGATGAAGCAATGGTGCAGAGTTACTTCGACCAAGGATGGACAATGGACCAATTGGTCGTCTACTACGAAGAACAGGTGCAGGCGCACAGAGATTCGTCACAAGATTGACAAGGGACCGCTTGGCATTTCTTGTCATGCGAGCCATGTCAACGACAAGCAACCCTGTTCTTTCCGACAACTTTTGGAGCAACATCCCTGGTTACGAAACCATGTCCTATGAAGGGACAATGCAGAAGATTGGGGTCCTGTTCGGCATCACAATTTTGTCAGCGCTCGTGACGGTTTCAGTCGGTTCCTCTGGGAACCTCGGACTCATGGGCATCATGACGTTGACCGGCGCTCTTG
>DUKM01000008.1:6080-10814 GCA_013329255.1 Candidatus Poseidoniaceae archaeon | reverse complement strand
ACGACCCAAGAACCCCGCTCCAGGCGCAATCCTCTATGCCGCTTTGGAAGGAATGTTTGTCGGTGGTATTTCGTTCATGTATGAAGGCGCATATTCCGGCATCGTCATGCAAGCTGGGCTCGGCACCATCTGTCTCATTGGCACCATGTACTTCCTTTGGTCTGCTAAAATCATCAAAGCAACGCCCGCATTTCAAGCTGCTGTCATCAGTTTGACAATTGGGGTCGGTATTCTGTATGCCATCTCCTTTATGCTCTCAATGTTCACAAGTTTCTCGGTCCCGTTTTTGCACTCATCTGGACCACTGGGAATCTTGCTGACCTTGTTCATTCTTGGTTTGGCATCGATGAACCTCATTCTGGACTTTCACTTTATTGAGTATGGCATCAGCAACAACACACCAAAAACCGGTGAATGGTGGGGCGCATTCGGTTTGCTCATCACAGTCATCTGGGTTTACATTGAGATGATTCGGCTGATTTCAAAAATACGGAATCAGTGATTGCCTTGGCCCGCCGAATCCCGACGGTCAACTTTGCTGACATGATGGGAGACGAGGTGGCTCAAGCACGGTGTGTTCGGGCCATTGGAGATTCGCTCAAGGACATTGGATTTTTTGCACTTGAACACCACGGTATTGATCTTGGACTGATTGAACAGGCCTACACTCAAGGCGACGCTTTCTTTTCATTACCAAAGCCAACGAAACAGGGTTACTTACGCCCAGAAATCGCTCATCAAAGAGGCTACACCGCATTCGGGGTCGAACACGCAAAAGACAACGATGCACCTGATTTGAAAGAATTCTGGCAAAACGGGCGCACCCATTCTGGAAACGGCCCAGCACCAACCTACCCAGCCAATGTATGGCCCGAAGAACACGCCCCAGAGTTCAAACCCGTGATTGACGGGCTCTTTGAGCAAATGGAAACTCTGGCTCAACACATCCTGAAGGCCTGCAGCATGTACCTTGGCCAACCTGCGGAATGGCTCACAGAAATGAGTCAAGAGGGAAACACAATCATGCGAATCATCCACTACCCACCTGTGGGCAAGGATGCACCTGTTGGTGCAGTGCGCTCTGCTGCTCACGAAGACATCAACCTGATCACGTTGCTTGTCACAGCCACCGCAGATGGCCTCCAAGTCAAGGACCACGATGGAAGTTGGATCAAAGTCGAGGGGGATGCACGACACATCATCGTTGATTCTGGCGACATGCTGCAAAACATCACGAACGGTCTGTTCCGCTCCACCACCCACCGTGTTGTGAACCCAAAAGACACCACGGCCAGACGATTTTCCATGCCCATGTTTGTTCACCCAAGAAATGAAATCGATTTGACGCCACGCGACGAATTTGTTGCTCTGACCGGTGGAACTCCTCTTTACTCGTCAATCACAGCCGGAGCATACCTGCATCAGCGGCTGGTCGAAATTGGATTGGCTGAACCTGAGGGCGACGCATGAGCACTCTCATCGCCCGATTGTGCACAGCCATCGAAGACGGTCGATCAATGGACCCGCACGATTTAGCAGCCTTCATCGAAGGTGTGGCAAACCGCACCCTGTCTGTTGAAGCCATCACCGTGTGGCTCAAAGCGGTTCATACTCATGGAGCCAGCGTTGAAGACACTGTAGCGCTCACAAAGGGCATGATGCATTCAGGTGCCGTGCTCTCGTGGGATCCTCATCGCCCTGTCGCAGATAAGCACAGCACTGGAGGCGTTGGCGACAAAATGTCAATCATGCTTGCTCCGGCTCTTGCAGCCTGCGGGGTCGAAGTTCCAATGCTCGCAGGCCGAGGCTTAGGCCATACGGGGGGCACCATTGACAAGTTGGAATCAATTCCTGGATTCAATTGCGCCCAGACCCCGTTACAAATGCAATCGATGGTGAATGAAATTGGCTGTTGCATTGCAGCACAAAACGAAGCCATAGCCCCTGCAGACGGATTGTTGTACGCCATTAGAGACGTGACAAACACCGTGGATAGCATTCCACTGATTACGGCCTCTATCGTTTCTAAAAAAGCCGCTGAAGGACTCAAGGCCCTCGTTCTGGATGTAAAGTGTGGCCGAGCAGCCTTCATGCAAACAGAACAGCAAGCCGTCGAGTTGGCAACCTCAATGGTTCGGACTGCAAACGGCTTAGGGATTCAAACCATGGCTCAAATCACTGACATGAACGAGCCCATTGGCAGCCATGTTGGAAACGCTCTGGAGATCATCGAAAGTGTGGAGGTATTCAACGGTCGAGGCTCCAAGGACACGGTGAACCTCGTAGCCATGCAGGGAGGAGCGCTCTTGCACATGCTTGGAAAAGCAGAGTCGAGTGAAGAGGGAGCGCAGATGATTGTCAACACGCTTCACGATGGTACTGCAGCCAAGCGTTTTGAACAGATGTGCATCGCTCAAGGCGTGACGCCAGCCACAGCCAAAATGCTGCTTTCGACACCCGAAGAAGTCGTGCAAAAAGCCGACCGGGTGACTGGATTCGAGGCTCAATCATCCGGGCACATCGAAGCAATTGATGCGATGGTATTGGCTGGAATTGCTCGTGAGCATGGCGCTGGGCGATTCAACATCGAGGACATCATCGATCCCGCAGTTGGTTTTGTTCTGTTGAAGGTCAAAGGCGATGAGATTCAACAGGGCCAGCCATGGATCGCAGTTCATCACAATCAACCCCTCACCACCGCTCAAGAAAAGGCGCTCCATGGAGCGTTGCGCATCTCAACTGCACCCGTCAAGCCAATTGTGAGGCTTCTCAAGGTCATTCAATGAGAGTGACAGTCCCGAAGCCGTCATAAAGGGGAGGCGATTGGCCAAAGTTGCCGATTTAGCTTAGCTGGTGGAGCGTGGGACTGTTAATCCCAAGGTCGTGGGTTCGAGCCCCACAATCGGCGTAATTTCTAACCCTTGCAGGTTATTCCCACTCGATTGTACCAGGTGGCTTGTGCGTGATGTCATACACCACACGGTTGGCAGCACCCTTCACGGTGTTTGTGATACGGGTGCTGATTTTCTGGAGAATGTGATGTGGGATTTCCGAATATCGCGCTGACATACCATCCATCGATTGGACCGCTCGAACAACGATAGTTTCGCCATAAGCACGAACGTCGCCGTGAACACCGACGCTTCTCACCGGGAGAAGAGCGGCAAAGTATTGCCATGGAATTTCCATTTCACCAGCTGCTGCTGCTGCTTCAAATTCTTCTTCGACAATGGCGCATGCTTCACGGACGACGCCAACTCGCTCAGGAGTGAGATCGCCAAGGGTACGAACTGCCAAGCCTGGTCCAGGGAACGGTTGGCGCTCAGCCACGTTAATCTCAAGGGCCCGAGCCAAATCTCTGACTTCATCCTTGTAGAGGTCACGAAGAGGCTCAACAACTTCTAACGTCATGTCTTCTGGCAAGCCGCCAACGTTGTGGTGAGATTTAATGGTGTCACGAACGCCACCGCCGGATTCAATCCAATCAGGAGCAATGGTGCCTTGAATGAGGTATTTGGCATCGACTTTGACTTGCTCCTCCTCAAAAATTCGGATGAACAGTTCGCCGATGACCTTGCGCTTTTGTTCTGGCTCAGTGATGCCCTTTAGTGCGGCAAAATATCGGTCTGCTGCCTTGACTGTGACGAGGTTCTTGACGCCTTGAGCAGCAAGAAGCGCTTCAATCTCTTCCGTTTCCCCCTTGCGCATAAAGCCGGTATCGACGTAAACGCAGTGAAGTAAATCGCCAACCGCTTGGTTTGCGATCACAGCCGCCACGGTTGAGTCAACACCACCAGAGCATGCGATAATAGCAATATCGTCAATGGTTTCTCGCATGGTTGCGATGGATTCCTCGATGAATTCCGAGGTATCAAACATTCACTGTCCCCCATTGACTTCAGCGTCTTGGGCCTTCACTCGAGCAACTTGGTCGAGTTTGTTTTGCTTCAATGCCGCAGCGTAGTCTGGGTTCTTGAGGGCGAGGATCTGGGTTGCAAGGTATCCTGCGTTGTCACCACGGTCAACACCAACGGTCGCCGCTGGAACGCCTGGAGGCAGTTGAACAATGGAAAGCAGCGAGTCGAATGGCACACGGCCACCGCATGGAACGCCAATCACAGGTTTTGTGGTCAGGGCAGCAACTGCACCGGGAAGAGCAGCGGCTAAACCAGCCATAGCGATGAAGACTTGACAGCCATCGGCTTCGGCTTGATTGATGATTTCTTCAACGAACACAGGGGAGCGGTGAGCGCTTGCAACACGGAGTTGGTAAGTCACGCTAAAGTGGTCGAGGATTTTCGTGCATTTTTCGGCTACTGGTAGGTCGGAAGACGAGCCCAAGAGAATGGTAACATCCATGCTTGTACGCCGGCGCGGGTGGTTCATCAAGATGCCTCTTGGATTTGTTGCGCCTGCACCGGCGAAAGGAGCCTATTCTTCAGCGTCATCCATGGCTTCGTCAAAGCCTTCCAAGTCGATGCCAAAGTTGAGTGATTGGAACTCTGCCTTGTCTTTGCAGCCAAGAACATCAAAGCAAATGAACGGCTGACCCTCGACAATTCGCCCATAAATCGTGACAAATTGATTGGAACCAAACCTCTTGCTCGCCATGGCTTGCTGATCGAAGCGAGTGGTCTTAATTTCCCATCCCAAGAGGGAATCAACTGGAAGGCGCGCTTTTGCGTGCCATCGATGTTCAAACACATAGCCGCCGTCTTTGAACACCACGTCCAA
>DUKM01000008.1:1808-5710 GCA_013329255.1 Candidatus Poseidoniaceae archaeon | reverse complement strand
GCCGGGAAATTACCCTGGCTGACGAGGGCCCAAGCAACAATGGAAAACGCAACACAAAACAAGCCAATGCCGACCCGTGTTGCACCAAGTGCCCCCATTCGAGAAGAAAGACCTGCCACGCCACCCATCAAAATCAGCAGCATGCCGGCAACGCCGAGGTATGGAATCAAATCCAGGTTGGTGCCTGTAAACCACATCAGCCATCCAAAGGCGAGTGGCAACAAACCCCACGCCATTGGAAACAAGGCAACCGATGCTCGTGACTCCAGCTTGACGCGTGTCCATCCTCGCTTGGAGAATTCACGCAGTTCCATACCACTGCCAACCGCTCGGCGTATTTACGCATTCGCTCGTCAGTTCACTCGTCGTCGTAAGGGTGGCGCAGGCACAAATTTCGTGCAGCATAGACCTCATCGACTCGGCGAACCGGTGTGGTGATGGGAGCAGCGTGCAAAGTTTCAGCGTCAACTTGCAGCACCTTTGCGAAATCAATTGCGAAGGTATCAAGCGTTTCTTTGCTCTCAGTTTCTGTTGGCTCGATCATCATGCATTCAGGTACGACAAGCGGGAAGTAAACCGTTGGAGCCATGTAGCCCATATCGAGCAGTCCCTTGGCGATGTCCATGGCTGAAATCCCGTGGCGTTCCTTGGCTGGTTCAAGTGAAATCGTGAACTCGTGCTTGGCCACTTTTGTCTCAGCACCGTCAACAATCATGTCACCAACACCTGCCGCTTCAGCTTCTCGATGCAAGACATGTCGAAGGTAATTTGCGTTCAACACCGCATGCTCTGACATCGTTTTCAAACCGTTTCCATAGCGGCGATAGTACGCCCAGCAACGAATAATTGCTCCGGCATTGCCGTGCCACTGCTGAACCTTGCCGATGCTGTGCGTTGGCTGATACCAACCGAACCACATGTCATCAACGGCGTGCTTTGCTTCATCGCCCACGATGGGGCGTTTCTTGACAATTGGACCGGGCAAGAAATCAGCGAGGTGAGCCTTGACACCGATTGGACCAGATCCAGGCCCACCGCCTCCGTGCGGTTGACTGAACGTCTTGTGAAGGTTGAAGTGAACCGCATCGAAGCCCATTAAACCGGGTGAAGTAATCCCCAAGATGGCGTTGAAGTTTGCACCATCGTAGTACATTTGGCCGCCCACGTCATGAACAATGGAAGTGGCTTCCAAAATATCTGCTTCAAACAACCCGAGCGTGTTAGGATTGGTGATCATCATCACCGCGGTGGTTTCATCAGCGACAGCTCGGAGTGCATCAAGATCGATTCGCCCGTCGACTCGGCTTGGTATTTCTACAATCTCAAAGCCACACATGGCAGCGCTTGCTGGGTTCGTGCCGTGAGCGGAATCCGGAACGATGACCTTGGTTCGTTGGTCTTCACCGCGCAAACGGAAGTATTCCTGAATGCATCGCACAGCGGTGAATTCACCTTGTGCTCCAGCAACGGGTTGCAAGGTCACCTGATCCATACCAGCGCAGACCTCAAGCATGTATTGCATTTCATGGTAGATTGAAAGCAAGCCCTGCAGGTGATGTTCGGGTTGATGTGGGTGGATGTCGGCAATGCCAGGCAACTGGGCAATCACTTCGTTCACGCGAGGGTTGTGCTTCATGGTGCACGAACCGAGCGGATAGAAACCTGTGTCAATGCCAAAGTTTCGCTTTGACAACCACGTGTAGTGGCGAACCATTTCTGGCTCTGAGATACGTGGCCAGCGAGGTGCTTGCTTACGGACCAGTGTATCTGGTAGACTCAATTCAGATGCTGGCAGCACCGGAGCAGGTTGCGAGTAGCCTTTGCCCGAAGCACCGTGGTGATCAAACAAGTGACTCATGCGGTCACCCCCTGACTGGCAACCCACACTTCGAGGTGAGCCGCAAGCAACTCAATCTCGTTGGATTTGGTTTGGTCTGTGAAGGATACGAGCAGCCAATTGGGTTGAGCAGGGTACCATCGATGCAGATCGAAACCGCCAACGATGCCAACGCCGTCGAGGTAGGAAAGGCATTCGCTTGCCTTGCCTGGCAACTCAAGGACAAACTCTTGGAAGTGATGGCTCGAAGCGTGCGGCAAATGAACGCCTTTGATTGCAGAGAGTTTTTGCTTTCCAAGCGTGCATGCTGCCATGTTTCGCACCGCAAGGTCACGAAGGCCTTCAGGGCCTAAAAGTGACATATGCATGGCACCCATCAAGGCGATGAGGGTTTCATTGGTGCAGATGTTGGAAGTTGCTCGATGCCGCCGAATGTGTTGTTCCCGCGTCGAAAGCGTGAGGCAATATGCCTCTTTTCCATCAACGTCAATGCTGCGCCCAACGATTCTGCCCGGCATCAATCGAAGGTATGGTTTGCTGCATGCGAAGATGCCGTAAATTGGTCCACCTCCGGTGATTGGGCTGCCAAGCGGTTGGCCTTCACCAACAACAATGTCAGCACCGTAGGCACCAGGCGCCTCAACAAGGCCGAGGGAAACTGGTTGAACTGCAACGATCAAAGCGGTGTTTTGGCCGATGATTTCCTTGAGCAGAGGCAAGCCACCGTCAAGAACACCAATGGGGTTTGGTTGTTCAACATAAACACCACATGAACCCGCTGCGTCCTGTGCAGAAGACAGCATCACCGTGCCGTCAGGGTTGTGACGGAGCATGTTGATTTTTATTTCCGCTCCTTGGCAGTAGTTTTCAATCACCGACATGCGGTCTGGAGGCGTCAGTTCGGAAACGTACACCGTGTCCTTCTGAGTTGCTTTTCGAGTGTGGACCCGAACGCAACACGTGATGGCTTCAGCCGCTGCTGTTGAACCATCGTAAAGCGAGAGGTTGGCGATTGGCAAGCCGACAAGTTCTGAAATGAGGGTTTGAAACTCCCACATGGCTTGCAGCATTCCTTGGCTAACTTCCGGTTGGTAAGGAGTGTAAGAGGTCAAAAATTCACCGCGAGTGATCAGTTGGAAGACGGCTGCGGGGACATAATTTCTGTAAAGTCCAGCACCCAAAAACGAGACGCGTTGGCCCAAAGCAACGTTCGAACCAAGCAGACGTCGAGCGTCAGCAATGATCTCTTCTTCGGATTGCGGATCGGGAAGAGGGAGCAATCCTTGAATCCGAACTTCATCGGGAACATCGGAAAATAAATCGTCCATGGAAGACATCCCCATAGTGGCAAGCATTTCGGCCTCTCGGCCCAGATTTGGCAGTTGGTCAACCATAGCAATAACTCCTCAATCTCGGGTGTAGTATAAACAGACCGCGTAACGGTGATAATCATGGCCCTTTGACCCGCTGGGAATCGAACGCCGAATACCTCATGTTCTCACCGCTCATGGAACAAGCATGGCGAGCGTTGCGATGGTGGTGACAAACGCCTGCGCACCTGACCCAAGGGTGATGCGAAGCGCCGAACTTTTGGGCCAAAAAGGACACACCGTCACCATCCACGCCTTTGACAGAACGCAAGATGCTCCGATGAGCGAGATGGTCAACGGGGTGCGCATCATGAGGTATCACATCGGCTTGTACCCCTATGGTGCAAAATTGGCGACGGTTCGAGGCCTTCGGGCGTTTTCCAAGGTCGTTCTTTCCACGCTTCAAGCCAAACCTCCAGAATGCGTGTATTGCCACGATGCAGACACGCTTTCCATCGGCGTGAAGATGGCACGACAAACCGGATGCAAACTGATCTATGACATGCATGATTTGCAACACACTTGGGCGCTGATGGGGAAGCCAAACTCATTGCCTCGTCGCTTGATAGCAAAGCGAATGGAACGCAAGGCCCTTGATGGGGCTAAAAGGGCCGACTTGGTCATCACCAGTTCCGGTTCATTGGCAGGTGGTGTTCATTCGGGATTCAAAGAATACTTAGCCAACAACGGCATTA
>DUKM01000008.1:1038-1441 GCA_013329255.1 Candidatus Poseidoniaceae archaeon | reverse complement strand
AGCCAAAGAGGGCGGTTGGACGGTTGCCTACATCGGTCGAGTGAGGGAAATCGAAAGTTTTCAACTTCTGACCGCTGCCATTGAACTCATCGCTCCTGAACAACGCCCCTCGCTCAAAATAGCCGGAGATGGAACCGCTGTGGAGGACGTTCACACCCACCTTTTGTCGGCATCAAGCCGACTCGGAATCCACTTGAACCTTAGCGGCTCATTCACGAACGAAACGCTTCCAACTTTGATGCAAGACGTTGATGTGATGTATGCACTGTATCCGCCGCACCGAGGTAACATCCTGAACGGCGCTCTGCCCGTCAAGATGTTTGATGCCGCATCGTACGGTGTCCCAACGATTGTCAACTCGGATTGTTTGATGGGAGAACTCGCAACTTTGGAAGAGATCGGG